>CAXNIN010000020.1:0-24023 GCA_964202365.1 Myxococcota bacterium | reverse complement strand
GCAGGCGCCCGGTCCGCGTGGCTCGTGCACGGCCCCTTCGACGCTGACCGCGGGCTCGCCTCCGCGGAGGCCTCGTTCACCCCGGGCTCCACGATCGGCGCGCTCGCCCCCGTCGGCGATCACGACGGCGACGGCATCGGCGACCTCCTCCTCGCCGCCCCCGACACCGACGCCACCGTCGGGTACGTCCTGTCCGGGGCCGCGGCGGGCGCCACCGCGCTCGACGGCGCCCTCGCCACGCTCGTCGCGAGCCGCAGCTTCAACGCCTCGAGCGCGGCGGGCCTCGGCGACATCGACGGCGACGGCCTCCCCGACGCCGCCATCGTCAACGCGAGCGGCACCGAAACGCGGTCCGCGCAGGGCATCGTCTACGTGCTCGCCGGGCCGGTGAGCGGCGCGGTCGCGCTCCCCGAGGTGGAGACGCGGCTCCTCGGCGAGCAGGCCGCGGCGGGCACCGGCATGCACGTCACCGCCGCGGGCGACCTCGACGCCGACGGCTACGCCGACATCCTCGTCGGCGGGCCCGCGCTCGACAGCGGCGGCACGGACGCGGGCGGCCTCTGGCTCGTCCGGGGCCCCGTCACCACCCTCGTCGATCTCGCCGCCGCCGACTGGTCCGTCCGCGGCGACACCGCGTACACCGGCTTCGGCCGCGCCGTCACCCCTCTCGACATCGACGGCGACGGCCGCGTCGATCTCCTCGTCGGCGGCGCCCGCGACACTTCCTCCCGCGGCGACGTGCGCGTGTTTCTCGCGCCCGACGAAGGCGAGGCCCTGGCGTCGGAAGCCCACGCGCTGCTGATCGGCGCCGAGCCGGGCGACAACGCGGGCTTGGCGCTCGCACCCGGCGGCGATCCCGACGCCGACGGCGACACCGAGGTGCTCATCGGCGCGCCCGGCGCGAGCGCGGTGTACGTGCTCGTCGGCGGGCCCGGGCTCTGAGCGGGCCGCGAGAGCCGCGGCGAAGCACGCGGCGAAGCAAGCGGGCGCCGGCCTCCCGAAGGCCGTGGGGCGTCGCGAGCCACGGGGGGCGCGGGCGCGCATCGCGTTGCCGCACCTGAACCACCGACCGCGGCTTCGGCACCGTGGCTTCCGCGGCGGCCGCGCGTCCGCGCGCGGTCCGGCTGCCCCCGGGCCTTCCTCCTCCCCGCCCCACCCTGCGACGGCACGTTCGCGGAGCGCAAAAGCAGTGAAGCCGGCTCTCGACCTGATTCGAGAGCCGGCTTCAGTGTGGTTGCGGGGGCCGGATTTGAACCGACGACCTTCGGGTTATGAGCCCGACGAGCTACCTGGCTGCTCCACCCCGCGGCAGTGAATCCCTTCTATCCTTGCGCTGCGACCTGTCAAGGCGCTTGCGCAGCCATTCTGCGTTCGGCTTCGCGAAGCCGACCTTGCTCCGGCCAGCCTTGCGGCCGACGTTGATCGCGGAGACGCCCTCGGACAGCTCGCGGAGGCGATCGACCTCCTCGCCGGTGAGCATGCGGTACTCCCCGCGCTCCAGCCCGCGGAGGCTGATCGTGGCGAACGACTCGCGGCGGAGCTTGGCCACGGGGTGCCCCACCGCGGCCAGCATGCGCCGGACGAGGCGGTTCTTGCCCTCGGTGACCGTGATCTCCACCCAGGAGTTGCCCTCGTCCGTGGTCTCGACCACGCGCACCTTGCAGGGGGCGGTCTTCCCGTCTTCGAGCATCACGCCTTCTTCGAGGCGCTGAATCGTGCGCTCGCTCGGCGTCTTCCACACCTTCGCGGCGTAGCGCTTCGGCACGCCGGTGCTCGGGTGGGTGAGCTTGTGCGCGAGCGGGCCGTCGTTCGTGAGCAGCAGCGCGCCTTCGGTGTTGATGTCGAGGCGCCCGACGGGCTCCACGCGGTCGGGCACGTCGCGGAGCAGCTCGAGCACGGAGGCGCGGCCTTCCGGGTCGTCGCGGCTCGTGATGTAGCCCTTCGGCTTGTAGAGGAGGAAGTAGACCCGGCGCGGCGGGGCGCCGAGGTAGCGGTTGTCGACGCGAATCTTGTCCGCGTGCTCGTCCACCGGGTGACCGGGGTGCGAGACCACCACGTTGTTGACGGAGACACGCCCCGCCTCGATCATGCGCTCGGCTTCGCGCCGGCTGGCAACTCCGCGTTCGGCCAGGACTTTGGCGAGGCGGCGCTTCCCTTCTTGCTCTTCCATTCAGGCTCCTTGCGCGTCTCACGACGGGCGAGCGGGCGCCTAACGCACCGTAGTCACGGTGTCGCCCCTGACCGCCGCTTTTGCGGCGACGGCGCCGCTACTCGCCGTCCGGAAAGGGCACCACGCCGCCATCGGGCGGGGCGTCATCCTTGAGCGCGCGGAGATCCTTGAGGGTCGGGAGGTCGGCGAGGCTGCGCATGCCGAAGAGCTCGAGGAACGCCGGGGTTGTCCCGTAGGTGATCGGCCGGCCGGGGTCGTCGGAGCGCCCGACCACCTTGAGGAGCCCGCGATCGAGGAGCGACCGGAGCACCCCGCCCGAGTCCACGCCGCGAATGTCGTCGACCACGCCCTTCGACACGGGCTGCCGGAACGCCACGACCCCGAGCGTCTCGAGCGCCGCGCGGGATAACTTCGCGGGTTTCCCGCCGCGGATGGCGGCCACCCACGGGGCCATGCGCGTCTCGGTGCGGAGCTGCCACCCGTCGCCGACCGGCGCGAGCCGCACGCCGGCACCCGTGCGCCTGAGGCGCTCGCCCAGCGCTTCCAGCGCGGCGTCGATGAGGCGGGCGTCCACCATGAGGGCGGCCGCGAGCTGGGGCACGGTCACGACTCCCGCGGAGGCGAAGAGGCATGCTTCGACGGCCGGAACAAGGAGCTCAGGCGGCGGCGGGCCGCGTTCGCCGTCTTCCCGTTCGGGGTCGCGCTCGACGCGTTCGCCCGCGACCGGCCGGAGAAGGACGACGTTGTCGTCGTCATCCATCGGTGTCGTCCTCCGTCTCTTCCTCGGGCAATGCGGACAAGTCGGCGTCCTCGAGACGGACGCGCCCGATGACGCGCACCGCGCCGAGGTGGATGTTCTGCGCGATGTCGATGAACTGGAGCCGCGCCATCTCGAGGACGCCCAAGAAGGTGAAGATCCGCCGGCTGCGGGTGTTCACCTCGAGGAAGACCTCGGAGAGGAGCGCCTCTTCGCCGGGGGGGAGCCGCCCGAGAATCCAGCGGACGGTCTCCGCGAAGGAGAAGCGCTCCCGGACCACGCGGTGCTCGTGCGGCGGCCGGGCCGCGCGCTCCGCCGCGTCGTAAAAGATGCGCAGCAGGCCGAAGATGTCGGTGCCGGGATCGATGTGCTGCTCGTCGGCTGCCGGCGGCTCGGCGGGGCGGGCGAACACGTCGCGATCGAGGCGCTCGCGGCGCCCGAGCTCCTCGGCGGCGTCGCGGTAGCGCTCGTACTCGAGCAGCCGGCGGGCGAGCGCCTCGCGGGGGTCGATCTCTTCTTCTTCTTCCACCTCCGTCGGCGCGCGCGGCAGCAGCTCGCGCGCCTTGAGCTGGCACAACGTGGCCGCCATCACGAGGTAGTCCCCGGCCTGATCCACGTCGATCTCGTCGGCGCCGTCGAGGTACGCGAGGTACGCGTCGCAGATGCGGGCGACCGGAATCTCGCGCACGTCCACACCTTCCCGGCGTACCAGGAAAAGGAGCAGCTCGAGGGGCCCGTCATAAACGCCGATTCGTACCGGCGGTTCTGCGACACGGGCCGCGCTCGACAGGTTGGGAGCCTGTAGGGCGAGCATTCGTTTTGGAGGGGCGGGAGGGCAAAGGGCTCCCCTAGGATAGGGAGCGCGAGGTGGCCGAGTTCTACCGGAACCCGTCGCCCTTGACAACAGGAGTGCGCGAGATAGTTCCTGGCGCCCTGAAATTGGAGATTTTCGTGGCCCATCACAAGGACGCCATCAAGCGTATTCGCACAAGCCAGGCCGCCAACGAGCGGAATCGTTCCAACCGGAGCCGCATGCGCGGCAAGGTGAAGGAGCTCCGCTCCCTCGTCGCCGGTGGCGATCACGCGGCGGCATCGGCCGATCTTCCCTCGACCGTGTCGCTGCTCCAGAAGCTCGCGCGCAAGGGTGTCATCCACCCCCGCAACGCCGCGCGCCGCATCAGCCGCCTGGCCAAGGCGGTCAACGCGATCAAGGCGGAAGAGTCCGCCTCCTAAGGCGGTTCTCTCCTCGCGCATCCGAAGCGCCCCCGGTACTCCGCGGGCGCTGAAGATGTTTTTGACGGCGATATGCGGTCCAGGCGCCGGACCGGTGTGCCACCCACGGGGCCGCCGCGCGGTCTCACCCGGGTCCGCCGGCGGCCCCCGACGCTCAGCGCTGAAGCAACCGTAGGATGAACGCCTCGAAGATCCGGCGGTCCCCCGCGCGGGAAGAGTTCATCGCGCGGTTCACCGCCGCGAGCTCCTCCAGCACGGCGGAAGGCGACACCGGCCGCTTCTGCACCTGCTCCCGCAGCACCCGCAGCTTCTGGGGAGGCATGCGCACGTTCGCCTCCCGCTCGGAGAGCCCGCGGCGCAGGGCGTCCTGCAGCGCCAGCACCTGCCGAAGCTGCCACGCCACCGACGCGAGGAGCTTGTGCGGGGCCTCGCCGTCCTCCAGGAGGTGATGCAGCGTGGCGAGGCCGCGGTCCATGTCGCGGGCCACGAGGGCGTCGGTGAGCGCCCACACGTCGGCCTCGGCGGTGGACGCGCACACTTCCTCCACCACCGCCCGCGTGATGAGCCCGCCCGCCCCTACGTAGTCCGCGCACTTGTCCACGTCGGCGGCCACGAGCGCGAGCTCGCCGCCCACGAACTCCGCGACGAGGCCGGCGGCGTCGCGGTCGATCCGGACACCACGATCCTTCGCGCGGCCCGCTGCGAAGGCGGCGGGGTCCACCCCTTCCCCGTCGAGCTTCAGCACGAGGCCGGTCTTCTTCACCGCGTTCACGATGCGCGTGCCCCGGTCGACGCCGCCGCTGGCCGACGGCATCTTCTCGCCCACGATCACGAGCACGGTCGTGGGCGACGGGCTCTGTACGTACGTGAGCAGCGACTCCAGCAGGGCGACGTTCGCGTCCTGGATCTGCCGGATGACGACGAGGCGCCGCGCGGCCATCATCGGCGCGGTGCACGCGACGTCCCGGAAGCTCAGCGCGCTCTCTTCCCCGGCGGTGAACACCGCGTGGTTGAACGCGGCGGTGGGCCCGCTCGCAACGGCGGCGCGGAGCGCCTCTTCGGCCTCCCGCACGAGCAGGAGCTCGGGGCCCACGAGCACGTAGACGGCGGCGGGGCTCGCGAGGGAGCCGTGGAGCGGGGTGAGCGGGTTCATCGGCCCGCGGAGCCTATCGGCTCGGCGCGGGAGCCGCCGCCGGCGTCGCGAGCAGCGCCGTGATGCAATCCTCCGCGACCTGCGTCGCCAACGTGCGGAGCGCAGCTTCGCGCTGGCTCCGCGCGGACGCGGCGTCGCCGGGGTCCCGCACGGTCCAGGCGCGCGTGCGGGTGACGGTGCGGCCGGCGGCCTCCATCTCGAGGGTGAGACGCGCCTCGTAGAGGAGCACGTCGCCCGCGCGGCGGCTCGGCGTGTAGGCGGCGTCCCGCACGGTCACCCGGAGCGCGCCACCGGCCGGATCGAGGGCGCCGCGCGCCGCGAGGGCCGACGCCACGGCGTCGCGCGTCCAGGCATCCACGTCGGGCTCCGCGACCGGGGCCTCCACCGCGGAGACCGCCCATGTACCCGTGATCGGCAGCACGCCCACGTGCACGGAGCAGCCGACGACGAGCAGGATGACGGTTGACAGCGCGGACATCGTCAGGGACCATGCCGCCTCGCTCCCCCTACGTCAAGGTCGCGCCCATGCTGCTCGCGCTCCCGATCCTCGCCGCCTCCACTGCCTTCGCCACGGAGGATCCCGCCGCCCCGGTGGTGGCTCCCGTCGCGGAGGCCGCGCCGCCCAAGTCGAGGAAGTTCCTCATGGAAGTCGGCTTTCGCGGCCGCTACATGGATCTCCCCGACGGCCTCCTCGACCTCGCATACTTCCGCAACACCGACGACGCGACCCTCCCCGATCGCCCGCACGTCAGCGCGTACTCGCTCGGCCTCGAGTTCGTCGTCAAGGACGCGCAGGCGAACGGCATCTTCTACGTCGAGTACCTCAACCCGATGATCGACGCCGGGTACTGGGACGACAAGGAAGAGCCCGCCGACCACCTCGACGGCTCCTGGATCGCCCCCGACAAGTTCGGCATCGTGCTCATCGGGGCGAGCTACGCGTACGAGCTCAAGGCGAACAACTGGTTCTCGTTCCTCTTCGGCGCGGGCATCGGCGGCGGCATCGTCGTCGGCCAGCTCGAAGAGTGGCAGCCCGGGGAAGACCCGACCGACCCCGAGGGCAACAACAACAACGCGGAGATCGACTGCGGAGTCGCCGGCTCGGACGGCTCCGCCGCGTACTTCCGTCAAGAAAATTGCGCCTCCGACGGCGCGATCGAGCTCATCCCCGTGCTGCCCTACCTCGATGTCACCATCGGGCCGCGGTTCAGCATCTCGGACCGAGCGAGCATTCGTCTCGAGGGCGGAATCCACGCCTTCCTCCCGTTCGGCGGCGCCACCGTCGGCATCGTGTTCTAAGAGCTTGCGCGCGCGGGCCGCGTCGGATAATCGGCGCCCGCCTGCGATATTGGAGCATACCCTTGGTCATCGTCACCGTCCGCGACAACGAGCCCTTCGAGAAGGCCCTCCGCCGCTTCCGCCGCAAGGTGGAACGCGAAGGCATCCGCAAGGACATCAAGAAGAACAGCTTCTACCTCAAGCCGGGTGAGAAGCGCCGCCTCAAGCAGCGCCTTGCCGAGAAGCGTCGGCGGAAGGCCGCTCGCCGCGCGGCGCGCAAGCCGATCATGAAGGGCCCGACCGCGGCCTGAGCGCGCGGGCTCCGGCCCACGTGCACCTACCGAAAGCCCATGCGTCCGCGTGGGTTTTCGCGTTTTTCTCGCGCGGCGCGCGAGCACCGTGGAGCGGTACGCCTTCTCCCCCGCGCGGTCAGGCATCGTCAGCCCGCCCGCCGCGTGCACCGCCGTTCCTACTCCCCTTGCCCGACCCACACCGCGTTCTCGCGCGCCCACCCGTTCGGTGCGGTAGGGCCGAACCCGTCGAACGCGACGCCCCGCGCGTCGGGGAACGCCGCCGCGAGGTCCCGCCGAAAGAGCCCTACCTCCGGGTCGGCCGCGATGGCCTCCGCGAAATGCGCGCGCGCCTCCGGCGGGGGCGGACCGGGCGCCACCGAGAGCACGAGGTACCGGGCCTCCGCCCAGGCGAGGAAGCCCGGGTCGAGTCCCACCGCCTCTGGCCCGAGCGCGCGGAGCCTGTCGAGCAGGAGCGCCACGTCGGTGAGATCGAGGGCCGCGCCGGGCCCGCGCGCACCGGCGAGCGTCAGCCCGCCAACCGCGGTCCACAACGCGCACGCCGCCGCGCTCCCCGGCAGCTCCGCGACCGCCTCGGCGGTCATCCGGTACCGCGCGGCGTCGAGGTTCGCGGCGAAGGCCGGCCAGCCGAGCAGGCAGCGCGCGCCGTAGTCGTGGCCGGACTCGAAGCGCCGGAGCCCGCCATCGGGGTCGAGCTGGCCGACGGTCCACTCCGCGCGCGCGAGGCGCGCCAGCGCGGCGGGGTCGTCCGGGTCGGCGGCGAGCAGCTCCATCCACAGCCCGACCGCCTGGGTCAGGTTGTCGCCTTCGGCGCGCGCGGCCCACAGGGCATCCGCTTCCGACAGCGCACGCGCACGCGCGGCCTCGACGTTCGACGTGGTGCGGAGCGCGCAGCCGATGAGGAGCACGGCGAGCAGGACGGCCTCCGCGCCCGGCATAGCCCGGCGCCGCGCCGTGAGGTACGAAGCCCCGTGCTGCTGCTGCTCACCGCGTGCGCGCGCCTCCAGGCGCTGCCCGTCGACTCCCTGCCCGAAGACGGCCCGTCGGTCACGTCGGGGCCCGCCGCGGTGGCGGCCGGCGCGGCTGCGGACGAAGGCGTCGAGCTGCCCCCCTCCCTGGTGACGCTCGATGAGGAGCTCCTCGGCGGGCTCCTGAACAACGGGCGCGACAGCCTACTGGTCGTGAACTTCTGGGCAACCTGGTGCGGCCCCTGCGTGCGCGAGATGGACGTGTTCCGCACGGTGGCCGCCTCGCTCGAAGAGCGAGGCTCCACCACCCGCTTCGCGCTGGTGAGCGTCGACGCCACCCGCGATCGCGCGGCGGTGGAGCGCTTCCTCGCCACCTCCGGCATCCTCCTCCCCGCCTACCACCTCGCCACGCCGAACCCCTCCGCGGTGCTCGCCCGCACGGTCCCCGGCTGGCCCGACATCATCCCGGTCACGCTGGTGCTCGAGCCCGGTGGCGCCGTGCGCGCCAGGTTCGACGGCGTGCTCGACGTAGCCGGCCTGCACGCCGCGCTCCGGGAATGAGCGACGCGGGCGCACGGCCGACGGCGGTTGCGACGCGGTCGGTCCGGCCTTAAGCCCGTTTCTGTGGCGCCCCGGTGGTGAAACGGCAGACACGGGGGACTTAAAATCCCTGGCCCTCACGGGCGTGCGGGTTCGACCCCCGCCCGGGGCACCCACGCACCGCCACGGGCGGCTTGCTCCTCGGATTTGACGGCGGGAGCCGCAGTCCACTACGCTCCATGCAGAACGCCAGGACGGACGCCCCCCCATGGGAAAGATCATCGGCATCGACCTCGGCACGACCAACTCGGTCTGCGCCTACATGGATCGGAACGAGCCCCGGGTGATCATCAACGAAGAGGGCGGCCGCGTGACCCCGTCGGTGGTCGGCTTCTCCAAGGGCGGCGAGCGCTTCGTCGGCGACATCGCGAAGCGTCAGATGCTCATCAACCCGGACGCCACAATCCACTCCGTGAAGCGCTTCATGGGGAAGCGCTACAAGGAAGCCGGGAAAGACGTCCCCCTGGTCAACTACAAGGTCGTCGAGACGAAGAACGGGGACTGCGCCTTCGAGATCAACGGCCGCGCGTACACCCCGCCCGAACTCTCGGCGATGGTCCTACAGAAGCTCAAGCGCTCCGCGGAGGACTTCCTCGGCGAATCGGTCACCGAGGCCATCATCACGGTCCCGGCCCACTTCAACGATCGGCAGCGGCAGGCCACGAAGGACGCCGGCACCATCGCTGGGCTCAACGTCCTGCGCATCATCAACGAGCCCACCGCGGCGGCGCTCGCCTACCTCCACGATCGTCGCAAGTCCGCGACCATCGCCGTCTACGATTTCGGCGGCGGTACCTTCGACATCTCGATTGTCCACATCGACCGCGATCTCGGCGAGGTCCGCGCCACGCGCGGCAACAACGCCCTCGGCGGCGGCGACATCGACCGCATCATCATGGACTGGATGCTCGACCAGTTCCGGCGCGAGCACGGCTTCGACATCTCCGGCGACAAGGTGGTGCGTCAGCGCGTGCGCGACGCCGCGGAACGCGCCAAGCTCGAGCTCTCCGCCGCCCTCGAAACCGAGGTTCAACTCCCCTTCCTCACCGCCACGCAGGACGGGCCGCTGCACCTCCAGTGCACGCTCACCCGGTCGCAGTTCGAGCTCATGGCGCTCGGCCTCTTCGAGAAGACCATCGAAGAATGCCGCCGCGCCCTGGGCGACGCGAAGCTCAGCGTCGACGACATCGACGAGGTCGTCATGGTCGGCGGCTCGAGCCGCATCCCGCGCGTGAAGGAGCTCGTCCGCGACTTCTTCAAGCGGCCGTTGAACCAGGCGTTCAACCCCGATGAAGTGGTGGCCGTGGGCGCCGCCATCCAGGCCGGCATCCTCGAGGGCGAGGTCAAGAGCGTCACCCTGCTCGACGTCACGAGCCTCTCGCTCGGGATTGAGGTCGAAGGCCGGAAGTTCGCGAAGCTCATCCCCAAGAACACGGTCATCCCCACCAGCCGCACCCAGCTCGTCAGCACGGTCGTCGAAAACCAGCGCACGGTGAAGATTCACGTGCTCCAAGGCGAAAATCCCCTCGCCACCGACAACACCAGCCTCGGCGAGTTCGAGCTCACCGGCATCGACGCCGCGCCGCGCGGCGCGCCGCGCATCGAAGTGAAGTTCGGCATCGACGCAAACGGCATCGTGAACGTGACAGCCCGGGACACGCGCTCCGGCGTGCAGGGCAACATCACGATCCAGGCGCCCACCGGCATGTCCAAGCTCGAGGTCGAACAGGCCCGCGAAGACGCCGCCGGCTACGAGCGCGACCAGGAGGTCGCGAGCGCGATGAAGGAGCTTCGGTTCCAGGTCGAACGCCAGCTCGTGTCCCTCGAAGCGTTCCTCCGCGACCAGAAGGCCGTGCTCCACAAGACCGACGTCTCCGAGCTCGAACAGGCCCTCAAACGCGGGCGGATGGCGCTCACGAAGTCGCAGGACAAGACGAACCTCGAAGAGGTCGGCGCCTGGCTCAAGCGCTTTCACGCGCACCTCGCCGAGAAGGTGAACGGCAACTCGGCCATTCACTAGCGGGCCCGACCCGGCGGCGCCCGAGCGAGCGCCGCCCAGCCCGTCGCGAGGGCCGTTCGGCGACCGAGGCCGAGGAAAGGCGTGCCCTGAACGCCGACGTAGGCCGACCGAGCTGGACGGGCCGCAGCAGGGATGGGCGAGCGCGGAGCCGAGCGGCCTTCTGCAGCAGCCCGCTAGCGGGCTTCGGGCTGCGGACCGGGGCGCGGGCCTCCCGGCGGCCGGGGAGCGTCGCGAGCCAGGGTGGGGGTCGACGAGCCGCGTCGTGAACCTCACGCGCGCGGGAGCATCTCCCACGCGGCGTCCGCGGCGCGCTCGGCCACGCCGCCGTCCCCGAGCAGAGCGCGGAGCGCGTCGACCGGCGGCGGCTCCGCTTCCTTCAAGCTCTGCGTGAGTTCTCGCGACGTAAAGTACTGAACATACTCCCGAACCGCCTCACGCCCAAGCAGGATGTTCGGGAGGGCGATGTGCCGGATTCCGCGTACGAGCAGGCGCCCGAGCCAGTACGTGAGCGGGTGGACGCGGTGCGCCACCACCAGCGGAATCCCCGCGAGCGCGATCTCGAGCGTGCTCGTCCCGGACTTCGTGAGCGCGCGCTCCGCGCGGGCCAGCGCCTCCTCCGGGGTGCACACGCGTACATTGGCGGGGAGCTCGCCGAGGTCCGCGCGGTCGAGAGACGCCGCGAGCGGGAGCAGCACTTCCCGCGCGCCGAGCGGCGCGACCGCCGCCAGGAACGGCGCGAGGAGCCGACGCAGCTCCGCGCGGCGCGAACCCGGGAAGATCGCGATCACGCCGGGCTCCCGCGCGGAGCGACCCACACGATCCACCGCGGGGTGCCCCACGAAGCGCGCGTCCAGGCCCCAGGGCGTGAAGTACGCGGGCTCGAAGGGAAAGAGGCACAGCAGCCTGTCCATCGCCCGCGCGATGCCCTCCGCGCGGCCCGAGCGCCACGCCCAGAGCTGCGGGCTCACGAGCCCGAGCACCGGCACGCCGCGCGCCTTCGCGTGGCGCGCCATCGGCAGGTTGAAGTCCGGCGCGTCGATCACCACGAGGAGGTCCGGGCGGGCGTCGATGGCGCGACGAAGTGCGGCGGCGTTGCGTCGGATCTCGCCCAGGTGCGCAAGCACCTCCACGAGGCCCATCACCGGGTTCATCGGGAGGCTCTCGGGCAGCGCCGTGGCGCCCGCCGCGAGCAGCCGCGGCCCGAGGAGCCCTCGCACGTCGACGGGGCCGCGCGCCGCGAGCGCGGCGACGAGCTCGGCGCCGAGCCTATCCCCGGAGGCCTCCTGCGCGCTCACGAGGATGCGCCGCGGGCGGCCCGCGTCGCTCACGGCGCGCGGCCGGAGAGCGCGCCGGACGACGCCGCGATGGCGTCGCGGATGCGGAACGCGAGCTCGAGCGCGCGGAGCCCGTCCGTGCCGGGAACGACGTACGGGCCCTCGCCGCGTACCGCCGCGAGGAACGCCGCGACTTCGTCCCCCAACGGGTCGCGCACCGGGACCTCGACGCGCTCTTCGACGAGGCCGCCGCCGCCCCACCCCACGCGCGCCGCGACACGGTCCTTGAGATCGATGCTGACGTACGCGCCGTCGCCGAACACGCGCCACTTTCGGGACGGCTGCCGCGCGAGCCGCGACGCCGTGAACGTGCCCACCCGCCCGGACACCGTCTCGACGCGGGCGTGCGCGAGATCAAAGCCACCCGTCGCGATAGCGACACCGATTGCACGCACCTCGGCGACGGGCTCTCCCACGAGGTGAAGGAACAGGTCGAGGTCGTGGATCATCAGGTCCAGGACGACGTCGACATCGGTGCCGCGCGGCGTCCAGGTGCCGACCCGCTCCGCCTGCACGAACCGCGCGTCGAGCGCGCCCACCGCGGAGAACGCTGGGTTGAAGCGCTCCACGTGCCCCACGGCGACGTGCGGGAACGCCGCGAGCGCGCGAGCTTCGTCGAGCGTCGCAGCGAGCGGCTTCTCGACGAGGCAGGGCACACCGCGCGCGAGCAGCTCCAGCGCGAGCGCGGCGTGCGTCGCGGTGGGTGTCGCCACAATCGCGGCGTCGATGTTCGACAGTTCGGCGGTGAGGCCGAGCGCGGGGTCGACGATGCAAACCTCGACGGGAGACCGCGCGGCGTCGGGGGGGGCGTTGCGGGGGGGCTCCCCCCCCGCCCCATGAGCCCGGAGCTTCGCCACGTGCAACCGACCCATGTGGCCGTGGCCGAGGACCGCGACCCGCAGCGCGCGCGACATCAGCCCTCCGGCTGCTCCGCGCCGGCGGACCGGCAGATCCCACGCTGGCTCGACTCGCAGAAGTCGACGAGCTCGATGACCTCGGGCACGTCGGCGTACACCTCACGCACCTGCTCCAGCGCGATGCGCATCGGCATGCCCTGGTGGAAGATCTCGCGGTACGCCGCCTTCAAGGCCTGGAGCACCTCGAGACGGAAGCCGGCGCGGCGGAGCCCGACGATGTTCAGGCCGAACATGCGCGCGCGGTCGCCCTGGGCGATCGTGAAGGGCGGAACGTCCTGCGCGGCCATCGCGGCGGCGCCCACCATCGCGCAGCGGCCCACCCGCGAATGCTGGTGCACCCCCGCGAATCCGCCCAGGATGGCGCGATCGTGCACGGTGACGTGCCCGGCGATGGCGGCGCAGTTGGCGAACACGCAGTGATTGCCGACGGTGCAGTCGTGCGCGACGTGGCTGCCGGCCATGAACAGGTTGTCGCTGCCGATGCGCGTGACGCCGCCGCCGCCGGCAGTGCCTCGGTTCACCGTGACGTTCTCGCGGAAGATGTTCCGCTCGCCGATGATGAGCTGAGTGAGCTCGCCCCGATACTTGAGATCCTGGGCTTCCTCCCCGATGCTCGCGAACGGGAAAATGCGCGTTCCGGCGCCGATCGTCGTGGGACCGGTGACGACGGCGTGGGGGCCGATGCGCACACCGTCGCCGAGGATGACCCCGGCGCGGACGATGGCGAAGGCCTCGACTTCAACGTCGTTGCCGAGCTCTGCCTTGGGGTCGACGAGGGCGAGAGGGTGGATGGCCATCGAGAGCTCCGGGCCCGCTCCTTACCGCGCTCGCGCGCGACGCGCCTCTTGCCGTTGCGCCGGCTATCGAGTGGCGTGTGCTTCCTTTCTCGTCTTCGTCCGGGTCACCCGATACGGCATCGAACCACGCGAGGCCAAGCTCCGGGAGCTACACGATCTCCGCGAGGAGCTTGCCGAGCGTCGCGTGCAGCAAGCTGTCGTCCTGCGGAACGTACGCGGTGAGCGGCGAAACATCCGCCAGGAACGCCGCGACCGCTCCCCGGTCGAACGAGCGGGCCCACGCGCCGTAGCCGAGGTCCGCGAGCCACCGGGCGTTCAACTCCTGCTCGTACTGGCCGTCGATGGGCACGGAAAACATCGGGACACGGAGGTGTACGGCCTCGCCCATGAGCGAGAACCCGCCGCCCGCGACGACCGCGCGGGCCGTGCGGAGGTCGTCGACGAAGCCCTGCTCCGAGAACGCGCGCAGCGTCACGTTTCCCTCGGTGCCCTCGCGGCCGAGGCCGTACACCCGGAATTGGTAAGGGAGCGTCTGCAGCATCGGTACGAGATCCGCGTTTGCCGACGCGGTCTGGTAGACGATGACGTGCTCGCCGGGCTCGCGCACCGCCGCGCGGATCTCCGGCCGGAGGATCGGCGGGATGAGCGTGGTGCGGTCCTTCCGCACCGGCGGGTAGAAGAACGTCGTGATGAGATAGTGGTAGGCGCCGGGGAGCTTCGCCTTCACCGCGGCCTTGGCGAGCTGGAAATCGGGGTCGGACGTGATGGCGTCGGGGTGCTCGCACCGGTTGAGGATCTGCATGTTGTCAATCGAGACGACCGGCACGAAGTGGTTGAGACCATAGAAGAAAGCCCAGCTCTCGAAGTCACTGATCACCACCTGGGCGTCGAAGTCATCGTGAACGAGCTCGCGCCAGACCTTGATGTTTCGCACGAGGTTGGCCGGGGCGCCTCCGAGGTTCGAGAGGATGCTCCGCCCCACCTCGAGCGCGTTGCCCTCGTACCGGAGATGCAGGCCGCCGATAGCGTGAACCTCGATGTTCGGGCGGTCCTTGAACCGCGCGGCGAGGAAGGTGAACGCGCGCCCGCTCACGACGACGCGCAGCGAATGGCCCATCGCCAGTAGGTGCTCGATCACGACGCGTGACCGCGTCGCGTGCCCCATTCCCTCCCCCACGACCCCGTACACGATGCGCATGCGGCCTCCGCGGCCGCTCTATCGCGGGGCCGGTGCGCGGATCGGCGCGGCGATGGGGGGGCGCGGCGAACCGCGCGCGCCGGGGTGACGTACCGCGACTACGCCGTGGGCGGGTCCACCACGGTCGCCATCACCTCGCCCTCGGCGACCCGCTTGCCGTCTACCTCGATCGTCGCCGCGAACTTCCAGATTGACCGCTTCTCGGCCACCTTCTCGACGGTGATCCGCAGGCTGTCGCCGGGGACCACGGGCTTGCGGAACCGGAAGCCGTCGACCGCGGCGAGGTACACGATCTTCTGGCCCATCTCGGGGTGCGCTGTCATCGCGATGATGCCGGCCGCCTGGGCGACGGCCTCCACGAGGAGCACGCCCGGAAACACCGGGTGGCCGGGGAAGTGACCCTGGAAACACGGTTCGTTGAACGTCACGTTCTTGAGGGCTACCACGCGCGCGCCGGGCTCGACTTCGAGCACGCGGTCGATCATGAGGAACGGGTAGCGGTGGGGCAGGAGCGCGAGGATCTCTTGGATGTTCATTCCTGTCCCTTGAGACGTGCGACCTCGGCTTCGAGGCGGCGAACGGTGGTCATCAGGTCGGCGAGGTCCGGGAGGGCGGTCGCGACGCGGAGCCACCGGTGATGGTCGATGGCGGGGATGCCACCTCGGCGCTCGCCGGGGCGGGTGTCTTCCGTGAGCATGCCGAACGCGGCGACCTGCGTGCCGTCCCCGACGTCGAGGTGCCCGAGGACGGTGGCGCGGGCCGCGAGCACGACGCCCTGCCCGAGCCGGGAGGAGCCCGCGACCCCGGCGTACGCCACCAGCAGGCTGTCGGGGCCGACGACGGCGGCATGCCCGATCTGCACCAGGTTGTCGAGCTTGGCGCCGCGCCGCACCTCGGTGTCGCCCATGGCGGCGCGATCGACGCAGCTGTTCGCGCCGATCTCGACGTCGTCGCCGATGACGGCGCGCCCGATCTGGGGAATCTTCACGTGCCCCGCCGCGGACGGCACGAAGCCGAAGCCTTCGCCGCCGACGACCGCTCCCGGGTTGAGCCAGACGCGGTCGCCAAGCACACACCCGTCGCACACGACGGCATTCGCGAGCAGCGTGCAGTCGCGGCCGACGCGCGCGCCCGCGCCTACGTACACGCCCGGGTACAACACGGTCCCCTCGCCGACCGTCGCGCCGGGGCCCACGTAGGCCAACGCCATCACGGTGGCGCCGTCGGCGCTCCCCTCGACGACCGCGCGGGGGTGAATGCCGGGGGCCGGCCGCTCAACGGGGTGGAACAGGGCGAGCACCTGGGCGAACGCCAGGTACGGGTCGACGCAGCGGATCACCGTGCGCCCTGCGGCGGAGTCCCCCCTGCCTACGAGCACGCACCCGGCGCGCGTCTCGGCCATCCGGCGCGCGTAGCGCCAGTTGGCGAGGAAGCTCACGTCTTCCGGCCCGGCGTCGTCGAGGCCTCGCACGCCGGACACGATCCGCGCGCCGTCCCCTTCGACCACGCCGCCAACGTGGGCGGCGAGCTCCGCGACCGTGCGGCCCGGCACGGCTACTTCTTCGTGGGGTTGGCCGCGTTGTAGCGCGTGATCAGGTCGGACGTGAGGTCGATCGTGGGCGCCGCGTACACGACGCCGCCCTCGTTGACCTCGATCACCAGCGTGTAGCCCTTCTCGGTGGCGATGGTCTGGGTGAGCTTCTTCATCTTCTCGATGAGGGTCTCCATCGCGCCCATGTAGGCCTGCTGCATCTCGCCTTCGGCGACCGCCGCGGCCTGCTGGTACTGCATGTAGGCCGTCTCGAACTCCTTCTGCTTCGCCACCTTCGCGGAGTCGGAGAGGATGACGGACTGCTTCTCGAGCTCGGTCTGCTGGGCCTTGAGCTGGGTGGCCATCTTCTCGAGCGCCGACTTCTTGGCGGCGAACATTCCTTCGAGGCGCGCCTTCGTGGTGGCGCCCTCGCTGACGTTCTCGAGCGCGCGCTGGTAGTCGACGGTGGCGATCTTGAGCGCGGACTGCGCTGCGGCGGGAGCCGCGAACGCGAGGAGGAGCACGAAGATCGAGAGGATACGAGCGAACATGCGGGGCTCCACGACTAGAAAGCCGAGCCGATGGTGAAGTCGAAGACGGCCTTGCGCTCGTCCTCGTAGGGGTTGATCGGGAAGCCCCACTCGAAGCGGAGCGGCCCGATCGGGCTGAACCAGCGAACGCCGAAGCCGTACGCCATCCGCAGGTCGAGGGGGTTGATCGTGCCGCCGCCCCACGGATCGCCGAAGGTGTTGCCCGCGTCGAAGAAGGCGACGACCGAGATGCCCGCCGCCTTGAGGATGGGCGACTCGAGCTCGAAGTTGTTGATCCAGGTGTTCACGCCGCCGACCACGAGGCGATCGTCCGCGGCGGTGGGATCGTCGGTGCCGACGAAGGTGCTGCGCGTCTCTTCGTAGTTCTTGTACCCGGAGGCGCGGACCGAAGGCCCGAGCGAGTACGGCTCGTACCCGCGAATCGAGAGGATGCCGCCGGCGCGGTAGCGGTGGATGTACGGCACGATGGTGCCGTCGGTCGACTCGATGTGGCCAAGCGACCCGTTGTACTTGAAGACGAGCCAGTCGTTCTTCGCGATGATGGGCTGGTAGAAACGGAAGTTCGCCTTCGTTTCCCAGAAGTTGAAGTCCCCGCCGAACACGGAGAGCACGGTCTCGTCGTCGAGGCGGAAGCCGCCCGCCAGCTCGGTCGACACCGTGGCCTTGAAGCCCCGCGTCGCGTTGATGCGGTTGTTGCGCTTGTCGACGTCGAGCGACAGACCGAGCGAGCTCGTGAGCCCGTTCCGGTAGAGCTGCCCGCCGAAGAGCCGTTCCTTGTACTCATCCAGAGACAACAGACCCACGTCCTCGAACGTGTAGTCCAGGGCGACGCGAATATCGTCGCGTTTGTCGAGGTACCGGCCGATCGAGAGGCTGCCGCCGCGCTGGTACTCGTTCTCGATGTACTCGCGCTGGTTGTAGAAGCCGTCCACCCGCAGCGTCCACTGGGAATCCAGGAAGTGCGGGTCGAAGAAGCTGACGTTGCCCTGCTTGGTGCGCGCGGAGATGTTGCCCGCGATGCTGACGGTCCAGCCGAGCCCCAGGAAGTTCGCCTTCTGGATGTTCGCGGTCAGCAGGAAGCTCTCGGCGCTGCCGTAGCCGGCGCCCACCGAGAAGCTGCCCGTGGGGCGCTCGGTCACCTTGACCTTGAGATCGAGCGTGCCGGGTTCTTCGCCGGGGGTGGGGTTGATCTCGGCGGTCTCGAAGAAGCCGAGGCGCTCCAGGCGCTCCTTGGCCTCGCGCTGGGCGCTGCCGCGGAAGGTGTCGCCCTCGTTGATCGGGATCTCGCGGCGCACCACCTTGTCGAAGGTCGGGTCGTTGCCGATGATGTCGATGCGCCCGACCTTCATCTTCTCGCCGCGCTGGATGTCGATGACGACATCCACCACGCGCGCTTCGGCGTCGGGCTGGGGCAGCGGGGTCGCGTTCGCGTAGGCATAGCCCTGATCGCCGTAGAGGTCGGAGATCCGCTGCATGGTGTTCTGCAGCGTCGTGAGCTTGAACCAGTCGCCCGTGCGGAGCGGGGCGTTCTCGGGGCGGAAGTCGAGCACACGGCGCTTGACCTTGGGCTCCCAGTCGGGGCCGATGGTCTGCCCGGCGTCGGCATCGCGCTCGTAGGATTCCTGCACGTCGCGGAGGTTCTTGCCGTCGACGAGCGCCCGCACCGACCCCTCGGTGAGGCCCTCTTCGGGCACGAAGTCCCCCTCGACCGTCACCTTGCCGAGGCGGTAGCGCGGGCCTTCGTTCACGTGGATCGTGACGTAGATGTAGCGCTTGTCCGGGCTGAGGAAGACCTTGGGCTGGTCGACCTGGGCGTCGACGTAGCCCTCTTCGAGGTACACCGACCGCAGCACGTAGACGTCGTTCTCCAGGTTTTCCTGGATGAACGTGCCGGAGCTGGTGAGCCAGGGCAGGATGCCCCCGGCCTTCGTCTGCATGAAGCGCTTGAGCTTGGCGTCCGGGACGTTCTCGTTCCCGGTGATGTCGATGGTCTGAACGACCACCTTGCGGTGCTCGGTGATCTTGAAGGAGAGATCGACGAGGTCGTCGCCGGCGGGCGTGATCACCGGCTCGACTTCGGCGAGGAAGAAGCCCTTCTCGAGGTACTTGTCCTTGATCGCCTTGACGTTCATCGCGATGCGCTGGTCGCTCGGAACCGTGAACGCCTCGATGTCGACGGCCTCCTTGAGGTCGTCCTCCTTGATCTTCTTCGCGCCGACGAGCTTCACCTCGCGCACCGCGGGCTTCTCGGAGACGTCGAAACGCACCACGACGCCGGCGCCATCGGCGCTGGGCACGGTGCGCACGACCACGTCGTCGACGAAGCCGGTGTCCCAGATGGCGTTGATGTCGCGCTGGATGCGCTTGGGGTCGAGGGAGTCGCCCGGGCGGAGCCGCACGACGTCGAGCAGCGCGGCTTCCTCCACGCGCTTGAGGCCCTCGATCTCCACGCCCACGACCCTGCCTTCGGCGGGGGCGGGCGCTTCGGCATGAACGCCGGGAACGAGCAGCGTTAGGAGCAGGATCGGGCTCACGCGGCCTCCTCGAAGCGCCCTTCCTTGAGGCGGAGGCGGCGGGGGAACCGGGCGGCGAGCTCGGTGGAATGCGTCACGACGACGAGCGTGGCCCGACGTTCGCGGTTGAGATCGAGGAGGAGGTCGAGGACCTCCCCCGCGGTTGCAGGATCGAGGTTGCCCGTGGGCTCATCGGCGAGGACGAGGCCGGGCTCGAGGAGGAGCGCGCGCGCGATCGCGACGCGCTGCTGCTCGCCGCCGGAGAGCTCCCCCGGCTTGTGCGTGAGGCGCGCGGCGAGGCCGACCTGCCGGAGGCGCTCTTCCGCGCGGCGGCGGGCCTCGGGGATGGGCACGCCGCCGATGATGGCCGGCATCGCGGTGTTGTCGACCGCGCTGTGGTCCGGCAGGAGGTGGTGGAACTGGAACACGAAGCCGACCTGCCGGTTGCGGTACACGTCGAGCTCGGCGAGGGCGCGGCCGTGGAGGAGCCGACCGTCCACCTTCACCGTGCCTTCCGACGGCGGCTCGAGCGCGCCAAGGATGTGGAGGAACGTAGACTTTCCCGATCCCGACTGGCCGAGCAACGCGACGGACTCCCCCGGGCCGATGTCGAGATCCGCTCCACGGAGCACGTCGATCCGGTGGCCCCCTTTGTTGAAGGAGCGGCACAACCCGCGAATCTCGAGCGCGACCCCCATCACTCGTACCGCAGCCCTTCGACCGGGTCGATCGAGGCTGCGCGCCACGCGGGGTACAAGGTCGCCAAGAAGCACGTCACCAGCGCGCCGACGACCACGGTGACCACGCTGGCGTGCTCGACCACCACGGGCAGCGAGTCGAGGTAGTACACGTTGGTGTCCAGTGGGAATTTGTACGAGTCGAGGAGCGCGCAGCCCGCTAACCCAAGGAAGGTGCCGAGGCAGGTGCCGACCACGCCCACGATCACCCCTTCGAGCACGAAGATGAGCTGAATCGCGCGCCGCCCGGCGCCCATCGCCTTGAGGATGGAGATCTCGCGGGCGCGCGTGATCACCATCACGATGAGGTTGGTGACAATCCCGACGGCGGCCACGGTGATGATCTGCGCCAGGATGAGCCCCATCACGTATTTTTCGAGCTTCAGCGCAGAGAAGAGGGCCGCGTTCATCTGAAGCCAGTTCCGGGTGAAGTACGGGTACGTGAGCGACTCTTCGATCGCGGCGCTGATTTCGCCGACTTCATAGAGGCGATCGAGCTCCACGCGGGCTTCCACCCCGGTGACCGTGCCGTCGAGCGCGAGGAACGCCTGCGCGTCGGGAATCGTGACGTAGCTCCACTTGGTGTCGTACTCGTACATGCCCGTGTAGAACACGCCGGCGACGCGGAATGTGCGCGTGGTGGGGACGGGCATGCCGAACGGGCCGATGCCGCCGCCTACCGGGTTGATGACCCAGATACGGTCGCCCGGGTACACCTTGAGCTGCTCGGCGAGGCCTTCCCCGAGGAGCATCCCCGGCAGTTCTTCGGTGTCCCCCACGTCCTGCGCCACCGCCGCGGCCGGCTTGGCGAGGTTCGCGAGGACCTCCTGCTTCTGCTCGAGCGTCACCAAGGCACCCCGCGGGCCGAGCTTGAGGTCGCCCGCGACGTCGGTGACGTCGGGCGTCTCCTTCGGATCGATGCCCTTGAGCACGCCGCCCGAGGTGGCGAACGCGCTCCGCAGCATGACTTCCGTGTAGACGAACGGCGCCGCGGCGATGACGCCTTCGACGGCCTCCACCTTCTCGACGACCATCTTCGGGTCGTCGATGGGGCCGCCGTACTCGAGCACGACGAGGTGGGCGTTGCTGCCGAGGATCTTGTCCCGGAGGTCGAACTCGAAGCCGGCCATCACGGAGAGCACGATGATGAGCATCTGCACGCCGAGCGTGACCCCGAGGACCGAGAGGACGGCGATCATGCTGATGCCCGCGTCCTGACGGCGGGATCGCAGGTGCGACCACGCGATGAGCAGCGAGAAGTTCACGCGGCGGCGCTCCGGGAGGCGCGGGCGTTCGCACCGCGAACCACGCGGCCAACGCCGCGAGAGGCGACGGGGGCGAGGGGCGGGAGGAGGCGGGGGGCGCGCATGAAGGCCGGGGACTAACCGGGTTGGCGCGCGACGGGGAGGCGCGCGGCGCGACCGGGGCCCCGCCGTGGCGTTTCGTGATGAGAAACCCGTTCTACCCCGACGCGCGCGGCCGGAGCGTCGGGAACAGGATCACGTCGCGGATGCTCGCGGCGTCGGTGAGGAGCATGACGAGGCGGTCGATGCCCAGGCCCTCACCCGCGGTGGGCGGGAGCCCGTACGTGAGCGCGCGGATGTAGTCGTCGTCGAAGTGCATGGCCTCGTGATCGCCGGCGGCGCGGCTCTTCACCTGCGCCTCGAAGCGGCCGGCCTGATCGACGGGGTCGTTGAGCTCGGTGAACCCGTTCGCGATCTCGCGGCCGGCGATGAAGAGCTCGAAGCGGTCGGCGATGTCGGGATCGTCGTCGTTGCGGCGGGCGAGCGGCGAGATCTCGATCGGGAAGCGCGTCACGAACGTCGGCTGGATGAGCGACTTCTCCACCAGCTCGTCGAACACGAGCTCCCAGAGCCGGCCGACCGAGGACGGCACCTTCGCGTCGGCGCCGAACCGCTCGACGCACCACGCGCGGAGCGTGCGGGCGTCCCGAATCGCCTCGGCGGAGAGCCCCGTGGCCTCGGCCACGAGCGCGTCGTAGCCCACCTTGCGGAAGGGGCCGGCGAAGCTGATCTCCTGCCCCTGGTAGGTGATGGTGGTGCCGCCGCACACGGTGGTGACGAGCCCGGAGAGCATGGCCTCGGTCATGTCCACGAGGTCGTTCCAGGTGGCGTGCGCCTGGTAGAACTCGAGCATCGTGAACTCGGGGTTGTGCGTCGAGTCGATGCCTTCGTTGCGGAAGTTCCGGTTGATCTCGTACACGCGCTCCAGCCCGCCCACCACGAGGCGCTTGAGGTAGAGCTCGGGCGCGATGCGGAGGTAGAGGTCGGCGTCCAGCGCGTTGTGGTGCGTCACGAACGGACGCGCGGTTGCGCCGCCGGGGATGGGGTGCATCATCGGCGTCTCGACTTCGAGATAGTCGCGCGCCTCGAAGAAGTCCCGGATGTAGCGAACGATCTTGGATCGACGACGGAACGTCTCGCGCACCTCGTCGTTCACGAACAGGTCGATGTAGCGCTGGCGCTGGCGGAGCTCGGGGTCGGAGAGGCCGTGAAACTTGTCGGGGAGCGAGCTCATGCACTTCGCGAGGAGGCGGAGCGCGGTGGCCTTGAGCGTGAGCTCACCCGTGCGGGTGCGCATCAGGGTGCCCTCGACGCGCACCACGTCGCCGAGGTCGAGCTTCTTCCAGAGGGCGAACGCGGCGTCTCCGAGCTCGTCGCGCTTGACGTACACCTGGATGCGGCCGTCGCGGTCGAGGATTCGGCCGAAGCCGGCCTTCCCCATCTCGTTCTTGAAGAGGAGGCGGCCGGCGATCTCGAACTGGCCGAGGCCCTCGAGCGCTTCTTCGGGGTGGCCCTCGGCGGCGGCGCGCACGCCTTCGGACGTGTGGGCGACGGGGGTGGCGGAGGGGTAGGCGCGGACGCCTTCGGCCTCCAGCGCGCGGATCTTGTCGAGACGGTCGGGATCGAAGTCGAACATGGCGCGCGACTAACGCGGCCCCGGGAGCGGCGCCGCGTGCGACGGGGCCGACACGAGCAGGCCGTCGGCGAGGAGATCGTCCAGGATGACGTCGGCGTCCGCCCGCGACGCGCCGAGGCGAACCGCCACGCGCCGCAGCACCTCTCGCGGCTCGGGCCGCGCGGCCTTGACGAGGATCGCGTGGATGCCGTCGGAGCCGCCGGCGACGGTGCCGTGGCCGTCGACGAGCTGCACGAGGAGGTGCTCCGAAGTTGGGAAGTTCGCGGGGGGCGGCGCCGGGCGCCAGCCGGCGAGCAGCCGCGCGAGGGGATCGGGGCCGAGCGCTCCGGCGACGTGTTCCCACCGCGTGAGCGTGCCGAGCGGCACCTCCAGGGGAATGACGGCGCCGCGCCGGATGCGGCCCGCGGGGACCTGCGCCGGCGGCGCGCGCCGAAGCCCCGCCAACGCGCGCTCGATCGCGACGGTCGGCCCCGCACGCGGCGCGAGCCACCCCCCGAACGCGTCCGCGAGCGAGCCCCTCTCCGCGATGGCGCCGTGGAACGCGGCGTCGCCGAAGAAGGCGTCGGTGCCCGCCGCGCCGATCTCCGCGACGGAGCACGGATACTCTTCGATCAGCGCCTGGAGCGTCCGCGCGCGGCGATACGGGTCGGTGCCCCACGCCCGGCGGTCCACACGCGTGAGGTGCGCGCGCCCCTCGGCGTCGAGGCCGGGCACGGGCGCGCCGGCGTAGACGCGGTCGACCAGGGCGGGGTCCCAGAGCAAACGCACCACGAAGCGCTGAAGCTGTCGGGGGCTCACGTCAGGCCCAGCCCCGAAGCCGGCGTTCGAGGTCGTTGTAGAGCGGAACGACCTCGGCGAGGCCGTTGCGCTCGCACTCCAGGACGACCGCCTTGAGGTTCGTCATGCGCGGGAGGAGGGCGTCGAGCATTCGCCAGGTCTCAGGGCGCACGGCCGTGCCGTGGGCGTCCTCGATCCAGGTGAATCCGCCGGCCTCCCGCTCCACGCCGCCGGCGAT
>CAXNIN010000019.1:0-24411 GCA_964202365.1 Myxococcota bacterium | reverse complement strand
GCCGGCTACGCCACGCCGGAACCCGCCCCGGGGGCGGCGCCGCCGCCCCCCGTGCTCCCCGCGCCCGGGTTTCGCGGCGCGCCGGAGAGCACCGCCGCCTGGATCGCCCAGGACCGCGGCGCCGCCGAGCCCCGTGATCTGGGCGGCATGGCGCCCGTGGGAGAAGCCGGCCCCTCGGACACCGCCGCGTTCATCGCCGCCGGTCGCGACGCCGCCCCCGCGCCCCCGCCGCCGGCGCTCGATCTCCCGCCGCCCCCCACCTTGTCGCGCCCGATGCCCCCGCCCGGCGGAGGCCCGGCGTTGTCGCGCCCGATGCCGCCGCCCGCGGCCGTGGGCCGCCCCGTCGCGCCCACGCCGACCGTCATCCCCGAGACCGAGGCGCCCACCTCGTTCACGCCGGCGCCCGCCCACGCGACGCTGACGCCGCCTCCCTCCACCCCTCCCCCGGACGACGCGCCCGCGCCCTTCGAGGACGAGCCGGAGGCGCAGTCGAGCCGCTCGTGGATCGTCGTCGGCGGCGCCATGGCCGCGCTCGTGGCGGTGCTCGTGTGCGCCGGCGGCGGCTACGCCGCGTACGCGCGCTTCGCGGCCGGCGGAGAGGTCGACACGACCGCCGCCGCCGTCCCCGAGCCCGCCGCCCCGACCGCCCCCGGCGCGCCCGGCGGGGACGCCGCCGCCGTGATGGCGGACGCGGCCCCGCCCCGCCTCGAGCCCGTGGAAGACGGCGCCGAGGCCGACGCCGCCGCGCTCGCCGCGGCCCCGCCCGTGGCCGCGGAGCCGGTGGAGGCGCCCGCGCCCACCCCGGTGGTAGCGGCGGCCCCCGCGCCCACCCCTGCTCCCGTCGCGAAGCCCGTCGCCCCCGAGGCCCCGAAGCCCGTCGCGACCCCGGTCGCCGCCGCGAAGCCCGCGGCGCCGGCGGCCTCCGCCCCGCCCCGCCCGGCGCGCCCGACCACCCCCGCCGAGCCGGTGGTCGCGAGCAGCACCCCGCGGGGCACCAGCCCCAGCGCCGCCCCCCCGACCACCACGACGCGGTCCACCGTGTCGAGCACGCCCGCGACGACGACCACCCGGTCGCCCGTGGCCACCACCACGCGCACCCCGACGACCACCGCCACGCGCACCCCGACGACCACCGCCATCGAGACGCCGCCCGACATGTCCGTCGAGGAGACGCCGGTGAGTGATTTGGAGCAGTACGTCGACAACGCGAAGCGCGGCAAGCTCCAGAGCACCGACATCGCGGTGCTCGAGATGATCGACACGACGGCGCCCGACTACACGCGCTCCCGCGCCCTGCTGCTGATGAACGCGCAGCGAAAGGGCGACGACAAGACCGCCCGCCGCTACCTCGACCAGCTCATGGCGCTCCCGGAGAACCAGTACAACCCCGTCTACCTGACGGACTACGCGCGCTGGCACGTGAACCACGGCGAGTACGACAAGGCCCTCGACAAGGCCACCCTCGCGGACCGCCACTGGGCGCGCATCCCGCCGGAGCTGGTGTTCTCGAAGCGCGCCGAGATCTACGAGATCCAGGCTGCCGCCTACCAGGGTAAGTTCTACAAGTCCGACGAGGACATGGAGCTGCTCGGCAGCGCGATCAAGGGGTGGGAGCGCTACCGGCAGCACGTCGCGACGAAGTCGCGCGAAGATCTGCAGAAGCGCGCCGACGCCGAGATCGCGCGGCTCCAGGACATCCGGGAGAAGCTCCAATGAACCGTCGTACCCTGCTCGGCGCCTTCGCCGCCGCCTCGCTCGCCCTGCTCGCGCCCGGCACCGCCTGGGCGGCCAAGCACGCCATCGTGGGCACGCTGCTCGACCGCAACGGCGACCCCGTCGAGCGCGTGAACGTCACGCTCTCGCCGGGCAACGTCGAGCTCATCACGGATGAAACCGGGAAGTTTCTCATCGACTACCTGCGCGACGAGGAAGGAAACCGCACCCGCCTCCAGAAGCGCACCGAGTACACCGTGACCTTCTTCAAGGTCGGCTTCCACGAGGAGAAGGTCACCTTTCTCTACAAGCGCGGCGAGCACGCGCTCGAGCCGGTGACGCTGAAGCAAGAGACCATCAAGGTGGACCCCTCCGCCGACAACATCGACCCCGCCGGGGTCACCAACCGCCAGCAGGACGCGGGCGGGTCGTACGAGGGCGAGTAGTGCTGCTCCTGTTCTCGCTGCTCGCGTGCGGCGGCGCCGCCGACGTCGCCACGCCGGTACCCTCGGGCCTCGATGAGACCTGGGTAGCGACCGTCGTGCGCGCCCCCGAGCGGTTCGACGCCCTCGTCGGCACCGACCGCGCGGGGTGGATCGCCCTGCACAAGAACGATTGGACGACCGCTTCCTACGGCGGCGGGGTGGCCTCGCAGCGCGCGGCGGCCGAGCTCGCCGTGCTGCACGGCGTGTTGGCCGGGGTGTCGAACGACGCGTGGCGCGCCATCGGAACCACCTGGGAACAACGTGGGAACTTCCCGATGGACAGCGCGCTGCCGCGGCTGATCGCGCTCGCGTCGCGCGACGCCGGCGACGAGACTGCCGCCACGCGGTGGGAGAAGCTCCCGGGCCGCGCGGACCCCTCGCTGGACGAGCGCATCGCGCTCCACGCCCGCGTGCGTAAGGGCGACGCCGACCGCGGCATCCTGCTCGCCGCGAGCGCCCAGCCGATGCTGGAGGAGGTCGTCTCCGACGGGAAGCGCCCGTTCTGGGACCCGATGCTCCACCTGACGCTCTCGCAGAGCTACGGCCGCGTCATCACCGCGGCCTACCCGACGGACCCCCTGGAGCGCGGCCTGTTCTCCGGCATGATCGACCCCGCCGACGGCGCCCCCGCGGCGTCCCGCGCGAAGCTCGGCCTGACCACCCCCCAGAGCGACGACGTCGAGGCGTGCCGCGAGCTCGTTCGCGGGTTCGACCGGGCGCTCGACGGGTGGAAGACCGCGCTCACCGCCACCGCCCCCGAAGCCGGCAAGGTGCTCCTCGACGACCTCCGCCTCGTCGACGGCCTGCGCGCCCGCGCCATCGTGGACTGGTCCGTCGAGGCGCTCGGCGAGGACCGCCCGCGGTGCGCGCTCGCGATGGCGCAGATGGCGCTCGACCACGAGCACCCGCGCGCGATCACGCCTCTGAACTCCCCCACCCTGTTCGCCGTCCTGGCGCAGGCGAACCTTCGGACCGGGCACACCCGCGAGGCGCTCGACGCGCTCGAGGTCCTGGTCGCCCCCTTCCCCGAGACGACCGGTCTCGACGAGACGGTGGGCGACCTCGCCGTGCTCGCCGGGCTCGACCGCGCCGGCGACTCCCGAGAGAACTGACGATGTCCCGTTCGTGGCTCCTCCTCTCCCTCGCGCTTCTCGCGCTCCCCGCGACCGCCGCGAACCTCCGCTACGCGGAGGACCAGGCGCCCGCCATCGTGAACCCGCTGTTCGGGTCCACCATGGCCGAGGCCCGCGTGAACGAGCTCCTCTTCGAGGGGCTCTACACCGACAACCAGGACCTCGCGACGACGCCCGCCCTGGCGTCGACCGCGGAGCTCTCGCCGGACAAGACGGAGATGACAATTCGCCTGCGTGACGACGTCACCTGGCAGGACGGCAAGCCGTTGTGCGCGGCGGACGTGGTCTTCACCATTCAGGCGATGCAGGACAAGGGCACGGCGAGCACCGAGGCGGGGCGCGTCTCGTTCATCAAGGCCGCCACCGAGGTGGACGCCACCACGGTGAAGCTCAAGTTCGCGCGGCCCGAGGCGCGGCCGGAGGACAAGCTCCTCTTCAAGATCCTGCCCGCGCACGCCTTCACGACGGGCACCGCGGTGAAGCGGTCGGACGCGTTCCGGAACAAGCCCGTGGGCACCGGCCCGTGGAAGCTCGTGAAGTACAACGAGGACAACTCGATCAGCTTCTCCCGCAACCCGGACTACCGCGGGTCGGTGGGCATCCCCGACGTGACCATGCGCGAGGTGTCCGACAAGAACTACCAGGCGAAGCTCCTGCTCTACGAGTCGCTCGAGGGGCTCGTGCGCGTGCTCCCGCGCGACCTCGCGCTGCTCCAGAACAACCGCAAGGTGGAGCTCTACCCGTACCAGACGAACTCGTGGTGGTACGTCGGGTTCAACCTGGCGCGGGCCCCCTACGACGACGCGAACGTGCGCAAGGGCCTCTCCGCCCTCGTGAACGTCGAGGGCCTCCTCGCCCCCGTCGGCACCGGCGACATCCTCTCCGGGCCGTTCGTGAAGTCGAGCCCGTACTACAACCACGAGGTGGTGCCGACCGCCGAAGACTCCTCGGCGGCCGAGCGCTATCTCGGGGCCGCGGGCTACACGAAGGTGGGCGGCGCGTGGACCAAGGGCGGAAAGCCGTTGAGCCTCAAGGTAGCGGCCCACCAGTCGCTCGAGAGCGCGCAGGAGGTGGCGATCAACCTCCAGAGCCAGCTCCAGAACGCCGGACTCACCGTGAACGTCGAGTTCCTCGACGACGCCGCGTGGAAGAGCCGCGTGTGGAAGGACCACGACTTCGACCTCATCCTCTCCCAGTGGTCGTTCGACCGCAACGAGGACATCCGCGACCAGTTCTACAGCGCGGGCGCGCGCAACTTCACGTCGTACAAGAACGTGGAGGTGGACAAGCTCCTTGACAAGGCGCGTGACGCGACGGACCCCTACGCCCGCAAGGTGGCGCTCCGCGACGTGCACCGCCGCGTTCACGAGGACGCCCCCATGTTGTTCCTGTGGACCCTCGACAGCTACGCGGCGCTCTCGGTGAAGGTGAAGAACGTCTCGGTCCACCCCTTCTACTTCTTCACGTTCGCCCCCGGCTGGCAGATGAAGTGACCGGGGCGGCCCCCCGGATCGCCCTCGCGATCGGCAAGCGCGTCGCGACGTTCTTCGCGACCGTGCTCGGGGCCGTGCTGCTGGTGCAGTGCCTCCTGGCGCTCGCGCCGGGCGACGCCATCGACCTTCTCCCCAACGCCGAGGACGTGCGCCCGCAGCTCGCCGCGGAGTGGGGCCTCGACGAGCCGCTCCCCGCGCGGCTCATCGCGACGGTGGGCCGCGTGGCGCGGGGTGATCTTGGCACGTCGCTCACGTGGCGGCCCGGCGCCCCCGTGGCCGGGCTCGTCGCGGAGACGGGCCTCCGATCGCTCGCCCTGCTCGTGCCGGCGCTGCTCGTTGCCGTGGGGCTCGCCGTGGCGCTCGGGGCGTGGAGCGCGCGCGGCGGGACGCGGGTGCTGCGGGTGGTGCAGGTGGTGTCCGTGGTGCCGGCGTTTCTCGCGGCGTACGTGCTCGTGGTCGGCATCAACGCCGGGACCTGGGCGCTCCTCGAGCGCGGCGCGATCGGCCGCCCGGACTGGTTCGCCCTGCCCGACACCCCGAGCGCGATGCGGACCGCGCTCGGCATCGCGGTGCTTGCCGTGGCGTCCGGGGGCCTGACCGAGATGCACGCCGCGTGCGACGCCGAGCTCCGCCGCCTCCGCGGGGCCCCGTTCGTGGAGGCCGCGCGGGCGCGGGGCGCGGCGACGTGGCCGATCGTGCTCCACAACCTCCTCCCGCCCCTCGCCGACATCGCGGCGTCCCGCGCCGCGTGGCTCCTTGGGAGCCTCGTGGTGGTGGAGAAGCTGCTCCTGTTCTCGGGCGCCGGCGCGGCGCTCTGGCAAGCCTGCCGCCTGCGCGACTACCCGGTTGCCATCGGTATCACCGTCGTTGCCGCGGGCATCGTCGCGGGCACGCGCCTGCTCGCCGACCTCGCCCGGCTCGCGCTCGACCCGCGCCTGCGCGAGGCCCCGTGAGCGCGGCCGCCGCCCTCCGCGAAGGCGCGCCGGAGGCCCCCGCGGCCGCGCGCCCCGCCGCCGTCGTGGGCGCGCTTCTGCTCGGCGGCGTGCTCCTCGCCTGGCTCTTCGCGCTCGTCGTCCCCTACGACGTCGTCGCCGACGTGAACCCAGCCCGCGCGAGCCTCCGCCCGTCGGCCGCCCACTGGCTCGGCACGGACCACCTCGGGCGCGACGTCGCGTGGCGCCTCGTCGTCGGCAGCCGCGCGTTCGTCCTCCCCGGGCTCGGCGCCGCGCTCCTCGCGGGGCTCCTCGGCGTGGCGGGGGGTGCTGTCGCGGGCTGGCTGGGCGGGCCGGTCGCGACCGCCGTTCGGTACGCCGGAAACGTCGTCGCCTCCATCCCGCGGCTGGTGTTCGTGCTCCTCGCCGGCGCGGTGTTCGGGCCGGACGTCCACGTGCTCGCCGTGGCGACGGGGCTCGCGTGCGCCCCCGCCGTGGCCGAGGCGCTCCACGCGCGGATCGAGGCGCTCCGCCGCGCCGAATTCGTCCTCGCGCTCCAGGCGCACGGCGTGCCCGACGCCCGCATCCTCGCCTGGCACCTCGTGTGGGTGAACGGGCGCGGGCTCGTCGCGCGGAACGTCCTCGCCACGTTCGCGTTCTTCCTCGTGGTGGAGACCACGCTCTCCTACCTCGGCGGCTTCGGCGTTCAGGAGCCCACCCCCTCCTGGGGCAACATGCTGGCGTTCGAGTTCGGTATCCCCGACGGCAACCCGTGGGCGTGGGCCGCGCCCGGGCTCGCGGTGTGGGCCGCGTGCCTCGGCGCCGCGCTCCTCGGCCAGGACCTCGGCCTCCGCGAGGGCGCCGCCGATGGATGAGCTCGTGCTGGAGCGCCTCCGCGTGGCCGCCGGCGCGCGCACCCTCGTCGAGGACGCGACGCTCCGCGTCGGCGCCGGCGAGATCGTGGCGCTCGTCGGGGCGTCCGGCTCCGGCAAAACGCTCACCGCGCGGGCCGCCCTCGGGCTCCTCCCGTTCACGCCTGGGTGGGTGGGCGGCCAGATCCGCGTCACGACGGAGGGCCGCGTGTTCACGCCGCGCGCCGAGGCCGACTTTCGCGCCCTCCGCGGCGGCGTGCTCGGGCTGCTCTGGCAGGACGCCCGCGGCGCGCTGGACCCGCTCCGCACCGTGGGCGCCCAGGTGACCGCGGCGAGCCGCCTAGCGGGCGACACCGGCCGCCCGGAAGACGTGCTCGCCCGCGTCGGGTTCTCCGACCCCGCCCAGGTGGCGCGGCAGCACCCGCACGTCCTCTCAGGCGGCATGGCCCAGCGCGCCGCGCTCGCCGTCGCGCTCGCCCGCCGCAGCCGCTTCCTGCTCGCGGACGAGCCCACGACCGGGCTCGACCCCTCCGTGCAGCGCGGCATCCTCGCGCACCTCGCCGCGGTCGCCGCCTCGGGCGTCGGCATCCTCTTCGTCACGCACGACCTCCGGCTCCTGCCCGGCTTCGCGAGCCGGGTGGTGGTGATGGACGCCGGCCGCACCGTCGAGGAAGCGCCCACCCCCGGCGCGCTCGTCGGGCACGGCCGCGCCCTGCTCGACGCCACGCGGCGCATCGCCGGGGGTGCGCTCTGAGCGACGCCCCGCTCCTCTCCGTGCGCGGCCTCCGCAAGCTCTACCGGCCCTCGGGCTTCGGCGGCGCCGCCACGCTCGCCGTGGCCGGTGTCGATCTCGAGGTGCTCCCCGACGAGGTGGTCGGGCTCATCGGCGAGAGCGGGTGCGGAAAGACCTCGCTCGTCCGCGCCGCGCTGGGCCTCGTCCCGCGCGACGGCGGCGACGTGCGCGTGCTCGGCCAGGACCCCGCCCGCCTCGGCGCCTCCGACCGCGCGGCGCTCCGGCGGCGCGCCCAGCTCCTGCTGCAGGACCCCTCCGCCTCGCTCAACCCCGGCCTCCGCGTGCGCGAGACGCTCGCCGACTCCGCGCGGCTCCACCGCCCCGGCGTCGCCGACGCCGCCGACGAGGCCCTCGCGCGGTTCGGCCTCACCCACCGCGCGGAAGCCCACCCCCACGCGCTCTCCGGCGGCGAGAAGCGCCGCGTGACGCTCGCCATGTTGTGGCTCGCGGACCCCGTCCTCACCGTCGCGGACGAGCCCACGTCGGGCCTCGACGCCGCCAAGAAGGCCGACCTCCTCGACATGCTCCTCGCGCGGCGCCGCCCCGGCGCGGGGTTTCTCCTCATCTCGCACGACCTCCCGCTCGTGCTCTACGCGTGCACGCGGGTGGTGGTGATGGGTGCCGGCCGAATCGTCGACGCGTTCACCCCGGCCACGGTCCACGAAGGCCCCCGCCACCCCCTCACCCGGCAGCTCCTCTGGGCCGCCGGCATGACTTCGGAGCCCACATGATCGCGCTCCTCCTGCTCCTCTCGGAGCCGGCCGCCGCCCAGGAGGCGACGAGCGCACGGCACCACGTGGCGCAGGCCCGCCAGTTCGTGAAGAACAAGTGGTACGCGGACGCCGCCGCGGAGATCGAGGCCGCGCTGAAGGCCCCGAACGGCGCCGACAACTTCGAGGCGCACTGGCTCGGCGCGCAGGTGTACTACGAGCTCGTCGACATCGACCGCGCCATCCCGCTCGCGGAGCGCGCCGCCGGCCTCGCGCCGAACGCCGAGGCGCGCGAACAGGCCGCCAACTACGCCACGTTCTTGCGCGAGACCTTCGGCACGGTGGTCGTGCGCGGGCCCGAAGCCGGCACCCGGTCGCGCCTCCAGATCGAGAGCGCTTCCCCGCTCTTCGACGCCGACCTCAAGCGCCTCGTGAACAAGGTGGCGCTCACGCTCCGCGACGGCGCGGCGCTCCCGGTGCGCGTGTCGCTCCCGGCCGGCGACTACCTCGTCAACGGCGTTCCCGTCAACGTCACCCCCGGCGGCACTTCACCGGTCAAGCTCGAGCTCCGCCAGCTCGGCGCCCGCGGCCTCGCCGCGCTCCAGGTCACCCGCCTCGAGATCGCCGGCGGCACCTCGGTGCTCTTCGGCGACCGCGTCGCAAACCTCGACACCGGCGGCGCGTTCGACCTCGCGCTCACCCTCCCCGCGGGCCCCGTGCTCATCGGGCTCGTGGGCGTGTGGGACGTGCGCAGCTACCGCGCCGCGGGCAGTGAGACCGTCACCGACCTCGGCGCCTACGGCGGCGGCGTGCGGGTGGGGCGCGAGCTCGCGCTCGGCGGCCCGCTGAGCGTGCGCCCGTCCGTCGGCGCCCGCTACGGCCTCGTGCCCGGCATCGCGCTCGGGTGCGACGAGGCCGACGGCGCCCTCACCTGCGTGCCCGACGCCGACGACCCCGACGTGGCGCTCTTCGCCACCGGCCGCGCCATCACTCCCTTCGTCGAGCTCGCGCTCGAGTTCCGCGAGGCGGGCCGCACCACCGCCCTCGGCGTGGGCGTGAAGGTGGTGGCCGAACAACACGTCGGTACCGTGCCCACCCCCGGCGACGCCGCGCTCGCCGACACAGCTTCGACCACCCTCCCCTACACCGCCACCCCGAGCACCTGGACCGCCACCGGCGTCCGCCTGCTCGCCACGCTCAGCCTCGCGTTCTGACCGGAGCCCCCCATGCTGCTCACCCTCGTGTCCCTCGCCGCCGCCCAGGCCGTGCGCGTCTCGCCCGACTTCGCGGGAAACTGTCAGGTTCCAAGCTGGTCTCCCGACGGGAACCAGCTCGCCTGGGAGGTGAACTACCACGACAAGAAGATCGTCGAGCTCTACGTGTCCGGCGGCGCCGCCGGGGCGCCCGCCCGCCGCGTGACCCCCGTGACGCGCGGCGCGAGCGCCATGACCGCCGGCTTCGAGACCGCGGGCGCCGAGACCGTCGCGCACGAGCTCTCCTGGGGTCCGCCGGCGATGAAGCGCTTCGTGTACGCCTCGAGCGGCACCACCCAGGACTACGACCTCTACATCGACGGCGGCGGGCCGGTCGCGGCCGCCCCCGGCGCCGACGGCACGGCCGCGTGGAGCCCCGACGGCAAGTACATCGCGTTCACCTCCGCGCGCACCGGGCAGGGCGATCTCTACCTCCTCGACATCAACGCCGTCGAGAAGGCCCCCCTCAAGGTGAGCGGCGATCCGACGGCGTCCGAGCTGTTCGCGGCGTGGAGCCCCGACAGCCAGAAGCTGGCGTTCGTCGGCCGTACCAAGCAGGGCGACAACCTCTATGTCATCGAGAACATCGCGTTCCCCGCGCCGCGCGCCCTCACCGCGTGGGAGCACACCAACACGCGCCCCACGTGGAGCCCCGACGGGGCCACGGTCGCGTTCTTCTCGAACCACACCGACATCAACCGGGTGGATCTCTACGTCATGCCGGTGGCCGGCACGCCCACGCTCGTCGCCACCGACGTGGTGATGAACGACGACGGCCCCGCGTGGACTCCCGACGGCCGCCACCTCGTATACGTGAAGAAGGACGAAGCGAACTTCGACCCCGTCTACGCTGCGCCCGTGCGCCAGCCGTCGCAAGCGCGCATCATCGCCACTGGCACCGTCGGCAACGGCGACCTCGACGTTGTGAAGCGGTCCGACGGCAAGGTGTGGCTCGCCGTGGTGGCGCAGGGGCTCACCAGCGAGAAGAAGCGCGACTTCAAGAAGGTATACGTGATGCCGCTGGGCGCGCTCCCGTAGGGTTCACACGGGCATGCGGAGCAGGTGGAGGAGGAACTCCTCTTCCCGCGGCGTCAGGTCGAAGCGGATCGCCGCCTCGTCGATGAGCCGAACGATGTGCGTGTCGGGGCGCTCCGCGCGCGCCTGCCCGATCCAACGAATGGCCTGTTGCACCGCCCACCCCGGCGGCGCGAGATCCCGGAACATGCCCCAACGTAGGCGGGCGCCCCCGCCCGACAAGCGGGGGCGCAACCTGGGACGTTCAGGGGAACGGAACCGCGAGCGCGCGCTTCACGGCGGGCCGCGCCGCATTGGCGTTCACCCAGCGCGCGACGTTCGGGAGCCCCGAGAAGTCGAGCCCGAAGTAGGCCGGGCTGCGCACCCACAGGAACGTCGCGATGTCGGCGATGGAGTAGTCGTCTCCCGCGAGGTACGGCGCCTCCGCGAGGCGGGCGTCGAGCACCGCGTACAGCCGCTTCACCTCGTCGGTGTAGCGGTTGATCGCGTGCGGGATCTTCTCGTCGAGACGCCGGAAGTAGCCCGCCTGGCCGAACATCGGCCCCACGCCGCCCATCTGCCAGAAGAGCCAGGAGAGGGCCAAGGCGCGGCCCTGCGCGTCCTTCGGGAGGAAGGCGCCGTGCTTCTCCGCGAGGTGAAGCAGGATGGCGCCGGACTCGAACACCCGCACGCCGTCGTCGTCGACGAAGGCGGGGATGCGGCCGTTGGGGTTGAGGGCGAGGTAGGCGGGCTCCTTCTGAGCGCCGGCGCCAATGTCAATCTTCACGAGGTCGTAGAGGACACCGAGCTCCTCCAGCAGGACGAGGGGCTTGTGACCGTTGGGGGTTCCCCAGGCGTAGAGGGTAGGCATGTGACTCCGTTCGACGCGCGATGCGTCGAGAGGCGAAGTCGCTAACACACGTTGCGTCAGCCCTGGCTCGGCCAGAACCAGTCTGCCATGCGCGTACGGTACGCTACGAGGTTCGGGTGGGAGGCGACGGCGGTCCCGAGGCGGCTCTCGGCGGGAAAGCCCGCGATCGACAAGACGAAGGCATAGATCGTGGCGTCGACGGAAGCCGGACGGTCGCCGAGGAAGAAGGGCCGGTCACCGAGGAGCGCCGCGAGGGCGTCGATGTCGGCGGTGCCGAGGGCGTCGATCTCGTCGGCGGTGTGTCGCCCGGTGCCCTGCGCCTCGAGCGCGCCGCGCACGCGCCGCCGGAGGAGCGGGAGGATCAGGGAGCCGACGAGCGGGGGGAGGATGCCGAGGAACACCGGGCGATACACGGCCCACCCGGACGCGCGCACCCAGCGGTCGTGCACGAGAGACCAGTAGGTGCCCTCCTCCAACATGCGCCGCACGGCGTGCCCGCGCGCGAGCGTCTCGGCGTCGAACCCATCGTCGAGCGTCACCCCGAACGCGCGGCCGAGCTCCCCGACGATGTTCTGCGAGTCGCCGATCTTCCGGCCTTCGAACTCGATGTAGGGCATCTTGCCCTTGGGGGCGAGCGCCGGGTTGCCGGGCGCGCGCGTTTAGGGCACGCCGGCCATCCGCAGCCACGTCTCGAGCTTCACGCAAAACGGACTGAAGCTCGGAATCCCCCACGCGCCCGGCGGCTGGTACAGCGTGATCATCGCGTGGGCCTCGTCAGCGCGGGAAGAAGAGCAGGCAGGTGAGCGCGGCGCCAATGCCGGCGTTCAGCGCGGGGTCGTTGACGAACCAGGAGTAGGCGATGAGGACAAAACCGAGGCCCATGTGCCGCGCCGAGCTCGTGCGGCGCCCGTAGGCCCACGCGGCGTAGCCGATGGCGCCCGTGCACACGCGGACGAACAGGAGCGTGGCGTCCATCAGGCCCGGGCGTACCGGAAGAAGGCCAAACCGGCAACGGAGACGAAGGCGAGCATGCGTCGCGCTAACGCGCGCCCAAGGGCCCCGCGCGCCGAACCGCCCAGACGAGCACCCCCAGCGCCGCCGCCAGCCAGAGGCCCGACCAGAGCGCGGCGGGGAGGCCGGTCTTCTCCGCGAGCAAGGCGGCGTCGCCCCGGCCGAGGTCGGAGAGGATGTCGCGCACGGCGTCCGCGACGACGAACAACCCCACCGCGCGCAGCACGAAGCGGCACGTGCCGTGCGAGGTCTTCACGCCGAGCGCCACGAGGCCGGCCCCGACGAGCGCCGTGTAGAGCGCGCCGAACGAGAGGAGCGGGATGTAGCCGAGCGCGAAGAACGCGAGCGCGCCGAGCGCCACGCAGAGGCCGCGCGACGCGCCCGGGGCGGCGGTGAGCGCCAGGCCGAACAGGAGGGAGCCGAGGTAGCCGCCGTGGAGGATGAGGAAGTGCACGCCGCCGCTCGAGAGCGTGTGCCCGCTCTCCTCCGCGTTCACCGCGATCTCCAGCACGGACCCGCCCGTGAGCACGGTGACGAGCGCGTGCCCGCCCTCGTGGAGGAGCACCGTGAGGAGGCGGAGCGGGTACACGAGCGGCGCGGCGTAGATGCCCACCACCACCGCGGCGAGCACGCCCGCGACGAGGCCGAAGCGCGAGAGGCTCACGGGCGCGCCCGGCGACGGCGCGCGAGCACCGCCGCCGCGAGGATCGCGGCCGCACCGCCCGCGGGCGAGCCGGTCGCGCACCCGCAGGCCACGGGCGCATCGGGCGCCGCGCGTTCGGCGTCTCCGCACACCCCGGCCGCCGCCGCGATGTCCACCGTCACCTCCCCGGCGCGGAGCACCCACAGCTCGGGGTCGAGCTCCACGCTCACGGGCTCGACGTCGCGGCACAACGACACGCGCGTCTCGGCGCCCTCGACCATCACGGACACGTCTTCCACCGTGCCGTCCGCGTACGTGACGCGCATCGGCACCCGCATGTGGTGATCGGGGAGGTCCTGCGCGATCTGGAGGTCGAGCTGCCAGTCCCCGCCGCCGCGCCGCGCGGCCCATCCCCACGTGTAGACGGGCTCGCCCACGCCGTACACCCACGTGTCGAAGAACCAATCGAGGTCTTCCCCGGTGGACCGCTGAAACGACGCCTGGAGGTCGGCCGTGACCGCGGTGCCGAGCCGGAACTCCTCTTCGTACGCCCGGAGCGCCTCGAAGAACACGTCGTCGCCGAGCACCCCGCGGAGCATGTGCACCACCAATCCGCCCTTGTCGTACACCACCCCGCCCCACATGTAGAGGGGGTCGTAAACCGGAAACTGCCCTTCGAGATCCTGCCACTCGAAGAACGACTCCGCGAGCCACGCCGCGTAGGCCACCCGCCCCTCCGCGCCGAAGCGGTGCTCGTACCAGAGCAGCTCCGTGTAGGTGGCGAAGCCCTCGTTGAGCCAGATGTCGGCCCAATCGCCTAACGTGACGTTGTCCCCCCACCAGTGGTGGCCGAGCTCGTGCGCGTTGACGAGCTCGGCGTACTCGGTGCCCACGAGCTCGTCCGAGAACGTGACACAGGTGGTGTGCTCCATCGCCCCGCCGAACGGCGCCATCGCGTTGCCGTAGGAGGGGAACGGGTAGGCGCCGTACATCTCCTGGAACAACGTGAGCATCTCCGCGGTCTCCGCGAAGCTCTCGGCCGCCTCGGCCTCCCGCCCGCGGTACGCCCACGTGTAGATGGGGATGTCGTCGCCCGACTCCGTGACCACGTAGTCCGCGAGGTGAACCACCATCAGGTACGTGGCGATGGGGGTGTCCATCGTGTAGCGCCACGTTGTCCAGCCGTCCGCGGACTCCGCGCTCTCGAGCACGCCGTTCGCCGCGACCACCCACTCGTCGGGCGCGGTGATGATCCACGCGAGCGTGGCCTTGTCCGCCGGGTGGTCGTGCACCGGCAGCCACGTGCGCGCGCCGTTCGGCTCGTGGAAGCTGAACACCACGTCCCGCCCCCACTGGATGCCGTTCGGCGCCGCCGCCGCGTAGGTCCACGCGATGTCCACCACCGTCGAGCCCCCCGCGGGCGCGAGCAACAGCCCGTCTCGGCCGACCGTGGGCGTGACCACCGCGCCGTCCACCCGCACCTCGCCGATCACGGGCCCGTTCGCGTGTACGAGCAAATCTCCGGTGCCGACGCGCGTGGCTTCAATCGTCGCCCGCCCGGTGACCAGCGGCGCCGCCGGGTCGATGCGCACGTCGAGCGCGTAGTGCGTCACGTCCCACCCGTCCGCGGCGTGCGGCGGCGGCGGCGGACCGTCCCCGGCGACGGCGCCGCCGGCGGCGGACGCGTGCTTGAACACGTCGCGGCTCCGCGGGAGCGCGGTCGGCGGCGGGAGAGGCGCGGCGAGCGCGAGCGTCACGAGGAGCATGTCCGAACCCTACTCCGCCGAAGCCGGCCCCGCCGCGCTACCCGCGGTCGAGCACGTGGCGATCGAGCACGAACGTAGTGAACGTGCCGTCGAACACCACGCGGTCGCCCACGCGCGCCGACACCTTCACCACGTGTTTCCTCCCCTTCACCTCGGCGCGCTCCGCCTCGGCCTCCACCACCTCGCCCACCGCCACCGGCGCGAGGAAGCGCGTCTCGGCCGCGCCGAGCACCACGTTCGGGTCGTTCACGGCCAACATCGCCGCGTAGTCCGCGAGCCCGAACACGAACCCGCCGTGCACGAGCCCGCGAGCGTCCGCGGCCATGGCCGGGGTGGTCACGAGGCGCGCGGTGGCCCGGCCCTCGCCGAGGGAGACGGGCGCGCCCACGAGGGCGGAGTTGATGCCGAGGTGTGTGTTCGGGTGCATCGGCGCGGCGTATTCCGGTGGAGGCGGGGGCGCCGCGTCGGGTCGAGCGCGCCCAGGAACGACACCCCGGCCTCCGCCACGGTCTACGCGCGCGGGACGGGCGCGCCTCGCGCAAGCGACGTTCACGCGCGCGACAGCGCGGTGCACGCCCGCTTCGGGCGCACCGCGGCCACAGAACGCGTTCGTCCCGCACGAACCCCCGTTTATGGCCGCCACACGGCCACAGAACGCCTTCGTCCGGCACCAACCCCGTTTGTGGCCGCCCCACGGCCACAGAACGCCTTCGTCCCGCACGAACCCCGTTTGTGGCCGCCACACGGCCACAGATCGCCTTCGTCCGGCACCAACCCCGTTTGTGGCCGCCGCATCGATGCGCGCCCCTCGACTTGCTTCCGAGCCGGGCGCGCCCCGCCCCGAGCGGCGGGTCGGCCCCCTGCAGGGTCGGCGCGCGGCGCCTCCGTCGGCGGGCTCCGCGCCCGCCGACCAGCGCGGGCGGGTCAACGCCACGCCATGCAACGCGGGAACTACCGGCGCCCGCGCTGCCTTTCGGGGGCCTCGCGCGGCGCCTCCCTCGTCCAACTCGGCCGCCGCCTGCGGCGTCTCCGTCGTCGGGCGGCCGGCCTCCAGCCGAGAACGGGGTCGCCAGCCGGGGCCCCCCGCCCCGCCACCGGAGCCGCCGACCGCCCGTCCGGCACCCACGCCGCCGCGCCGCGGAGCGGGCGCCCGAACACGCGCCCGAACGGAACGAAAACGCCCACCCGACGCGTTAAGCAGGCGTTCCCGCCTCCGACCCCCGCCCCCTCCCCCTCCCCCCGGACGTGCCCGTGCGCCCACCCCTCCTCCTCGCCGGCGGCGTGTTCGCCCTGGTCGCCGCCCTCGTCGGAACCGGTGTCCTCCCCGGCGCCTTTGCCCAGTCCGACGCCGCGAAGCCCCCGCCCACCGCGGGCGCCGCCGTCGCCGCCGCCGTGGCGCTCCCGACGTTCGCCGCCACGACGACGCCCGCCGGGCCGTTCACGACGCTCGGGCCCACGGCGTTCACGCCGGCGCTGCCCTACCCGCCGGAGCTCGCCGCCGCGCTCGCCGGGCGGCAGTGGGCGACGGCGCTGCCGCTGCTCCAGAAATTCGACAAGTCGAAGCTGCCCGGAAACCTCGTGGGCGACCACGCGTTCGTGACCGCCTGGGTTCTGGAGCGCCTCGACCGCCCGGCGGAGGCGGTGACGCTGCTCGAGCCGGTGCGCAACGCGGTGAACGCGCCGCCCGCCTACGTGAAGCTGGTGGAGGGCGAGCTCCTCATCGCGGACGGAAAGGCGGTGGAGGCGATTGCGGAGCTGCAGGAGCTGCCGCCGGAGGGGCCGATTCAGGTGCGCGCGGCGCTCGCGCTGGCGGACGCCTACCGGAAGGCCGAACGAACCTCGGATGTTCGCGCGGTGTACCTGAAGCTGGCCGAGCGGCCGGACCCTTCGCCGGGGTCGTCGATTGCGCTCTGGTCGCTCGCGCAGCGTGTGGGCACGACTTCGCCCGAGGGGCAGGGCTACATTCGCCGACTGTACAGGTCGTACCCGGGAAGTGCGGAAGACAAGGCGGCGGCGGGCCTGCTGACGCCGACGTTGGAAGACCTCGCGTGGCGCGGCGACGTGATGCAGGAGCGGGGTGACTTCTCGGGCGCGGTAGGCCTGCTGTCCGGCCGGTTGGAAGAGGCGAAGTCGACCGACGCCGCGGGGTGTCGGTACCGCTACGCGTACGGGCGCGCGCAGCACAAGAACAACAACATCACGCTCGCGGCGGAAGTGTTGACGCCGCTCGGGAAGGGCTGCGTCGGGAAGGACGACGAGCGCGGGGCGAAGGCGCTCTACCTCGCCGGGAAGGCGCACGAGCGCAAGAAGGAGTGGGCGAGCGCCGCGCGCGCCTACGCGCAGATCCCAGAGTTCTACCCCAAACACTCGATGGCGGACGACGGGTACGCGCTCGGGGGGGTGGCGCTCCAGGAAGCGGGAGACCTCGGCGGGGCGCGCACGTTGTGGGCGAAGGGCTACGAGGCGAACCCGACGGGCGACCTCGCGGCGGAGAGCGCGTGGCGCCTCGCGTTCGGGGCTTTCCTGGCGGGCGACACGCCGGAGGCGATCCGGTGGGCCGACCGCGCGGCGGCCGAGATTCCGCTGAACGCGTCGCCGACGGACGTGCTGGCGGCCCGCTACTGGGGGGCCCGGTGGCGCGCGTGGCCGAGCCTCACCGACACGAAGAAGGTGACCACCGACGCCGCCGCCCGCGCCGCCGCGATGGACGGGCTGGAGCGCATCGCGCGCGACGCGCCGTGGCACTACTACGGCATCCTCGCGTCGGGCCGCCTGCGCGTGCTCGACCCCGCCCGCGCCGACGCCCTCGGCCGCCCCGCGATGGACGCCGCGGACGCGCCCTGGCAGGTGCGCGACAGCTTCCGCGCGCTCCCCGCCGTGCAGAACGCGATGGGGCTCGCCCGCGTGGGGCTGCTCACCGACGCGCTCACCGAGCTCGAGACGCTGGACGACGAATCGCTCACCGGCACGGAGATGGCGCTGCTCACCGGCGTGATGACCGACGCCGGGAGCTTCCTGTTCGCGCACGACAGGCTGCGCGCCTACCTCAAGACGCACCCTCCCGAATCCCTGGGCCCGAACGCCTACAAGGTGCTGCGGCAGGCCTACCCGGACAAGTACTGGGACGAAGTGCAGGCCGCCGCGAAGTACACGTGGGACCCGCGCGTGTTTCACTCGCTCGTTCGGGAGGAGTCGAACTTCAACCCGAAGATCAAGAGCCACGCCGGCGCGTGCGGGCTCTCGCAGCTCATGCCCGCCACGGCGGCGGGGAGCGCGAAGCGGATGGGGATCTCGTTCTCGAGCGCCAACATCTGGGACATCCCGACGAACCTGCGCATCGGCGCGTGGTACCTCGACACGCTGCACACGCGCTACCGGGGGAACACGGCCCTCGCGCTCGCGGGGTACAACGCCGGAGAAGGCAATGCGGACCGCTGGCTGAACGCGCGGCCCGACGCCCCGACGGATCTCCTCGTGGAGACCATCTCCTTTCGCGAGACGCGCCACTACGTGAAGCGGGTGATGTCCACCTGGCAAACCTACCGGTTGTTGTACGGGACGGGCGCGCTCTACGCGGACGTGAGCGGCTTCGTTCACGACGCCGTGCCGTGAGCGCGGGCGACGTGGTAGGGTTCGACCCGTGATGACCGCGCTCCCTGAACCGATCCGCGCCTTCGACGACGCCCAGCGCCGCTCGATTGCGATGCTCAAGGACATCCGCGAACGGCTCGAAGCCGGCATGTCGGAGCGCGACATCGTCGAGCTCGCGGAGACGCGGCTCGAAACCCACGGCTTCGACCGGTGGTACCACGCGCCCGAAGTGCACGTGGGGCACAACGCCGGCAGCGGCCGCTTGATCAACCGGGCTTCGTCGAGCCGAAAGCTGGAGCCGGGCGGCCTCGTCGCCATCGACATCGGCCCCGGCACCACGGAAGCCTACGGCGACATCGGCTTCACGCTCTGCTTCGGCGGCGAAGAGCCGGCGGTGGTGAGCGTGGCCCGCGAGTGCGTGCGCGCCAGCATCGGGTACGCGTCCCGCTGGAAGACCGTCGGAGAGATCTGGATCTTCGCGCGCGCCTGGGCGGTGAACAACCGGATGGACCTCGTGAGCCAGGGGGCCGTGGGCCACCGCGTGCTCCCGAAAGAAGGAATGCTCGCAACCGGCTTTCCGCGCTCCGCGCACGCCGCGAACCTCCTGCCGGGCAACCGCATCCACCGCCTCCACCCCGTGCGCATGAAGGGCATGTTCGCGGTGCGCCCCGCCGTGGTGGACCGCGACGGCTACTCCGCCGCCTTCGAAGAGATCGTGTGGATTCAGGACGAGCAGCGCAAGGTGCTCGGCCGCGACTCCGCGGACGACATCGGCAGCTTCTGAGCCCGACGGCCTCGGAGGTGAGAAGTCGCCGCCCGCGCGCTAGGACGGGGAGGTGATCCGCTTCGTCCCCGCGCTGATTCTCGTCCTCGGCTGCCGCGCGCCCCGCGCCGAGCAGGATGCCGTCGTGTTCGACGCCCTCGGCCTGCCCGACTGCGCCGCCACCTGGGACAGCGTGGGCGTGTGCGCGGCCATCAAGCCGTGGGCCAGCTCGGTGCCCGACGGCTTCGACCCGGGCTGGAAGTACCAGCCGGTGCGGTGGGTGGGTGCCGAGGCGGACCCCTACTTCTGCACGGAGGACGCCGCGGAGGCCGAGGCGTTCGCCGTGGCGCACGAGCCGGACAGCGAGGGCGGCAGCCACCGGCTCGATCTCGCCGACCCCCGCTGGTTCGACGTGATCCGCTTCGACGCCGAAGGCACGAGCGTGGCACGGCATCGCGTGCTCCGGTGCACCTTCCTCTACGCGCTCGGCGAGGCGCCGCCGGGGCTGGTTTCGAACGCGGACCTCGCTCGGTACGGCACGCTCCCGGTAGAGGACGAAGACGCGTTCTACCCTGTGTTCCGCGAGATGTTGATGCGGCGGGACGAGGTGTTGCCCGTGCAGGTGGTGCTCGCGTGGGGCGAAGTGCAGACCGAGTCGCTTCACCTGCGCACGTGCAACGTCCGGTGCGGCGACTGCGAAGACGGCAGCGGCGGCCGCACGCGCGAGGTGACAGGGGTGCTCGAGCGGCTCGACGTCGAGCTGAACCCGGTGACGGGGGTTGTGTCGTACACGGCCACCCCGGAGCTCGAAGCGGCGTGCTACGCGGCGTGGTGAGCGCGCGCGGGTGACAGCTCGCGGGGCTTCGATAGGGTCTGTCAACGGCGGGGGCGGGCGGGGGATGGCACGGAGCTGGGCACCCGCTTCGCGGTGCGGCGACGGGGGTGCCCGAGGGGTGCGCCGGCGGCTCCGTGCCCGGGGGGCGAGCCCTGGGGGTTCGCCCGCTCGCGACGCGGTCATCTCCGCCGCCGTCACGCGCCCCGAAGCGTCTCCTCCAGCCGCTCGAGGATGAGGACGCGCGCCCGGAGCTGCTCCAGGAGCGGCGTGAAGAGGGCCCGCGCGCGGAGGCCCATGCCGGCGCCGAGCTCGAAGCGGGCGAGCGGCGCCGGGAGCACGGCGACGAGCTCTTCGAGGGAGCGCATGGGGTGGAGCTGGTAGCCGCCGACCGTCTCCCGGAGGCGCCGCGCGAGGGACGGGAGCGGCTCGTCGGGGGCACCACACGCCACGGCCTCCATCCGTACGCCCGCGGCCACCCGTTCTTCGAGGTCGGCGACCGCGCCCTGGAGGCGGCGGCGTTCGGCGGCGAGGATACGCGCGGGGTCGAGCCGGGCGCGCACGATGCGGTCGGGGGCGCGGGGCGCGCCGCGGACACGGTCGGCGATCGCGTCGCGGTAGCTCGCCGCGGCGGTGGCGAGGAACACGACCTCCTCGAAGGTGCGGGGCGTGCGGGGGTCCGTCATGGCCTGGACCAGCGCGAGGACCCCGGCGGGGACGAGGCGGTAGCGCGGCGCGCGGCCCTCGCCCACGGTGTCGGCGAGCCCGTCGCCCACGAGCCGGGCCAGGGCGCGCCGGGCCTGGGTGAGGTCGAGGTCGAGGCCCGGCCGCAGGTGATCGTCCTCCATCCAGTTGGTGAACAGGAGGAAGAAGAAGCGCACGTCCGTGGGGCGGAACCCCGCCTCGCCGGCGGCGATGTCCGCGGCGAGGATGGCCGCCTGGGCGACCGTGGCGTGCGCGGCGAGGGCGCCGAAGCGGGCGGAGAGGAGGTCGTCGGCGTTCACGGGCGCGCTCGTAGAGACATTGTCCGTTTACACTAATGAGCTTTCAGAAGCTCATCTACCGCATGAACGGACAGTGTCCGTCGCACGCGCCTCGCGGCCGCCGCGCGCGGCTCCTACGCTCGGGGTGGAGGTTCCCCGTATGTTCCCGATCGCCGCCCTCGCCGCCGGCTTCCTCGCCTGGGAGCGGCTCGCGCCCGCCCGGCCCCTGCCCCGCGTTCCCGGCTGGGCGCTCCGCGTGGCGCTCACCAACGCCATGCAGCTCGCCGCGGTGCTCGCCGTGGGGCCCCTGTGCGCGCGGGTGGTGTCGCCGCTCGTGCCGCTCGACGGCCTGCCCGACGTGGTGGCGGGGTTGTGTGTGTACCTGCTCTCGACGTTCGTTTGGTACGTGTGGCACCGCGCCCGCCACGAGAGCCACGCGTTGTGGCTCGGCCTGCACCAGCTCCACCACAGCCCCTCGCGCATCGAGGTGGCCATGGCGTTCTACAAACACCCCCTCGAGCAGGTTGCCAACGCGCTCCTCTCGGGCGCCATCGCCGGGCCGCTCTTCGGCCTCTCGCCCGCCGCGGCCGTCGCCTACGCCGCGCTCTCCGCGGCGGCCGAGTTCGTGTACCACAGCAACGTCCGCACGCCGCGCTGGCTCGGGTACATCGTGCAGCGCCCCGAGATGCACCGGGTGCACCACGCGCGCGGCCGCCACGCGTCGAACTACAGCGACCTGCCTCTCTGGGACATGCTCTTCGGCACGTTCGACAACCCCGCCACGATGGACACGGCGTGCGGCTTCGAGCCCGCGCAGGAAGCCCGCCTCGGCGCCATGCTCCTGTTCCAGGACGTGGTGGCCCGCCGCGCCACGCGCCCCCGTCAGCTCGCCCTCGCGGGCCTCCTCGTGGTGGGGCTCGCGAGCGTCGGCGGCACGCTCCTCACCCCGCTCGCGCCCCGCGCCGGCCCCGCGCTCGCCGGGCTCGGCAAGCTCACGCTCGCGTCGCCCTTCCCGAAGGTGTTCAGCGCCATGGACGCCGCCCCCGGCGACCCCCTCCCCGCGGCCGGCACGCCCACGGGGCGCCCCGAACCCTGGGCGTACGACCGCGTCGTCACCCTCACCCTGGCGGACGGCACCACTCGCACCTTCCCGTTCGACGCCGCCGTCGCCGCGCACCCGGTGGGCCCCTACAAACTCCGCAACGCGTACGGCGCCGCCGTGGCCTACGGACCGTGGCTGCCCGACGGCACCGTGGCGGCGGTGCTCCACCACGCCGTGTGCGTCGACCCCACCGTCCGCCCCGCGCGCGGCCTGGACGCCCCGCCCATCCGCGCGGTCATCGACGCGCGGCCCGCCCCCGGCCTCCCCGGCCCCGCCCGCCACGTGGAGGTCGCGTGCGCCTGACCCACCCGGCGCTCGCGCCCGCTGCCGGCGCCCTCGCCGCGCTCCGGCGCACGCCCGTGCTCGCCGTCGTCCGCATTTGCGTGGGCGTGCAGCTCGCGGTGCACTACGCGCGCGTCTTCCGCTTCGCCGCCACGCTCTACTCCGACCGGGGCATGCTCGCCGACCCGGCCGCCAACCCCGTCGCCATCGCGCTCTCGCCGCTCCACCACCTCGACAGCCCCTGGATGATCGAGGCCGTGGTGCTCGGCCTCGTCGCCCTGGCGGTCGCGTACGCCGCCGGGTGGTGGACCCGCACGACCGGCGTGCTCCTGGCGCTCGGCGCGGCCGCGCTCTGGCACCGCAACATGCTCACGCTCAACCCGTCCCTCCCGTACCTGGGCTTCTGGCTGCTCGCGCAGGCGTTCGCCCGCCCGAACCCGCCGTGGTCGATCGACCGCTGGCTGGCGCGGCGCCCCGGCGGCCCTGCCCCGTGGTTCGGCTTCGCCGAGCGCCTCCCGCGCGACGTGCTCGGCGCGCTCTGGGTGGTCTACACGGTGGGCTACTCGTTCTCCGGATACACCAAGCTCATCAGCCCGAGCTGGGCCGACGGCAGCGCGGTGGCGCGCCTCCTGCGGGGCCCGATCGCGCTCGACAACCCGCTGGCGCACGCCGCCGCCGCGCTCCCCGACCCGCTCCTCGCGCTCGCCACCTGGGGCACCGTGGCCCTCGAGCTCCTGGCCGCCCCCCTGGCCCTCTCGCGGCGCCTGCGCCCCGCGCTCTGGGCGGCGCTCTTCGGCCTGCACGGCGGGCTCCTGCTGCTCGTGGGGCTGCAGGACATCAGTTGGGGGATGCTCGTGACACACCTCGCGCTGTTCGACGCCCGGTGGTTGACACCTGTCACCGCGGCAGGCGACCGGAGCGCGGGCGGCCACGCCGCCCGGCTCGCCGCGCTCGCCCGCCGGTAGGCGGGGGAGCGCGCCGAGCCGAGCGCGAAGCGCGAGCGCGCAGGGGGCCGACGGCGGCTCGGCCGCCGGGCCGCCCGCACCTACCCCCCCGAGGTGTACGCCCCGCCGACCTCGGGCGAAAACGACGCGCCGTCGTACGCGAACCGCTCCACGCCGACGGAGGCGCCCTGGATGTCGTAGAGGTTGAAGTGGGCGGTGCGCCTGCGTTCCGGGAGAAAGGCGTAGCCGCTCGCGCCGGGGTTGAGCGACACGATGGGGGCGCCGTCGCGCGGGATGGTGGTGCGGTAGCCGTGGTGTTCGTGGCCGTGAAGCACGGCAACTACGCGCGGGTGGCGGGCGAGGACGCGCTCGAGGTCGGCGGCATTTTCGAGGTTGCGCGTGAACGGGCCGTAGGGCTCCCCGCGGCGGTTGCGGAGCGGGTAGTGCACGAGCACGACCACGGGGGTGTCGCCGCCGTGGAGGAGGGAATCGAGAGCGGAAAGCTGGGCTTTAGGGGTGAAGCCGCGGGAGAGGGTGTCGGGGCGGGAGACGTCGACCGCGACGAACTCCACGCCGGGAAACGCCCGCGCCCAGGGGTGCGCGCCGTTGTTGGACCACTCGCCGAAGTACGCCTGGAACCTGCCGGAGCTCTCGCCCGTGTACACGTCGTGGTTGCCCGGGATGACGATGAACGGGAAGCGCTCGGTGATGGGGGCGAGGAGCGCGGCGGCGAGCGCGAATTCCTGGGGCGTGGCGGTGGACGTGAGGTCGCCGGTGCACACGACGACGTCGGGCTCGGCGCGCACCACGGCGTCGACCAGGGCTTCGACGGTGGCGCGCGTGAAGTGGGCGGAGCGGCCCAGGAGATACAGGTTGACCGCGCCGAGCAGCCGCTTCGACAGCAGCTGGGCGATCTGGGGGGCGACCTCGACGTGGAGGTCGGTGATGTGGGCGACGCGCATGAAGTGGTGATCTATCCCTCTCCGGCGGGGTAGGAGGTGGCGATGGACGATCCTCGCCGGGTGCTGCAAGACGCCGCTGAACAACGCCTCATGTGCGAGGTGCTTCCCAAGAACGGCACGTGGCGGCGCGGGCGCGTGATCCGCGTGGAGCGAGGCGGCGTCGTGCTCACCGTGCCGGGCGCCACGATCGGGAGCGGCACCGACCTGCGCTGCTGGCTCACCGTGAACGGCCAGGCCTACACCTTCGAGGCCTCCGTGCTGCG
>CAXNIN010000018.1:0-24493 GCA_964202365.1 Myxococcota bacterium | reverse complement strand
GTCGGGGCCACCGGCGAGATCGCGCTCACGGGCGGCCCGCGCCTCGCCGAGGGCCCCAACACGCTCCACGGCGCGCGAATCGTCCTCTGGCTCGACGACGAGCGCGCCACCTGCGAGGGGGCCAGCGGCGAGCCCTGCCGCCTCGTGGTCGAGGGGTCGGCGCTCCGATGACCGCGGCCGCCGTCCGCGCGGGCCTCGTCGCCGTGGGTCTCGTGAAGCGGTACGGCCGCCGCGTCGTCGTCGGGGACGTGTCGCTCACCGTGCGCCCTGGCGAGGTCCACGGGTTGTTGGGGCCCAACGGCGCCGGCAAAACAACCATCTTCCGCCTCCTCTGCGGCGTCGAGCGCCCCGACGCGGGCACGGTCGCCCTCGACGGTGTCGATCTGGGCCAGCTCCCCCTCCACGCGCGCGCGCGCCGCGGGCTCGGGTACCTGCCCCAGGAAGACACCCTTTTTCGCGACCTCGATGTCCGCGGGAACGTGCAGGTGGCCGCGGAGATGGCGGCCCGCGTCGCGGCCGACCGTTCCCCGCCCACCGTCGAAGCCACGCTCGCCCAGGTGGGGCTCTTCCACCTTGCCGATCGGCGCGTGGACGGCCTCTCCGGGGGGGAGCGCCGCCGCCTCGAGATCGCCCGGCTCCTCGCGCTCGGACCGCGCGTGATCCTCCTCGACGAGCCGTTCGCAGGTATCGACCCGATCGCGGTCGGGAGCCTCCAGATGCTCGTCCGCGCCCTCGCGGCGTCGGGGCTCGCGGTCCTGATCACCGATCACGCCGTGCGGGAGACGCTCGCCATCTGCGACCGCGCCACCGTCGTGGACGCCGGAACGATCCAGGTGGAAGGCACGCCGCTCGTCGTCGCGCAGGACCCCCTCGCGCGGGCTCGTTACCTCGGACCCGAATTCGTGTTGCCCCCATCTTTGCCAAGCGCCACAAAGGCCGATACGATGCGGTGAGCAGCAAGAAAACGGCGCTTGTTCGGGCGGTTCGCCCGGCATGCCATGGTTCGGAGGGCACGTTCGGGAATGGGTCTGGAGATCAAGCAGAACCTGCGGCTCCAGCAACAGCTCGCGATCACGCCGCAGTTGCAGCAGGCGATCAAGCTCCTCCAGCTCAACCACATGGAGCTCCTCGAGCAGGTCCAGCAGGAGATGCTGGAGAATCCGACGCTCGAAGAGGTGCCCGACACCGCGGTCGACACCACGAGCGACGCCGAGCGCATCCTCGAACAGCGCGCCGTCGACGCGAGCAACGACATCGAGGATCAGAACAACAACCAGAACCTCGAAGTCGACTGGAACAAGTACCTGGAGGACCGCAGCGCGGCCGACCAGGGCGCCCCGCGCGGCAGCGCCGGGATGGAAGAGCTCCCGCCCATCGAGACGAACCTCGTAGGCCGCGAGTCCCTCGCCGAGCACCTCGAGTGGCAGCTCCAGATGCAGAGCTGCACCGACGGCGAGCGCGCCGCCTGCATGCTCATCGTGAACAACCTCGACGATCGCGGCTGGCTCGCCGTCTCCCTCGACGACCTCGTCACCGAGCACGGGCTCGACCGCGAAGACGTCGAGTGTGCCCTCGACATCGTGCAGCACCTCGACCCCCTCGGGTGTGGCGCGCGCAACCTCGAAGAGTGCCTCCTCGTCCAGCTCGGGGTGCACTGGCCGGACGACACCGCGTTCCAGGACATCGTTCGGAACCACCTCGGAGACGTTGAGAAGCGCAACTACGCCGCCATTGCGCGCGCGCTCCAGCTCGAGCTCGAGGATGTCGTCGAGTACCACAGGATGCTCAAGGCGCTCGAGCCCTGGCCGGGACGCGACTACACATCCCCGGAACCTCAGTACATTTCCCCCGACGTTTACGTGTTCAAGATCGGGGACGAGTGGCAGGTGGTCCAGAACGAAGACGGTCTTCCGAAGCTGCGAATCAGCAGCTACTACAAGCAGGTGCTCCAGGGCAAGGACAGCACCCGTCAGGAGCGCGACTACATCAAGGAGCGTCTCAACAGCGCGGACTTCTTGATCAAGTCCATCTACAAGCGCCAGAACACGATCGGGCGCGTGATGCGCTGCATCCTGCGCCGCCAGGACGGCTTCTTCGACCACGGGCCGGACCAGCTCCGGCCGATGGTACTGCGCGATGTCGCCGACGAGCTCGGCATTCACGAATCCACGGTGTCGCGCGTCACGTCGAACAAGTACGTCCAGTGCCCGCAGGGCATCTTCGAGCTCAAGTTCTTCTTCAACAACGGCGTGAACGCCGTGCACGGCGAACAGGTGGCCGCCGAGGCGGTCAAGCGTCGCATCAAGAAGATGATTCAGGCCGAGGACCCCACGAACCCGCTGTCCGACGACGCGGTGGTGCGGGTGCTCCAGAAAGAGAACATCGACATCGCACGTCGAACGGTCGCGAAGTACCGTGAGGCCATGGGGATTCTCCCTTCCTCGAAACGTCGCAACGTGTGCTGACCACGAACCCGAGCGGGGAGGTTTGAGGGATGGAATTGGAGTTCACGTTTCGCAATGTCGAGCCGACGGACGCCATCAAGGCGTGGGCGAACAAGCGCTTCCAGAAGGTGACGAAGCACCTGAAGGATCCTTCTTCGGCGCACATCGAGGTCGCCGTCGACAAGCATCGGCACCGCGCCGAGCTCACGGTGCACAGCAGCGGGGAGCTCCTCCGCGCCACCGACGAGACCGACGACATGTACACCACGCTCGACGGCGTGATGCAGAAGCTCGAACAGGCGGCCCAGCGCCAGAAGGAGCGCGCGGGCTCTGTGCGGTAGCGCACCGAGAACGCGACACCCAGGAGCTTTTGGCGAGTGGTCTTGACTCCGTCGGGTCCGCTCGCCATACTTCTGACCCCCGAACGCCCCGCCCCGACGGCGGGGCGCTTTCTAGAAGAGGATGCCCATTCCATGGCCCTGAAGAACTACTTCTTTACGTCCGAGTCCGTCTCCGAGGGCCACCCGGACAAGATGTGCGACCAGATCTCGGACGCCGTCCTGGACGCCTACCTCGCGGCCTACCCGCGCTCTCGCGTGGCCTGTGAGACCGCCACGAAGACCGGCTTCGTGATGCTCGCCGGCGAGATCACCGCTCCCGCGAACGTGAAGGTCGATTACCCGAAGATCGTCCGCCGCGTCGTCAACGGCATCGGCTTCAACCACACGGACATCGGCTTCGACGGCAACACCTGCGGTGTCCTCGTCGCCATCGAAGAGCAGTCCCCGCACATCTCCCAGGGCGTCACCGAGGGTGAAGGCCAGTACAAGGAGCAGGGGGCCGGCGACCAGGGCATGATGTTCGGGTACGCGATCAACGAGACGCCCGAGCTCATGCCGGCGACGATCCAGTACTCGCACCAGCTCATGTACGAGCTCGCGCAGCTCCGCAAGACGAACCCGGCCTGGTCCTGGGTGCGCCCGGACAGCAAGTCCCAGGTCACCATCGAGTACCGCGAAGGCAAGATCGCGCGCATCGACACCGTCGTCATCTCCACGCAGCACGCCCCGCGCGCCTACGAGGACATTCGCGACCAGATCATCGACGGCCTCATCAAGAACGTGCTCCCGGCCCACCTCGTCGACGGGGACACCCGCTTCTTCGTGAACCCGACCGGCACGTTCGAGATCGGCGGCCCGATGGGTGACTCCGGCCTCACCGGCCGCAAGATCATCGTCGACACGTACGGCGGCCACGGCGCCCACGGCGGCGGCGCGTTCTCCGGCAAGGACCCCTCCAAGGTGGACCGCTCGGCCGCCTACGTGGGCCGCTACATCGCGAAGAACCTCGTCGCCTCCGGTGCGTGCGACCGCGCCCTCGTTCAGCTCGCCTACGCGATCGGCGTCGCCGACCCCGTGTCGGTTAACGTCGAGACGTTCGGCACCGCCCACGTCGACGAAGACAAGCTCAACGCCTGCATCCGCGAGATCTTCCCGGTCAAGCCCGCACAGCTCATCAAGCACCTCGACCTGCTCCGCCCCATCTACCAGAAGACCGCGGCGTACGGCCACTTCGGCCGCAACGACCCCGACTTCACCTGGGAGAAGACGGATCTCGCCCAGTCGGTGCGCGACTACTTCAACCTCGGCAAGGCCAGCTAAGGCCTCCCGCGGTCGAACCGACGAGGGCTCACCCGCGAGGGTGGGCCCTTCGTTGTTTTCAGGGGGCGCGGGGCACCCGGCGGAGCCGGTGCGGCGGCGACGCAGCCGCGCGGGGCGTCGGTGGCTCCAGCGGCCTGTGCCGTGGGGCGCGGCGCCAAAACGACAAGAGGGAGGCCAGGGCCTCCCTCGGGCGCGCCTCCGGGGGCGTTGCGGGGGGCGGAGCCCCCCGCCCCATGACCTACCCGCCGTCCCCGCTACCGGACGCGTGGGGGCTGCGGAGCACGTTCGCCACGGTGAAGTCACGGTTCATGGCGGCGATGCTCGTGAGGGGGATGCCCTTCGGGCAGGCCTCGGCGCATTCGCCGTGCCACGTGCAGTGGCCGAAGCTCTCCTTGTCCATCGCGAGCACCATGTTCTCGGCGCGCTCGTACTTCTCGGGCTCGCCCTGGGGCAGCAGGTTGAGGTGCTGCATCTTGGCGCTCGTGAAGAGCATCGCCGCGGCGTTGGGGCAGGCCGCGACGCACGCGCCGCACTGGATGCAGGCCGCGTTGTCGAAGGACTTGTCCGCGGCGCTCTTGGGCACGGGCGTGGAGTTCGCCTCGGGCGCGCTGCCGGTGTTCACGCTGACGTACCCGCCGGCCTGGACGATGCGGTCGAACGCGGAGCGGTCGACGACGAGGTCCCGCTTGATGGGGAACGCGGTGGCGCGGAAGGGCTCCAGCACGAGCTCGTCGCCGTCCTTGAAGGACCGCATGTGGAGCTGGCACACGGTGGTGCGCGCCATGGGGCCGTGGGGACGGCCGTCGATCATGAAGCCGCAGCTCCCGCAGATGCCCTCGCGGCAGTCGTGCTCGAAGGAGACGGGCTCCTTGCCGGCGACCTGGAGGTTCTCGTTGAGCACGTCGAGCATCTCGAGGAACGACATGTGCTCGGACACGTAGTTGATCTCGTACTTCTCGAACGCGCCGTTGGAGCTGCGGTCTTTCTGGCGCCAGACATTGAGGGTGAGCTTCACTTGTAGCTCCGCGTGACCGGCTTGACGTAGTTGAAGGTCAGGGCTTCCTTGTGGAGCGCGGGCGTGTTGCCGACGCCCGTAAACTCCCAGGCCGCTGCGTACTGGTACTCGGCGTCGTTGCGCTTGGCTTCGCCTTCGTCCTGGTACTCTTCGCGGTAGTGGCCGCCGCAGCTCTCCTCGCGGTCGAGCGCGTCGTTGCACATGAGCTCGGCAAACTCGATGAAGTCGGCCACGCGGCCGGCCTTCTCGAGGGTCTGGTTGAGCTCGGCGCCGCTGCCGCTCACGATGAGGTTCTTCCAGAACTCCTCGCGGATCTGCGGGATCTTCTGGAGGGCCTCGGTGAGCCCCGCGCGGTCGCGGGACATGCCGCACTTGTCCCACATCAGGTACCCAAGCTCGCGGTGGAAGCTGTCCACCGTGCGCTTGCCCTTGATGTTGAGGAACGTCTGGGTGCGGGTGTTGACCGCGCCTTCGGCGTCCTTGAAGGCCGCGTGTTTCTCGTCCACGCCGCCCGGTTTTACGCCCGCGAGGAAGTCCGCGAGGGTGTAGCTGATGACGAAGTAGCCGTCCGCGAGGCCCTGCATGAGCGCGCTGGCGCCGAGGCGGTTGGCGCCGTGGTCGGAGAAGTTGGCTTCGCCGAGCACGAACAGGCCGGGGATGGTGCTCTGGAGGTTGTAGTCCACCCACAGGCCGCCCATGGTGTAGTGCGGGGCCGGGTACATGCGCATCGGCACGGAGTAGGGGTCCTCTCCGGTGATGCGGTCGTACATCTCGAAGAGGTTCCCGTACTTCTCGGCGACGGCCGCCTTGCCGAGCCGCTTCACGGCGTCCGCGAAGTCGAGGTACACGCCGCGGCGGGTTCCGCCGACAGCCGGCCCGACGCCGCGCCCTTCGTCGCACACAATCTTCGCCGCGCGCGAGGCGATGTCTCGCGGGGAGAGGTTGCCGAAGCTAGGGTACTTGCGTTCGAGGTAGTAGTCGCGCTTCTCCTCGGGGATGTCCCCGGGGGCCTTGCCGGCGTCGGCGGGGTCCTTCGGGACCCACACGCGGCCGTCGTTGCGGAGCGACTCACTCATCAGCGTGAGCTTCGACTGGTAGTCGCCGGCCTGCGGGATGCACGTCGGGTGGATCTGCGTGAAGCAGGGGTTTGCGAAGAGCGCCCCCTTCTTGTGCGCGCGCCAGGTGGACGTGACGTTGCAGCCCTTCGCGTTCGTCGAGAGGAAGAACACGTTGGAGTAGCCGCCGGTGGCGAGGCACACGGCGTCGGCCACGAAGCTCTTCACTTCGCCGGTGTCGAGGCAACGCGCGACGATGCCGCGGGCGCGGCCCTCGATCGTCACGAGCTCGAGCATTTCGTGCCGCGCGAACATCTTCACCTTGCCACCCGCGATCTGCCGCTCCAACGCCTGGTAGGCGCCGAGGAGGAGCTGCTGGCCGGTCTGGCCGCGGGCGTAGAAGGTGCGGCTCACCTGGGCGCCGCCGAAGCTGCGGTTCGAGAGGAGCCCGCCGTATTCGCGGGCGAACGGAACGCCCTGGGCCACGGCCTGGTCGATGATGTTCACCGAGAGCTCGGCGAGCCGGTACACGTTCTGTTCACGTGCGCGGAAGTCGCCGCCCTTCACGGTGTCGTAGAACAGCCGGTAGATCGAGTCGCCGTCGTTCTGGTAGTTCTTCGCGGCGTTGATGCCGCCCTGCGCCGCGATCGAGTGGGCGCGCCGAGGGCTGTCCTGGAAGCAGAAGCAGGCGACGTTGTACCCCTGCTCGCCGAGCGTCGCGGCGGCCGAGGCGCCCGCGAGGCCGGAGCCGACCACGATCACCGAGTACTTGCGGCGATTAGCGGGGTTCACCAGCTTGCTGTTGAACTTGTGGCGAGACCACGCGGTCTCGATGGGGCCGTCGGGCAAGCGCGACTTGAGTTCCATCTACTTCACCACGCCGAGGAGGATGGAGGAGGCGATCAGCACGTTGCCACCGATGATGGTGGCCGTGAGCGCGCCGGCGAGGGCGTACGCGACGCCCTGCTGGCGCTCGCCGGAGAGGCCGAGCGTGCGGCACATCGCGAACGCGCCGTGCCAGAGGTGCAGGCCCAGCAGGACGTTGCACACCACGTAGAAGACGCCCCAGAGCGGCTGCGACAGGATCGCAATCGTGTTCTCGTAGGCGGCCGGGGTGTCGGCTTCCACGCCGGTCGTTCCCTGGAGGAGGAAGTTCGGGTGGAGCGTGCCCGTGGTGAGCTGGAGCAGGTGTACGACGATGAACGCGAGCACGATCGGGCCGGAGATGGACATCGTCTTCGAGTACAGCGTGGACGCCCGACTTTTCTTCACCTTGTAGGCGACTGGCCGCGCGGCGCTGGAGCGGCTGCGGAGGTTCAACCACGAAAAGATGTGGCCGACGACCGCGGCCAGGAGGCCGAAGCGGGCGGGCCAGATCAGCTCGGGCATCTGGTGCAGGAACAAACTGTGGTGGTTGTGGTACTCGGGGCCTGCGAAGACCAGCAGGTTGCCCGCCATGTGCACGATCAGAAATCCGTACATGGCGGCGCCGGTCAGGGCCATGATGACCTTCGCGCCGAGGGTGGATCGTGCGTAGGTGAGGAGCCAGCTCATCGGGTGCCTCGTTGGCGACGGTGCGTCGGGGTCAAGCGATGTATCTGATCGCGACCCTCCCTGCCATCGGTCCGGGCCCCCCCTCGCGTGCGTGTAGCGCCCCTCAGCGGATGGGCACGCGAATGCTGGCGCCCGGTCGTGCCGCCCGCTAAGAGGTGCCGCTTACCGGAGCTGACGATGGCTGAAACGAAGAAGGTTCTGTTCGAGATCACGGAGGAACATCTCGACACGGGCTTGCGCGGCTTTCCCGTCGGGACCTGCCGCACCTCCTCGGTCGACCCGATGGACGGCGTGCACTACGTCGGCTTCCCCGTAGCCGACCTCGCCTACCTCGACCCCGAAGCCGTGGTGTACCTCCTCTTCAACAAGGAGCTCCCCAACGCCGACCAGCTCGGTGCGTTCAAGGCCGACCTTGCGCGCCGCGCCACGGTCAAGCCGGCCGTCATCGAGATGCTCAAGGCCCTCCCCAAGGAAGGCCACCCGATGGAGTGGCTCATCGCGGGCCTCACCTTCCTGGGCATGACGAGCAAGACCGGCGACTTCCGCGAAGACGGGCTCAACATGATCGCCCAGTCGCCCGAGCTCATCGCGAACATCTTCCGCATCCGCTCCGGCTGGGGCGCTCCGATCGCGAGCAAGCCCGAGCTCGGCCTCGTCGAGAACATGGTGCACATGCTCGGCGCCCCCGGCGTCGACGCCGCGAAGCTCATCCGGCTCCTCCGCATCTACTACGTGCTCCACGCGGACCACGGCGGCGGCAATCTCTCCACGTTCGTCGGCAAGTCCGTCGCGTCGGGCCTCGCGGACCAGTACAGCTCCCTCGCCGCGTCGATGGCCGGCCTCTACGGCCCCCTCCACGGCCGCGCCAACCAGGAGTGCCTCGAATTCATCCAGAAGGTCGGCACCACCGACGCGGACAAGGTCGAGGACTTCGTCCGCAACGAGGTCGCCACCGGCGGCAAGATCTACGGCTTCGGCCACGCGGTGCTTCGCGCCGAGGACCCCCGCGCGAAGGTGCAGTACGCCCTCGGCGAGGATCTCTGCCCGAACGACCCGTGGTTCCGCACCTCGGTTGTCCTCCGCGAGCGCGCCGTGAAGGTTCTCAAGGAGAACCCCAAGATCCAGAACCCGTACCCGAACGTGGACGCCGTCTCCGGCGCCCTCACGAACGCCTGCGGCCTCACGGATCCCGAGTACTACACCGTGCTCTTCGGCTTCTCCCGCATCTCGGGCATCGCCGCCCAGATCGTGGACGAGCGCCTCGTCGCCCGCAACGGCAAGGGCGTGCCGATCTACCGCTGCAAGTACGTCGCCAAGGACCAGCCCAAGCGCCGCCTGAACGCCTGAAATTCCAACGTGAACGAGGCGATCTCGCAGGTCTCGGAATCCCCGCGGCCCCGAGGTCGCCTCTTCTCGTAAACGAGGACATCGGATGAAGCTCCACGAATACCAGGGCAAAGAGCTCCTGCGGAAGCATGGGGTCGCCACGCTCGCCGGGGCGCCGGCCCGCACCATCGACGAGACCGTCGCGGCCGCCCAGTCACTCGGCGGGACCGTCTGGGTGGTCAAGTCGCAGATTCACGCCGGCGGGCGCGGCAAGGGCCGCTTCAAGGGCGACGTGGCCGATGCCGTGCTCGCGCAGGTGCTCGAGGGCGTCGACGACCTCCCCGGCAAGGGCGGCGTGCGTGTCTGCACCTCGCTCGACGCCGTGCGCGCCGCCGCGCAGGCCATGCTCGGCAACACGCTCGTCACGAAGCAGACCGGCGAGAACGGCAGCCTCGTCCAGACGCTCTTCGTCGAAGCCGGCTGCCAGATCGCGAAGGAGTACTACCTCGCGATCCTCCTCGACCGCGCCACGAGCCGCGTGCTCATCATGGCGTCGGCCGAAGGCGGCACCGAGATCGAGGAAGTCGCCGAGAAGCACCCCGAGCGCATCCTCAAGGAATGGGTCGACCCCGTCGCAGGTCTCGGCGCCTGGCAGGCCCGTCGCCTCGCGTTCGGCCTCGGGATGACCGGCAAGACCGTGAACAGCTTCGTGAAGCTCGTCGCGGGCCTCTACCGCACCTACGAGGGCATCGACGCATCCATGCTCGAGATCAACCCGCTCGTGGTCACGGCCGCCGGCGACACGATCCCGCTCGACGCGAAGGTCACCCTCGACGACAACGCGCTGTTCCGGCACCCGGACATCGTCGCGATGCGCGACCTCGCCGAGGAAGATCCCTCCGAGATCGAGGCCGGCAAGTACGACCTCTCCTACGTCAAGCTCGACGGCACCATCGGCTGCCTCGTCAACGGCGCGGGCCTCGCGATGGCCACGATGGACATCATCAAGTTCTACGGCGAAGAGCCCGCGAACTTCCTCGATGTCGGCGGCGGCGCCACGAAGGAGAAGGTCACCGCGGCCTTCAAGATCATCACGCGCGACCCCGCCGTGAAGGGCATCCTCGTCAACATCTTCGGCGGCATCATGAAGTGTGATGTCATCGCCGAGGGTGTCCTCGCGGCGGTGCGCGACGTGGGCCTCGAGGTGCCCCTCGTTGTCCGCCTCGAAGGCACGAACGTCGACCTCGGCAAGAAGATCCTGGCGGAGAGCGGCCTCGCCGTCATTCCCGCCGACACCATGGCGGACGCGGCCGAGAAGATCGTCTCCGCGGTCAGGGGGAAGTAATGGCGATCCTCGTCGATTCCAACACCCGGCTCCTCTGCCAGGGCATCACCGGCTCGGCCGGCGCCTTCCACTGCGGCCAGATGATGGCCTACGGCACCCAGCTCGTGGCCGGCGTCACGCCGGGCAAGGGCGGCACGGCCTTCAACGACTCGGTGCCCATCTACGACACCGTGTCCGAAGCCGTGAAGCAGACGGGCGCGAACGCGTCGGTCATCTTCGTGCCGCCGGCCTTCGCCGCCGACGCCATTATGGAAGCCGCGGACGCCGGCATCCAGCTCATCGTGCCCATCACCGAGGGCATCCCGGTGAGGGACATGGTTGTGGCGTGGCGCTACCTGCAGGGCAAGAACGTGCGGATGATCGGGCCCAACTGCCCGGGCATCATCACGCCCGGCCAGTGCAAGATCGGCATCATGCCGGGCCACATCCACACCCCGGGCCGTATCGGCGTGCTCTCGCGTTCCGGCACGCTCACGTACGAAGCGGTGGGCCAGCTCTCCCGCGTCGGGCTCGGGCAGTCCACCGCCATCGGCATCGGTGGCGACCCCATCATCGGGACCAAGCACATCGACGCCCTCAAGCTCTTCAACGACGACCCCGAGACCGACGCCGTGATCATGATCGGCGAGATCGGCGGCTCGGCCGAAGAAGAAGCCGCGGCGTGGGCCAAGGTGCACATGAAGAAGCCGGTCGTGGGCTTCATCGCGGGCGCCACGGCCCCTCCCGGCCGTCGCATGGGCCACGCCGGCGCCATCATCTCCGGTGGCCAGGGCACCGCCGAGGCGAAGTACGCCGCGATGGAAGACGCCGGGTTCCACATCGTGCGCAGCCCCGCCGAGATGGGCCGCAAGATGGCGCAGGTGCTCGGAAAGCTCTGAGCCCCGGGCCGTACGGGGAGGGCCGTCCTTCGGGGCGGCCCTTCGCCGTTTTGGTGCCGGTTGCCGCACGAGGAGGCGCCCGGCGCGGGCGCGCGTTAAAATCGGCGTCCCTCCAAGGAGCTCCCCATGGCCATCGAGCGCACCCTCTCCATCATCAAGCCGGACGCCGTCAAGAACCAGAACATCGGCGCCATCATCGCGCGCTTCGAGCAGGAAGGCCTCCGCATCGCGGCCGCCAAGAAGATCCAGCTCTCCCAGCGCGAAGCCGAAGGCTTCTACGCCGAGCACTCCGCGCGCGGCTTCTTCGGCGAGCTCGTCGCGTTCATGACCTCCGGCCCGGTGGTCGTGATGATCCTCGAGGGCGAGAACGCCATCGCGCGGAACCGCGAGATCATGGGCGCCACCAACCCGGCCAACGCGGCCGAGGGCACCCTCCGCAAGCTCTACGCGGCCTCGGTCGGCGAGAACGCGGTTCACGGGTCGGATTCCCCGGCGTCCGCGGCCCGTGAGACCGCCTACTTCTTCGCCAGCACCGAGATCTCGTAGCCCGACCCGCGCGCCGCGGGCCCCGCGGCGTGCGGATCTCCGCTATGCTTGCCGCTTCCGCGGAGTGCGCATGGCGAAGCAGATCGGCGACGGGTACCACCTCAAGTTCACGATCGGCAAGGCCCTCTGGAACGACCTGTTCCGGGTGGGCCTTCCGTTCAAGGTGAGTGACGGCCAGTTCGATCTGATCGAGAACCTCCGCGCGGGCGTAAAGCGCCTTGAGGTCAAGGAAAAGGTCCGCGGGCTCCTCGAAGATCGCGAAGTGCCGCAGGTGCTGGTGCGCGGCAAGGACATCGCGAAGAACGTGTGGAGCCAACGCCGGGAGCAGGTGTACCGCGTCGTGAACGAACTCGTGCACGTTCAGGGCGACTGGCGCGTCGAGGTGGACCGCGAAGGGTCCGACTTCAAGTACAGCCAGCAGCGGTTCGGCGTGGAAGCGCACGTCAAGGCCGTGGCGACGGGCAAGGTGTACCTTCTCCGCGAGAACATCGAGTTTCCGTTCGTGCTCGAGAAGCGCATCGGGGCCGAGGCCGCGCTGGCGGACATCCGCTACGACGCGGAGCGTAAGGCCCTCGTCGGCCACCTCCAGGACGTAACGGTCGACCTCGGCGACCACTTCATCCTGCAGCTCCTCAACCGCGGCGCCGAGCACCTCCTCGCCCAGCAGACCCCCAAGGTCAACCCGGTCCAGATCCTAAAGAAGGATCAGATCGAGGAGATGATCGGGCCGGCGGGCGGCCCGCTGAAGCTCAAGATGGGCGTCGAAGACGTCGCCCTCGACATCGACGAGGACGAGCTCACCCTCAAGGTGAAGTTCGGCTTCTCCCAGCTCCAGCTCTCGGGCTCCTGATGTTGTGGCGGCCGGGCAAGGCCAAGGGGCGCGCGCGCTCGGCCGAGCGGCTTCCCCCCGGCCAACGGGTGGTCAAGGGCTGGCCGGTGCTGCACGAGGGCGACGTGCCCGCGTTCGACGCCGCCACCTGGCGCCTCCGCGTCTGGGGGGCGGTCGAAACGCCGCTCGCGCTCACCTGGGAGGACGTGGGCGCGCTCCCGAAGATGGAGACCACGCAGGACTGGCACTGCGTGACCACCTGGTCGAAGTACGACAACCGGTGGGGCGGCGTGTCGGTGTCCGAGCTGCTCGGCCGCGCGCGCCCGACCGCCGCCGCCACGCACGTGCTCGTGCACAGCTACGACGGCGTCGGCTACACGACGAACCTCGCGCTCGCCGACTTCGCGCGCCCCGAGAACCTCTTCGCGCTCACGCACGACGGCGCGCCGCTCACCCCCGAACACGGCGGGCCCATCCGGCTCGTGGTGCACCACCTCTACGCCTGGAAGTCGTCGAAGTGGGTGTCCGGCATCGAGGTGCTCGCGGCGGACAAGCGCGGCTATTGGGAAGAACGCGGGTACCACACCCACGCCGACCCCTGGCTCGAAGAGCGGTACAGCTACCAGGAGTAGGGGGCAGCCGCTTCGCGCTGCGGCGGCCTCGGCGCGGTGGCGGTCGCCGGTGGTTCAGGCGCGCCCGTCGAACCAGCCGCGCCACGGGTGGGTCGGCACCCCGATGCGCAGCACCACGACGCCCTGAAGGGCCTGGAGCGGCATCGGCCCCCACCAGCGCGAGTCGACCGCCTCGTCGCGCGCGTCGGCGCCCAGGAACGCGGCGTAGTCGGGCACGGTCTCCTCGGGGAGCTCCCAGCGCACGGCGCGGGGCGCGAGGCGCACGAGGTGCGGGCCCTCGGTGCGAACCACGCGGTCGGTGTCGCGGCCCATCTCGAGCACCCCGGGCGGCTCCACGTCGGAGGCGTAGTAGATGCCGTCTTCGTAGCGGATGGCGCCGCCGATGGTCTGCACGCGCCGGAGGGTCCACCGGGCGGGGTCGAGCGGGTCGACCACCGCGACAACGTCGCCCAGCCGCGCCTCGATCGGCAGGATGATCACGAGGTCGCCGGCGAGCAGGGTGGGGGCCATGTCGTCGTCGGGGACGCGCGCGACGCGCGGCAGGACGAGCGCCGCGACCACCACCGACAGCAGCGCCGCGCCCCCCGCGGTGCGCGCGAGGAGCCGGGGCCACCGCGGCGCGTCAGAACTCGACAGAGAGCGCCTCTCCGGGCGTGAGCGCCTGGTCGAGCACCTGGAGGGTGACGGGCACGCCCCACTCGGCGATGGTCTGGTCGCGGAGCTGACGGAGAGGAACCGGCTCGACCGCAACGCCCACGGCGCGCACCGTGGCGGCGTAGCGCTGGCCGCCGCCCGCGCGCAGGGAGACGGCCGCACCGGGGGCGAGCGCGCGCGCGCGCTGGATGTCGACGAACACCACCGCGTCTTGCGTCGCGGGCTCGGTGATCATGAGCACAGGCACCCCTGCCTGCGCCCACTGGCCGGCGACCGGGAAGATCTCGTCGATTACGTCGGTGCGGCCGTCGCGCGCGACCGCGCCCACCGGGGCGGTGACCACGCCGGACGCGGGGGCACGCAGCACGTTCGCCTCGGCGACCGCGCGCAGCGACTCGAGCTTCACGGTGGCGGCCTCGATGGCCGCGGTGAGCACGTCGCCCTGGGCTACGCCGGCGCGGTCGCGGGCCTCGCCATAGTTGCGCTCGAGCGCGGTCACCTCGGTGGTGCGGGCGTCGATCGCGGCGCGGGCGGCGTCGCGCACGACCGTGAGCCGCTCGATCTCGCCCGCGGCCATGAGCACGCCGGGCGAACCCGCGCGTGCGAGCTCCATCTCGGCGCCGGCGAGGGACGTGCGGTCACGCTCGAGGTTGACCCGCGCGGACAGCCAGCTCGCGCGCGCGCCCTCGAGGTCGCGCGCGAACCGGCGCCCGCGGTCGGCCTCGTCCGCCCCGATCTGAGCTTCGAGGCTTCGGACCTCGGCTTCAGCGGCCGCGATCTGCTGGTGGATGCCGGGAACTTCGATGGAGGCGAGCACCTCGCCGGCCTCGACACGTTGGTGCGGCGTGACGTTGATGCTCGCGATCCGCCCGCTCATCGGTACGCGGACGTGGTGGGTGCGCGTCGAGGCGACGGCGCCGTGGTGGGACGTGGTGTCCTGCGTGAGCAGGAGGGCGCCGCTCACGGTCGCCGCCGCGAGCCACACCGTCGCCATGATGATCTGCCCGCGGGCGGCCCGTAGGCGGCGCCCGAGGGGGATGGAACGTTTCACCATTCCTCCGCCCGTTCCTCGATGGCCACGGTCACCTGGGTGGTCCCCTCGACAGCGCGGACCGCTCGCACGAGATCCTCCCGCTCACCCGGATGAAAGAGCCGAATTTCGTAGCTGAACTCCGAAGGCTCCCCCTCGGCCCCCTGCCGGAGCGCCACGAGCTCGTGCGTGCGGCACCAGCTCGTGAGCACCTCCTCGATGGCGCCCGATGCGCCTCCCGCGCCGCGCACCCGGAGCATGCCGGTGTCGCTGTGGCGCGTCGCGAAGTTGGAGAACTGCATGGTCGCCGCGACGCACCCGATCATCAGGGTGCCCACGATGGCGACGACCTCCTGCTGCGCGCCCACGGCGATGCCGACGGCGAGCGCGAGGAAGATGAACGTGGTGTCGCGCGCGTCGCGCACGACCGTTCGGAACCGGATGATGGCGAGCGCGCCGACGAGGCCGAAGGCGCGGGCGATGCTGTCCCCGACGACGAGCATCACCATCGTGATGATCATCGAAAGGAGGACGATGCTGTGCACCATGTTGCGCGAGTACGAGAGGCCGCGGTGCGTGGCGGAGTAGAGCCACGCGACGAACGTCCCGAGCACGAACGACAGCAGCAGGTCCGCAGCGACCGTCAGCGGCGCGACGCCGAGCGACCCCCCAATCGGCGACGAGAGCCAGGAGAAGGGGTTCAACGCGACATTCCGAGGGCGTGAGGGGGAGAGGCTTCCTGGTCCTGCGGCATGCCCTGGAGCACCTCCACGGCGTGGCGGTACTTGGACATGGAGCGGCGCTCCAGGTCGAACCGACGAATGGTATCCGCTGCCCACGCCGGATAGGAACCGTTGTACTTCAACTCGAGGATGACGACGCCGGCCACCTCGTCGACGGGGTACCAGCGCGGCGGCTCCGCGAGGTTCGGCGTGGGCGGGGCGCACGCGATCGCGCTGTCGAACGTGAGGCGAACGAGGCCGCGATCGCCGCCGACATAGGCGAAGCGCTCGTAGGTGACCCACGCCCGCGGATAGGCCCGGTAGCGATCCATGTGGCTCCGAAAGTTCTCCAGTGCCTGCCCCTTCATCTGGTTCCGCGGGACCCCACCGTCGAGGATGCGCGCGGCTTCCGCGCGGTCTACCTCGGCGCGCGACTTCTGCATGGCCTCCCCGTCCCGGGACTTGACCTCGAGGAAAACGGGGGCGGCGGCGTTGAAGGCATAGGTGCGTGCACGGAGCTTGAACCTGGAGTAGTTCCCATTTCGGGTCTCCCGGTAGATGCGCCAGTCGGCGCTGTCCAGGTACAACGAGTGCACGTGGTACTTCGCGGAGCCTCCCTCGCCGTTGGCGTCGGGCTCCATGTACCGCGCGATCCACTCGCGCACGGCCTCCGCCTTCTCGGGGGAGATTCGGTACTTCACCTCGTAGCGGGTTGCGATTCGCAAGGGACCTCGTCACATGAACGTTTCAATCGTAGAGGCACCGGGGGGCGCCGGCAAGAGATGCGAGCAAGCCCTACCGAAGCTTCACACAATCCGGTCGCGACGGCGCTCCAGCGCGGCGGTTGCGACCGCGCGACAATGGGCGTAGGGTGCGGCGGTGGAGGCCGGATGCGCGCTTGGAAACTGTCGCTGGTCGTCGCGATGGGCGCCCTCGCCGGATGTGATCTCATCGGCGTCGCGCCTTCCGACAAGGACACCGGTGGCGGCCTCTTCTCGGACGCCGACACCGATGCGGACAGCGACGCCGACAGTGACGCCGACAGAGACACCGACACCGACACCGACACCGACGTGGAGTGGATCTGCGACGCCGATCCCAGCACCGCCGCGCCGGGTGGCCCCGACTGCTACACCGCGCGGCTTTCCTGCGGGGATGTCGTCGTGGGCACGAACGAGGGCGGAACCGACGACTACGAGGGTGAGGATTGGGAAACGTGGTTCTGCACGCCCAACCTGGATCGTTGGGACTATTCCTCCCCCGAGCGCGTCTACCAGTTCGACCTCCCCGCCCAGACGAACGCGACCGTGAAGTTCGACACGCCGTGCGCCGATCTCGACCTGTTCGTCCTGAACTGGCGGGACGAAGACACGTGCCCCACGAGCGACGCCGGCATCGTCGAGTGCGAAGCCGTGGACGACACCGGTATCGGCGGTGAGGGGGAGACCGTGCGCGTTTGGGACGACGAAGGTTCCCAGTACCTCGTGATTGTCGACGGTCGCGGCGGCGAGACCGGCAACTACCGCATCTCCGTCACCTGCGAAGACTGACCGGGATAGGCGCCGCGACGGAACGGGTGTGACGACGATGAACCTCTCCTCCTCCGGCCTCGGTAGAACGCGCGAGAGCGGCGTGCCCATCGTGCTTCGGCTCCTCCCGCACGTGCACCACCCGCCGGCGCGCGTCGCTGTCCCGTGGGGCGGGGAGGACGCCCGTGCGCTCGACGCGCGGGGCTACCGCGTCACGGTGTTCGCGGAGGCCGCGCCCGCCGTGCCCGGCATCGCCGCGTCGGCCGCCGCGTTCCTCGACGCCCCCGACGGCGAGTACGACCTCGTCTGCGAAACCGGCGGATTCTCGGACCTCGGGCCGGACCACCGCGCCGGGTACGCCGCCGCCGCCGCCCGCGCCCTTCGGCCCGGCGGCATCCTCTTCGGCACGTTCCCCGCCGACGACACCGGCGCCCTCCTCACCCTCTTCGGCGCTCGTTTCGACGCCGTCCGTCTCGAGCCGAGCGCGTTCGGCGGCGCACGGCTCGAAGCGGTGTTCGTCCGGAGGTAGCGCGTGGCGACGCTCGCGTTCGACGGGGTGGAGAAGCGGTACGGACAGGTTCAGGTGCTCCATCGGGTCGACCTCGCCGTCGCAGACGGCGAGTTCATCGTCCTGGTAGGGCCGTCCGGGTGCGGCAAGAGCACGCTGCTCCGCTGCATCGCCGGGCTGGAGGAGATCACGGGCGGGGAGCTCCGAATCGACGGGCGCCGCGTGAACGACGTCGCCCCGCGTGACCGCGACGTTGCGATGGTGTTCCAGTCCTACGCGCTCTACCCGCACATGACCGTGCGCGAAAATATGGGCTTCGCCCTCTCGTTGCAGAAGCACCCCGAGACGAAGTCCCGGGTGGACGCCGCCGCGGAGATGCTCGGGCTCGCCACGCTCCTCGACCGCTACCCCCGCGAGCTCTCGGGTGGCCAACGCCAGCGCGTCGCGATGGGCCGCGCGATCGTACGCCGGCCCAAGGTGTTCCTCTTCGACGAGCCCCTCTCGAACCTCGACGCGTCGCTCCGAAACCAGGTGCGCGTCGAGCTCCGTCGGCAACACGCCGAGCTCCGCACCACCACGGTGTACGTCACGCACGATCAGGTCGAGGCGATGACCCTCGCGGACCGCATCGTGGTGCTCAACGGCGGTGTCGTGCAGCAGGTGGGCACGCCGAGCGAGCTCTTCTTCGAGCCGAGCAACCGCTTCGTGGCCGGCTTCATCGGGAGCCCGGGCATGAACTTCCTCGAACGGCTCGACGACGACATCATCGGCGTGCGCCCCAACGACGTGCGCTTCGGCCCGGACGAGCCGTTCGCGGCCGAGGTCGAGCTCGTCGAGCAGCTCGGGTACGAGGCCATGGTGCACCTCCGGCTCGGCGGGGAAACCCTCATCGCCCGCGTCGAGGGCACGGTGGCCCCCGGGGCCGGGCGGGTCGGCTTCGCGCGCGCCTACCGCTTCGACCGCGCCACCGGCGCGCGGCTCCCGGACCGCCCGCTTTCGCCGAGAGGGGCGTGATCCTCGCGCTGCTCGCCTCCGCCCACGCGGATGACGTCGTGCTCTGGCACGCGTGGCGCGGCGACGAGCGCACCGCGCTCGAGCAGGTGGTGGCCACGTGGAACGGCGCCCACCCCGACCAGCAGGTGCGGCCCGTCTTCGTCTCCTACGAGAGCCTCGCTTCCAAGCTCGAAGCCGCGGTCCCGCGCGGCAACGGCCCGGATCTCTTCATCTTCGCGCACGAAAAGATCGCCGCGTGGACAGCCGACGGCATTGTGCTCCCGGTGTCCGAGCCGAGCGACGCCCGGCTCCACCCCGTCACGCTCGGCGCCCTCCGGCTGACCGACGATCCGCGCCTCTGGGGCTGGCCGCTCGCCTACAAGTCCCTCGCGCTCTTCCACAATCGCGCCCTCGTCCCCGAGCCGCCCGCCACCACGGATGCCCTGCTCGACGTCGCCCGCGGGCAGCGCGGCGCGGATCGGTGGGGGTTTGCGTGGGAAGCCTCGAGCGCCTACGCGGTCGCCCCCTGGCTTCACGGCTACGGCGGCGGCGTCTTCGGCCCCGACGGCGTCGCGCTCGACACCCCCGCCAACGTCGACGCCCTTCGCTTCGTGGAGACCCTCGCTCGGCTCGGCCCCGCCGAGCCGAGCGGCGCGCTCCTCACCCAGCTCTTCAACGAAGGGCGGGTCGCGATGATCGCGAACGGCCCGTGGTTCCTCGGGGAAGTGAGCGACACCGTCGACTACGGCGTAGCCCCCCTCCCGGTGGTCTCCGCCACCGGCCGGCCGGCCGCGCCCTACGTCACCGTCGAGACTCTCTTCCTCGCCCGGGACGACGCCGACGCGCGGGCGTTCGGCGCGTGGATGGTCACCGACGGCGCCGCGTCCGTGCGGCTCGACGTCGGCCGCCAGCTCGTCGCCAACGCCGATCTCCCCGTCACCGACCCCGCCCTCGCGGCGTTCCGCGCCCAGCTCGACGCCGCGGTGCCCATGCCCACCCGCCGGGAGATGGGCAAGACGTGGGAGCCCGTCGCCCGCGCCCTCCGTCGCCTCGTGCGCGGGTCCGTCGGCCCCGAAGCCGCCGCCCGCGAGGCGCAGACCGAGTACGCCATCGTCTCCCGCCCGCCCCCCGCCCCGGCCGATCCGCGGCCGTGGTGGGTGCTCGGCGCCGTCGCCGCCCTCGCCGGGGTGGCCTGGCTCGCCCGCGAGGTGCGCGGCGCACCGATCGCCGCGTGGCGCTTCGCCTACGCCTGGGTGGCCCCCTCGTTCATCGCGATGACGCTCCTCGTGGTGCTGCCGTTCCTCGTCGGCGCCGGCGTGAGCCTCTTCGAGTACCACGACCAGGCCTGGACGTTCGTGGGGCTCGCGAACTTCCTCGACATCGTGCTCGCGCGCGACTTCCCGCTCTCGAGCCCGCTCTCCTTCTGGTCCACGCTCCTCGTCACCGTGCTCTGGACGCTCGCGAACGTCGTCCTGCACGTCGGCATCGGGGTGGCGTTGGCGATGCTGCTCCGGGAGCCGTGGGTGCGCATGCGCGGCGTGTTCCGCGCGCTGCTCATCCTGCCGTGGGCCATCCCGAGCTACATCACCGCTCTCGTGTGGAAAGGCATGTTCCACCGGCAGTTCGGCGCCATCAACGGGCTGCTCGAGGCGGTCGGGCTCGCCCCGATCTCGTGGTTCGCCCAGTGGTCCACCGCGTTCGCGGCGAACGTCACCACGAACACGTGGCTCGGATTCCCGTTCATGATGGTGGTCACGCTCGGGGCGCTCCAGGCCATCCCGCGCGACCTTGAAGAGGCCGCCGAGATCGACGGCGCCACCGGCTGGCAACGCTTTCGCAACGTGACGCTCCCGCTGCTGAAACCCGCGCTCCTCCCCGCCGTCATCCTGGGTAGCGTCTGGACGTTCAACATGTTCAACGTCATCTACCTCGTGAGCGGCGGCGAGCCCGACGGCTCCACCGACATCCTCATCTCCCAGGCCTACCGGTGGGCGTTCACGCGGGGCCACCGCTACGGATACGCGGCCGCCTACGCCGTGTTGATCTTCGGCGTGCTCGTGGTGTACGGCCAGGCGGCGAACCGCCTCGCCGGCAAGAAGGTGCTCTGATGCGCGCGCCTTCGCCGTTCCACGTGGCCCTCACGCACGCCGCGCTCGTCGCGCTCACCGTCGCGACGCTGTTCCCGGTGTTGTGGGTCGTGAAGATGGCGCTTTCGCCCGCACAGACCTTCTCGATGTCCGCGAACCCGCTCCCGACGGACGTCACCCTCGCCAACTTCGAGGCCGTCGTGAGCACCGCCGACGGCACCGGCGCGTGGCTCTTCGGCCGCCAATTGTTCAACTCCCTCGTGGTCTCCGGCGTGACCGCCGCGCTCGGCGTCGCGCTCGCGTGCACCGCCGGGTATGCGCTCTCGCGGTGGAGCTTCCCCGGCCGTGACCGGCTGATGGGGGCGTTCCTCCTCACGCAAATGTTCCCGGGCGTCGTCATGGCGATCCCGCTCTACCTCCTGCTCGACACGCTGAACCTCCTCGACTCCCTCGGCGGGTTGATCCTCGTCTACTCGACGACCACCGTGCCGTTCGCCACCTGGAACCTCAAGGGCTACTTCGACACCATCCCGAAGGACCTCGAAGAGGCCGCCATGCTCGACGGCGCCAGCCGGTGGACCACCTTCACCCGCATCATCTTGCCGCTCGCGCGCCCCGCCATCGTCGTCACCGCGCTCTTCGCGTTCATGACCGCGTGGAACGAGTTCATCCTCGCCGCCACGCTCATGGGCGACGAGCGCGCCTACACGCTCCCCGTGGTGCTCAACGGCTACGTCGGCGAATTCGGCGCCGAATGGGGCAACTTCGCCGCCGGCGCCATCCTCGTCAGCCTCCCGGTCACCGCGCTTTTCTTCGCGCTCCAGCGACACCTCGTCGAGGGGCTCACGGCGGGCGGGGTCAAGGGGTAAGGGCGGCGGCCTCCCGTCTCGCGGGGGACGTCGCGAGCCAGTCCGGGCGTCGGTAGCCCGCTAATCCGGCGCCACGGCCACCTGGTGAAACTGGCGCTCGGGCGCTGTCCCGCACGCGAGCCGCCCGGAGTACCAGCCGTCGCCCGACGCGACGAGGGGGGTCGCGGCCACGAAGCACGCCTGCCCGATCAGCGCGTCGCGCTCGGTGTAGTAGAGGTCCGTCGCGGCGAGCGCCACGATGCGCACGCGCTCGCCGACGGGGAGCGTCGCGGAGAGGAGCCGCCCGTCGGCCTTCCGGCCGGGGCCCTCGGCGGCCGCCGACGCGACCGGGTCGAGCGCCACCTGGAAGAAGAAGAGGTCCTCGCCGTCGCAGCGCACGAGCCCGGCGAGCCAGGCGTCGCCGCTCTCGGAGAGGGGCGCGTCGCGCACCTCGCAGGTGCGGCCCAGCAGGCTCGCGCGGCGGGTGTGCGTCGCGTCGGCCGGCGACACCGCGGTGATGCGGCCGCGCGCGCCGACGGGCCAGTCGGCGGCAACCGGGGCGGTGGGCCCGAACCCGGTGAACGGGCCGTCGGGGGGCGGCGCCGCGCCGGCGCCCGCGTCGGGCACGGCGGGGTCGCGCTCGGCGATGGGCGGCCGCTTCGTGAGCGCGAGGACGGCGTCCCCGAAGTCGCCGCGGGAAACCTCCACCTGGAAGAAGAACAGCTCGAAGCCGTCGGCGCAGGTGATCTCGCCGCCGTACCACTTGCCGCGGTGCCGCACGAGCCCCGGCTCGCCCACGAGGCACACCTGCCCCACGAGCTCGTCGCGGTAGCGCCAGAACATGTCCTTCTTGCTGATGGACTCGATGCGGACCGCCTCGCCGGCGGGGATGACGCGCGCGCCCCGCGCCGCTTCGGCCGAATACGCGAAGAGGGCGGCCCAGCCGATCACTCGAGAACGACCGCCTGGTTGCCGGCCTGATCCGTCCAGGTGCGCGTCGCGCCGCCGGGCCACGTCACGGTGATGGACTCCACGAGGCACACGTCGCCGAGCCCGAAGTGGAGCGCGGTGTCGTTCTGGATGCCCGCGTGGCCGTAGCCGCCGGAGACCTCCGCTGTCTGGGTGAGGCCACCCGCGGTGAGGTCCACCCGCGCGCCGACCGGCAGCCCTTCGAGGCGAATCCAGTTCCCGACGGGAGCGGTGTTCTCGTAGAGGTGTACTTCGCGGGTGGTCCACGGCGTGCCGGTGCGGGCGGTGCTCGACCCGGTGGCGAAGTCGAGGTCGCCGTCGAGGTCGAAGTCGGCGATGGCCATGCCCGCGGGCCACGGGTGGTTGAGGCCCGAGGCGTCGCTGACGTCCTCGAACTGCCCGGCTTCGACCTGGCGCCACAACCAGACGTGCGTGTCCTCGTAGTCGCTCGACCCGAGCACGATGTCCTTCCAGCCGTCGTTGTCGAAGTCGAAGAACGCGGCGTGGAGGTCGCCCTCGTTCCAGGAGGCGCGGCTCGGGCGTTCGCGGGCGAGGCCGTTGTCCGCGTTGTCGATGCGGTCAAACGTCCCGGTGCCGTCGTTGAGGAGGAGCTGGCTCGAGTCGGCCGACCCGCCCGTCCAGTCGTGCACGATGGCGGCGTCGTAGAGGTCGTTGTCGCCGTCGTTGTCGATGTCGGCGCACACCGTGGTGAAGGTGTTGCCGCCGAGGCGCGCGGGCTGGTCGTCGTAACCGGCGTTCCAGTAGTTCGACGGGAAGGCGCCGCCGCAGGAGATCGTGGGCTCGACGTCGCCGGCGCTGCCGTTCGCCTCGAACCAGCACGCGTACATGTAGTTGTCACGGTAGTCGAGGTTGTCGTCGGAGGCGTACCCGGAGGCCTCGCCGTCCTCCGTGAACTGCCCGCCTTCGTTGCGCCAGAGCTGGTTCCACGCGCGGCCGTAGTTGCTGGCGAGGAGCTCGGGGAGCGCGTCGCCGTCGAGGTCGCAGGCGGTGGCGCCGTACGCCGGGCGCCGCACGTCGCGCGCGAGGTAGTCCGCCGTGGAGCGGCCGCGCTTGAGCGTCAGCCCCACGTCGTCCGTGACGGCGGTGAACGTGCCGTCGCCGTTGCCGCGGTAGAGCTGGTCCTGCTCGGAGGCGAGGTAGCCGTACTCCTCGTAGAACGCGACGGTCCAGAGGTCGAGGACGCCGTCGGCGTCGTAGTCGGTGAACGACCCGGCGGTGATGGGGTAGCCCTCCAGCACGCACGGCGCCGACCGGTTCGCGAACGTGAAGCGCCCCGCGCCGTCGTTGAGCAGGATCTCGGAGCAATCGTCGGCCGCGAGCTCCGCGCCGGCGTCGTGGTAGCGGCCGGCAAAGGCGTCGAGGTCGCCGTCGTTGTCGACATCGCCGTAGATGTAGAACGTCGCCGAGGTGCCGACGCCACCGTCCCGGTTCTGGGCGAGGCCGCTCGCCTCCGTCTCGTCGGCGAACACGCGCCCGCCGTCGCCGCCGGGGCGGTTCATCAGCACGTAGTGGTAGCGCACCGGCGGATCGGCGGAGAGGTCGTCGCGGGCGTTCGAGAACACCTGCGTCACGACGAGGTCCGGGTAGCGATCGTTGTCGAGATCGACCGCCTGGAGCCGCCCTCCCTGCGCCTCGGTGATGCCCCAGGCGTCGGTGCGGTCGGTGAACGTGGTTTCCCCCGCCCACGCGCTCGACGGCGCGGCTTCGCAGGTCACGGGGGCCGGCGCTCGTTCTTCGGGCTGGCAGGCGGCAAACAGGAGGAGGAAGATGTACACGGGGAGAGCCTACCCGATCAGGCCCGCGCTCGCGATAGGGGAGGGGGGGGCGTTGCGGGGGGCCCGCCCCCC
>CAXNIN010000017.1:0-24837 GCA_964202365.1 Myxococcota bacterium | reverse complement strand
CCCGAGTCGGTGTCGCCCGAGTCGGTGTCGCCCGAGTCGGGGTCGCCCGAGTCGGTGTCGCCCGAGTCGGTGTCGTCGGTGCCCGAGTCGGTGTCGTCGGCGGCCGTGTCGTCAGCGCCGGTGTCGTCGGTGGGCTCGTCCTTGTCGGCGCCGGAGCACGCGACGAGGGGGAGCGCGAGGAGGAGGAGAGAGACGGAAGGAAGGCGGATCATCGAACGCTCCGCCCCGGGAGCACACGACAGGGGGAGAGCCGAGACCACCTCGAACCTCCACCCATCCCTGAGCCGGGGATGTTGGGTGGCGAAACGACGTGCGAGAAGGCCCGACTCGCCGCGCCCGGGGAGGGCGTGGCTCACGGTGGCGGCACCGCGCCGGATTTACACCGGCTTCCACTCGATGGCCCCCTGCGGGGCCGACACGTCGTGCGCGGGCTTCCCCGCACGGGGCCGACCCTACCCCGGGCTTCGTTGCTGCGCAAGGCGGCGGTGGGGGGGCGGCAGGCTTCGCGCTCACGTCACCCGGGCCTCCGTCGTCGGTGGCGCGTCGCGAGCCAGCGCCGACCGCCGCCGCCCGCGGCTCGCGACCTTCCCCCCGCCTCCGGGAGGCCCGCGCCCCGCCTTCCGCTACCCGAGGTAGGCGAACGCCTCGCGGAGCCCATCGCGACCGCCCGACTGCACGATCTCGCCGTGGGTGAGCACCACCCTTTCGAAGTCCCAGTCGAGTACGTGGTCGACGGACTTCCGGAACGCCGCCTTGTCGCCGATGTACACGTTCCGCATGAGCCAGGACGGCCCGAACTTGCCGTAGGCGTCGAGCATCTGGAGGTTGATGCGGGCGAACCACCCTTCGACGTCACGGTGGTTGAAGCACATGTCGGTGACGACGAGCGTGCGGCTCGCGGGGTCGAACACCACGGTCTCGCCGAGCTTGGGGGCGCCCGCGAGGGCGTGCACCGCGAGCGAGTCGCCCCAGGGGCCCCCGCGGCCGTCGAACACGTGCGTGACCGCGACCTTCACCTTCTTCTCGACGCCGGGCGCCGCCCACACCTCGGCGCCCGGGAACGCGGCCGCGGCCTTGGCGAGGAACATGTGGTGGAGGAGGTTCGGCGCCACCACGGCGGCGACCGTGCCGAGCGCCCGGACCGCGGCGATGTCGGCCTCGGCGAGGTCGCCCGGGGCGAGGACGACGAGGCGCCCGTCGCCGATGCGGAGCACCGTGGTGCGCGTGCCCATGGGCAGAAAACCGCCGACGGTGAGGGCGTGGTCGATGGTCCAGAGGGTCGGCGCGTGTTGGGTGAGCATGAGGGCCCCGGGGAGACCAAGATAGTAAACGGGATTGACGAAGTGGTCAACCCGCTTTACGAACCGTCACGCACGCCGTCCAGCCCACCACCCCGCCGACAACCCCGCGGGTATTCCGTTGCGCCGAGGAGCTCCACGATGTCCGTCGCGTCTGACCCACTGTTCACGCCCGAGCAGCTCGCAGCCGCGAAGGCGGTGAACCTCGGGCACCTGTTGTTTCGCACGGCGCGCATCCTCAACGAGGTGGGGGTGGCGCGCGTGCGGGGCGAGTTCGGCGTGCCGGGGCTGAAGGCCTCCCACATGGCCGTGCTCCCGCACCTCGACCTCGCGGGCACCCGCGCCACCACGCTCGCGAAACGGATGGGCATCACCAAGCAGGCGGTGGGGCAGCTCCTCGACGAGATCGAGGCCCTCGGGGTGATCGAGCGTGCGCCCGACCCCGCGGACGGCCGCGCGCGCATCGTCCGGTTCACCGAGCGCGGGCGTGCCGGGCTGCTCGTGGGCCTCGGGGTGCTCGCCGACATCGAGCGGGACCTCGCCGCGCGGGTGGGCGAAGACCGCATCGGGCGTATGAAGGCAGATCTGCTCGTGTTGCTGCCGGTGGTGGAGGCGCTGGAGCGGGCGGGGGAAGTAGGCTTCGGCGTGAACGGCGGCACCCGTGCCCGCGGCGGGTAGCCCTTCCCCCGCGATCCGGCTTAGGACGGGCCGTCCAGGAGGCCCCCGTGTCCGACATCCGCCCGTTCCGCGCCATCCGCGCCGCCAACGCCGTCGCCGCCCGTGTCATCGCCCCGCCGTACGACGTGATGAGCGAGGCCGAGTCCCGCGCGATCGTGGCCGCCAACCCGGACAGCTTCGTGCGCGTGAGCCGGCCCGAGGCCGTGCTCCCCGACGGCGCGGACTCCCACGCCCCCGAGGCGTACGCCGCGGCGCGTCGCGAGTTCCAGGCAATGCTCGCCGGCGGGCAGCTCACCCGCGACGGGGCCGACAGCTACTACCTCTACGGCCAGAAGATGGGCGAGCACTGGCAGGTGGGCCTCGTCGCCGCCTTCTCGGTGGACGAGTACGACCGCGACCTCATCAAGAAGCACGAGTTCACCCGCCCTGACAAGGAGCGCGACCGCGTCGCCCACATCGACGCCACGAACTGCCAGACCGGCATGGTGTTCCTCGCCTACCGCGACCAGGAGCCGCTGAACTCGCTGATCGTGCGCGGCACGCAGGGCGAGCCCGAGTGGCGCGTGACCACGGAGGACGGCGTCGACCACGTGTTGTGGCGCGTGTCCGACCCCGCCGCGGTGGACGCCATCACCCGCGCCGCCGCGCTGCTGCCCTGCACCTACGTGGCCGACGGCCACCACCGGTCGGCCGCGGCCTCCATCGTGCACCGTGAGCGCGCCGGCATGGCCGGGCAGCACGCGTGGTTCCTCGCGGGGCTCTTCCCCGCTTCCACCCTGCAGATCCTCGCCTACAACCGCGCCGTGAAGGACCTCTTCGGGCACTCCCCCGACACGTTCATGGCCACCGTGAAGGCGCACTTCGACGTGGACACGGCGCCGGGCCCCGTACCGGAGGGGCGCGGCCGCATCACGATGTACCTGGGCGGACAGTGGTACCGCCTCACCGCGCGCGACATCCCCGCCGACCCCGTGCAGGCCCTCGACGTGTCGTTGCTTCAGGACCGCGTGCTCCGGCCGCTCCTCGGCATCGACAACCCCCGCACGGACAAGCGCATCGACTTCGTCGGCGGCATTCGCGGCTGGCAGGAGCTCGTGAAGCTCGTCGACGCCGGCACCCACGCGGTCGCGTTCCACATGCACCCGACGAGCCTCGAGCAGCTCTTCGCCGTGGCGGACTCCGGCAACGTGATGCCGCCGAAGTCCACCTGGTTCGAGCCGAAGCTGCGCGACGCCGTCGCGATGCACAGCCTCGACTGACGCGGGCGGCCTACTCGACCGGCGCGGGGAACGTCTCGCGGAGGAAAGCGAGGAGATCGGCCATCTGCGCCTCGGTGTAGGCGAACGCGGGCATGTTCTCCTTGCCGTTGAGGACGACGTCCGTGATCGCGGCGTCGTCGAGGTTGGGCACGTCCTCGACGAGGTTGGCCGCGCCGTTTATTCCAGCGGTGCCGTCCTCGCCGTGGCACGCCACGCAGTCCGCCGCGTAGAGCGCCGCGCCGCGCGCCTCGGGCGTGTCGGTGTCGGCGGTGTCGGCGGTGTCGGACGTGTCGGCGGTGTCCATGTCGGACGTGTCGGCGGTGTCGGTGTCGGACGTGTCGGCGGTGTCCGTGTCGGCGGTGTCACCGCCGGTGTCGGCCGTGTCGCCCGTTTCCTTGCCGTTGCCGGAGTTGCACGCGAGGGCGGACAAGAGAAGGAGAACCATGCAATCCCTCCTGGGGTGCAGGTTCTCTAGGCACCGGGGGGGCATTGCGGGGGGGGCTTGCCCCCCTGCCCCAGTAAAAGACAGCGCCAACGTCGTCTCTCGACGATTCCGCCTCGGAACAGGAAGGCCGCCGCGGCCACCACGGGGGCGCACGCCGACCGTATGTCACGCAGGTGGGTGTAGGGCGCAAACGTCATGAAGACGTTGAAGAGCGCCAGCAGGCCCACCGCGCGCCACATCGCGCGCTACTCGAAGGAGCGAACGTACGCGACGAGGTCGGCGACGTCCTGCGCGGTGAGGCTCGGGAAGGCGGGCATGCCGCCGTCAGTGCCGTTGACGATGGCGTCTTCGACCCCGGCGTCGTCGAACTCGCTCGCGATCTCCGCCATCGCGGGGCCGCTGACACCCTCGCCGTCCGCGCCGTGGCAGGACGAGCAGTTGGTGGTGTAGAGCGCGGCGCCGGCGGTGGCGTCGCCCACGAGGGCGGAGGCGGTGTCGTCGGAAGCGCCGGAGCAGGCGGCGAGAAGCAGGGAGAGAACGAGCATGAGAGTCTCCTGAAGCGCGGCGGGGATACCACGCCGCGTTATCCGTCCGCTACCCCCTTCTGGAGCGCCTCCCAGATTCGCTGGGCCAGCGCGGCCCCGAACCCGGGCACTTCCGCGATCCGATGCGGATCGGACTCGCGAATGGCCTTGACCGACCCGAAGTGCGTGAGGAGGGCCTTGCGGCGCGTCGGGCCGAGCCCGGGGAGGTCGTCGAGCACGCTGGTGAGGTGCGACTTCGACCGTGTCTTCCTGTGGAAGCCGATGGCGGTGCGGTGCGCTTCGTCCCGGATGTGCTGGAGCATGCGGAGGGTGGGGTGCGTCTCCGGGAGGATCACCGGCTCGGGGTTGTCGCGGAGGATGATCTTGTCGACGGCGTCGCGATCGCCGCGCTTGCGCTCGGTGCGCGGCTTGGAGAGGCCGATGAGCGGCTGATCCTCGAGGCCGAGCTCGCGAAGAACGTCCTCGGCGGCGGACAGTTGGCCGCGTCCACCGTCCACCACGATGAGATCGGGGAAGTTGCCGTCTTCCGAGGCGCGGCGGAGGCGCCGGCCGAGGATCTCGCGCATGGTGGCGAAGTCGTCGGCCCCAACGACGGTCTTGACCTTGTACCTACGGTACTCGGCGCGCGCGGGCTTGCCGTCGAGGAACACCACCTGGCTCGCGACGGGGTCCTGGCCGAGGAGGTTGGAGTTGTCGTAGCACTCGACGCGGTGGGGCGGCACATCCATCCCCACGATCTCAGCGAGCTGCTCGAGCGCGTGCGCGAGGCGCTCCTCGGCGGAGTGCGTGGTTTCGAAGCGCGCCTTCGCGGCCTGCTCCGCGATCTCCATCACGCGCACCTTCTCGCCGCGTTTGGGGATGGCAAGGGTGACCTTGCTGCCGCGGCGCTCGGAGAGGAGCTCCTGCAGGGCCGCGTGATCGGGAGGATCGACGGGGAGGAGCACCTCGGGCGGGGCGTCGCCGTACCAGTCGTTCAGCAGCGCGGAGAGCAGCTCACCGTCGTCCACCAGCTCGCCCTCGATGGGGAACACGAGCGGCTGCTGCATGTGGCCACCGCGCACGGGGAGCAGCGCAACGGCGCCGCGATCTCCCTCGCGATGCAGCGCCCATACGTCGCGATCGCCGAGGCGCACGTCGACGACGGACGAGGCCTCGAGGGAGGACTTGATCGACGCGAGGAGGTCCCGGCAGCGCGTCGCTTCCTCGAACTGCTCGGCCTCGGCGGCGGCGAACATACGCGCCTGCAGACGCGTGACGAGCTCTTTGTTCTTGCCGGACAGGAACAGCAGGGCGTCCTGAAGGATGTCGGCGTAGGCGTCACCCGTGCACAAGTCCGCGCAGGGGCCGACGCACCGATGCATCTGGTAGAGCAGGCACGGCCGCTTGCGGGTGGCGAGCACCTGGTCCGTGCACGTGCGGAGCGGGAAGCTCTTGCTGACGAAGGCGAGGGTGCGGCGCGCGTTCGTCGCGGAGGCGTAGGGCCCGAAGTAGCGGGCGCCGTCGTCCTTGATGCGGCGGGTGAGCGTGAAGCGCGGCCACTTCGCCTTCACGTCGATGCGGAGGTGGAGGAAGTTCTTGTCGTCCCGCAGCTTGGTGTTGAAGCGCGGCTGGTGCTGCTTGATGAGCTGGTTTTCGAGGATGAGCGCGTCTTTCTCGCTGGGGGTGGGCACGGTGTCCACCGAGCGCGCGGCGGCCACGAGGTAGCGGACCATGTACCGCTCGTCGTGACCCTGGAGGTACTGCTTCACGCGGGCGCGCAGGTTGACGGCCTTGCCGACGTAGAGGACGTCGCCGTTCTTGTCGCGGAAGAGGTAGACGCCGGCGGTCGTCGGGAGCGCGGCGGCCTGCTCGAGGAGGTCCATGCCTCCCCGTATCCGCGCGGCGGGGCCGGGTGTACCATCCGCGCCGTGCTGGGACTTGTGCTGAGCGGCGGCGGTGCGCGGGGGGCCTACGAGGCCGGCGCGCTGCGCTTCCTGTACGACACGCTGGGGCCACGGCTCGGGCGCCCGTTCGCGCCCGACGTCATCTGCGGCACGAGCATCGGCGCGCTCACCGGCGCCTGGGTGGCCGCGCGCGGGCGCGACGGTGCCGTTCAGCTCGCGCGGGCGTGGCAGGAGATGGAGCCGGAGCACGTGTACCGCTTGTCCTGGTGGGACGCCTGGACGCTCGGGAAGGGCGCCTTCTGGCGCGAGACGCCGCTGGGCGCCGGCCAGGCCTTCTTCGACCCGCGGCCGCTCTATCAGCAGGTGTGCGGCACGCTGCCGTGGGCCGAGCTCCACGCGCGGCTCGACAGCGGGGCGCTCCGGGCCTTCGTCGTCGCGACGACCGAGGTGATGACGGGGCGGTGCGTGCAGTTCGCGGACGGCCGCGGCATCGACCCGCGCCAGACCCCCACCACGCGGCTCGTGCCCGCGCGCGTGGGGGCCGAGCACTGCCTCGCGTCCGCGGCGTTGCCGCTCTGGTTTCCGTCGGTTCGGGTGGGGGACCGCTACTACGTGGACGGTTCGTTGCGTCAGAACACGCCGCTGCTGCCGGCGATCTCGCTCGGCGCGCACCGCATCGTGATGGTGGGCGTGAAACGCGGCGTGAACCAGGATGTCCCGACGGCGCCGAACAGCCCGCCGACGCCGCTGTTCCTGGCGGGGAAGGCCTTCGACGCCCTGGTGCTCGACGACATCGAGGAGGACCTCCGCGAGGTGGAGGGCGTGAATCAGCTCCTTCGCTGGGGACAGTCGCAGTACCCGGACTTCCTGGCGCGGGTGCAGGCGCACCGCCGGCTCCGCGTGGTGGACACCGCCTACGTGCGCCCCGACCGCGACGTGGGCAAGCTCGCCGGCGACTGCTTCGAGGCGTCGCGCGCGCGCTTGCCGTGGGCGACGCGCTCTTTCCTGTCGGCGCTGCACGACCGGGAGGCGGACGAGAACTCCGACCTCTTGTCCTACGTTTATTTCGACAAGAGCTTCACCGCGGAGCTCGAGCGGTGGGGGTACGAGGACGCCGCGCGGGACGAGGAGCGGCTCGCGCGGATGCTGATGGGCGAAGGCGCGGAGGACGCGGAAAACGTGGGGTAGGGCGAGCGGCTTCGCGTGCGGGAGCCCGTCGGCTTGCGCTCCATCGCTCCATCGCGATATACCGCTCCGGTGTCGACCGAGCCCGACCGCGCCGCGCTCTTCCGCACCCTGGGGGATCCCAGCCGGCTGCGCATCCTGGCGCTGCTCGCCCGGGAAGAGCTCTCCGTGAGCGAGCTGCAGGACGTGCTCGGGCTCGGGCAGTCCACCGTGTCCGGCCACCTCGCGCAGCTCCGCCGCGCGGGCCTGGTGGCCACACGCAAGGAAGGCAACGCCGCGCGGTCGCTGCTCGACGCGCCCCCCGGAGAAGAAGCGCTCGTCACGCTCGCCGCTGCGGCGCCTCTCTCGGAGGCCGACGCCGCCGCGCTGGAACGCGTGCGGGCCGCCCGCGAGGCGCCCGCGCCCGACAGCCTCGGCCCGGACTACCTCCCCGGGCGCTCGTGGGAGGCCTTCGCGCACCTCCTGCTCGGCCTCCTGCCGCCGCTCCGCATCGCCGATCTCGGCGTGGGCACCGGCCACCTCACGCGGCTGCTCGCCGTGCGGGCGCGCCACGTCATCGCGATCGACCGCGACGCCGCCGCCCTCGCGCGCCTCGCGCCCCCCATCGAGGCCCGTGTGGGCACGCTCGAAGCGCTCCCGCTCGCCGCCGCCGAGGTGGACCTCGCGGTGTTGTCGCAGTCGCTCCACTGCGCGCTCGACCCCGCGGACACCCTCCGCCAGGTGCGCCGCGCGCTGGCGCCCAACGGGCGCGTCGCCATCCTCGACCTCGCGCCGCACGCGCACGACTGGGTGCGCCCCAAGCTCGGCCACAAGCACCTCGGCTTCTCCGACCTCGCGGGCATGCTCCGCGACGCCGGCTTCGTCGACGTGGCCGTGTCGACCGCCCACGTCGACCGCCGCTCTCCCGCCTTCACCACCCTGTTCGCCCTCGGCACCACCCCGGAGCCCGCCCCATGAGCACCTTCCTCGACGCCATGCAGGATCGCATCCTCCTCTTCGACGGAGGCATGGGGACGCAGCTCCACAGCTTCAACCTGCCGCTCTCCGACTACAACGGCCTGGAGAACTGCTCCGAGATCCTCTGCTACACGCGGCCGGAAGTCGTGGGCGCCATCCACGAGCGCTACTTCGCCGCCGGGAGCGACGTGGTGGAGACCAACTCCTTCGGCGGGGCCCCGTGGGTGCTCGCGGAGTTCGGCCTCGCGAGCGAGTGCCACACGCTCAACAAGCGCTCCGCGGAGATCGCGCGCGCGGCGGCGGCCCCGTACAGCACCGAGGCCCGGCCCCGCTTCGTGGCGGGCTCCATCGGCCCCGGCACCCGCCTCCCCACCCTCGGCCACATCACGTGGGACGAGATGCACGCCGGCTACATGGAACAGGTGCGCGGCCTGCTCGACGGCGGAGTGGACGTGCTCCTGGTCGAGACCTGCCAGGACCTCCTCCAGACCAAGTGCGCCCTCGCCGCCATCTACGACGTGTTCGCGCGCGGCGGCCGGCGCGTGGCGGTGATGGCCCAGGTCACCATGGAGACCACCGGCACGATGCTCCTCGGGAGCGACGTCGCCACGGCGGCCACCGTGCTCGAGATGTACCCCATCGACGTCATCGGCCTCAACTGCGCGACGGGGCCGCAGGAGATGGCGTCGCACATCCGCTACCTCGGTCGCCATTCGTCGCGACGCATCTCCGTTCTCCCGAACGCGGGCCTCCCCCAGCTCGTGGACGGCCAGACCTGCTACCCGCTCGGCCCCAACGAGCTCGCCGACTGGCACGAGCGCTTCATCCTCGAAGACGGCGTCGCGATCGTCGGCGGGTGCTGCGGCACCGGCCCCGAGCACATCCGCGCCGTCGCCGACCGCATCCTCGGCAAGAAGCCGAAGCACCGCACCCCCGAGTTCATCCCGTCCGCCGCGAGCCTCTACGGGAGCACCCCGCTGCGGCAGCAGGCCGACATCTTCGCCATCGGCGAGCGCACCAACGCCAACGGCAGCCGCCAGTTCAAGCGCCTCCTCGACGCGCAGGACTGGGACGGCATGGTGGGCATGGGCAAGACCCAGGTGAAGGGCGGCTCCCACGCCATCGACGTGTGCACCGCCTTCGTCGGCCGCGACGAAGTGCGCGACATGGACGAGCTCGTGCGGCGCCTCGCCACCGCGGTGCACGCCCCGCTCGTGATCGACTCCACCGAGCTCCCCGTGATGGAAGCCGCGCTCAAGCGCATCGGCGGCAAGCCCATCGTCAACTCCATCAACCTGGAAGACGGCGAAGAGCGCCTCCACAAGGTGTGCGCGCTCTGCCGCACGCACGGCGCCGCGGTCATCGCGCTCACGATCGACGAAGAGGGCATGGCGAAGACCCCGGAGCGCAAGCTCGCGGTGGCCCGCCGCATCCACGACCTCGCCGTGGCCGACGGTCTCTCCCCCGACGACATCCTGTTCGACCCCCTCACGTTCACGATCTGCACCGGCAACGAGGACGACCGGAAGCTCGGCGCGTGGACCCTCGAGGGCATCCGTCTCATCGCGGAGAACTTCCCGCGTTGCGGCATCCTTCTCGGGCTGTCGAACATCAGCTTCGGCATCAACCCGCACGCCCGCCACGTGCTGAACTCGGTGTATCTGCACCACGCGCGCGAAGCGGGGCTCACCTCCGCGATCGTCCACGCGGACAAGATCACCCCGCTCTACAAGATCCCACCCGAACAACGCCAGGTGTGCGAAGACCTCATCTTCGACCGCCGCCGCCCCGCCACCGAGGCCGACCCCGGGTACGACCCCCTGCAGGCCCTCCTCGCGCTCTTCGCGGACGCAAAGACGGAGAAGGCCGAGAAGAAGGTCGCCGCAAACGTCGAGCAGCGCCTCAAGGACCGCATCGTCGACGGCGAACGTCCCGGGATCGAGGCCGATCTCGACGAGGCGATGACGCGCTACAAGCCGCTGCAGATCATCAACGAGCTCCTGCTCGACGGCATGAAGGTGGTGGGCGAGCTCTTCGGGAGCGGGCAGATGCAGCTCCCGTTCGTGCTCCAGTCCGCGGAGACGATGAAGCACGCCGTCGCCTACCTCCAACCGTTCATGGAGAAGGCGGAGGGCCCGCAGAAGGGCACGATGGTGCTCGCCACCGTGCGCGGCGACGTGCACGACATCGGCAAGAACCTCGTGGACATCATCCTCACCAACAACGGGTACCGCGTGGTGAACATCGGCATCAAGCAGCCGATCGACCAGATCCTCAAGGCGGCGAAGGAAGAGAAGGCCGACGCCATCGGCATGAGCGGCCTGCTCGTGAAGAGCACGGTGATCATGAAGGAGAACATGGAGGAGATGCGCCGCCAGGGGTGGACAACCCCCGTGGTGCTCGGCGGCGCGGCCCTCACGCGCGCCTACGTGGAGAACGACTGTTCGCACACGTACGGCCGCAAGGTGGCCTACGCGAAGGACGCCTTCGCCGGCCTCTCCTTCATGGAGAACCTCCCCACCTGGAACGACACCCTCGAGGACACCCGGGAAGACGCCGGCGCGCCGGTCATTCCCGCGCGCGCGGAGCGCCCGGTGCCCTACGATCCGCGCGACGCCGAGCCCGTAGCGCCGGCGGCCCCGCCCACGCCGCCGTTCTGGGGCGCCCGGCAGGTAGACGTGCCGCTCAAGGCCCTGCTCCCGTTCGTCAACGAGGACGTGCTCTACAAGTTCCAGTGGGGGTTCCTGCGCAAGAACCTCACGCTCGAAGAGCACCAGGAGCAGCTCCGCACGGTGGCCCGGCCCATCCTCGTCGACCTCGCGGATCGCGCCGCGCGCGAGGGCATCCTCAAGCCGCAGGCCGTGTACGGCTGGTTCCGGTGCGCGAAGGAAGGCGACGCCCTCGTCCTCGAAGACGGCACCCGGCTCGGGTTTCCCCGCCAGAAGGGCCCCGCCGGCCTGTGCCTCGCCGACTACTTCCGCGAAGAAGACGTGGTCGGCCTGATGGCCGTCACCGTGGGCCAGCACGCGAGCGAGGTGGCCCGCGAGTGGTTCGCGGACAACAAGTACACCGAGTACCTGTACCTCCACGGCTTCGGCGTAGAGGTGACCGAGGCCCTCGCCGAGTTTGTGCACCGCCAGATGCGCGCGGAGCTCGGCATCGCCACGGAAGACGCCCGCGACATCAAGGACCTCTTCCGCAAGGGCTACCGCGGCTGCCGCTACGCCTACGGCTACCCGGCCTGCCCGGACATGGCCGACCAGCGGCACCTCCTGCGCCTCCTCGGCGCGGACCGCATCGGCATCGACATGGCCGACGAAGACCAGCTCCACCCCGAGCAGTCCACCGCCGCCATCGTGGTGCACCACCCGCAGGCCCGGTACTTCCGGGTGTAGCGGCCCGCTAGCGGCGGGGTCGGGGGGGCGTTGCGGGGGGGCTCGGCCCCCCCGCCCCAAGAACCGCTACGCGTCCACGCCGACGCGCCCCTCGGTGAGGTCGGCCTGCATCTGCGCCGCGAACCACGCCCGCACCCGCTCCAGGTGGCGCTCCTCCTCGCGGGTGGCCTGCTCGAAGCGGGCCACGAGGTCGTCACGGTTGAGCTCGCGCGCGAACTCGATGAGCATCTTCCAACCGTCGTTGTCGGCGAGCTCGACCACGAGGATGGCGTGGAGACACTGGGAGCGCGAGCTGCGCGGGTCCGTGAGAATCTGCACGAGTCCTTGCGACTCGACGGACACGGCGTCGGCAGCGGGGGTTTGCACGGTGGGGTCGGACCCCATCTCGGTGATCACGTTGCGGAGGAGCTCGAAGTGGCGATGCTCCTCGTCGCGAATCTGGCGGAGCTCGGCGGCGGTGGGCCCGAGGGAGGGGTCCCCGACGACGTTCATGTGCGCGAGGAGCGCGTCGTACATCCGAACGCCCGTGCGTTCGAACGCGAGGCGCTCCCCCAGCCGGTCGAGGAACACGTTGGGCCGCTGGTTGGTGGCGAGCGCCTGGGCCGCCTTCGCCACGCCCTTGAGCGTGGTCGGGGGCGGCATCGACCCGATGCCGGTGCGCTCCGCGATGTACTGCTCGCGCACCACCTGCACGCCGGCGGCGCTCCCTTCGCTCGACGGCACCCCGTCCCGCGCGCCCTGGATCATCTGCTCGGCGTCCACCGGCGACATGCCGATTCCCGTCCGGTTCATCCCGGCGAGCTTGTCCTTGATGCTCACTTGGCCCTCCCTTCGATGCCGGCGAGGGCACCCACGTTGACGAGCTCGGTCCCCGGGGTCCACCGCCAGCCGGCGGCGACGATCTCCGAGGGCGAACCGTCCTTGTTGAGTTGGTTGCGGTAGATGTTCGAGGCGGCGTCGGGCGGCACCTGGCCGGCGTCCACGAAGCGGGTGCCAACCGCCCGGAGGTTGGTCTCGTTGCGGAGCACGTCCCGCACGAACGTCCGGTGGCTCTTGAACGCGATCGGCTCGGGGAGCGAGGTGGGGAGCACCTCGGCGGGGTCACGGTGCTCGACGTTGCGGAAGAGCTCCATCACGAAGTGCAGGTGCCCGAGCTCGTAGGAGACCATTCGCTCCCAGAGCGCCCGAAGCCGCGGGTTGCTCTCCTGCCGCGCGCACGACCAGTACGCGTAGACCTCGGTGGCCTCGTGCAGAAGCCACTTCTCGAGCCACGTCTCAGTCGGGTCCGAGAGGGACTCGTACTGGGTGACGTGTTGTTCCTCGATCGAGGCGATCTCCGCGTACAGTTGGCGCGCGACGGGGTCCGCGAACTGGGGCCCGACGACCATGTAGTAGTCGTGGGCCATGTGCTCGGCGGCGGTGATGGCGAGCGCGTTGATGCGCGAGATCGGCGCGGCGGTGCGGCGATCGTACGGGTTGCGGAGGTCGTCTTCCGGCGCGCGGTGCTCGACGCTCGTGGGCCGGCCCGGTCGGATGTCCGTGTAACTCTGGAGGATGTTGTTGGCGTCCTTCCCCTCCACGCGGTCCATGAGGGCCGCGAACCTGTACATGTGGTCGAAGTCCTCGAGCATCCCGAAGCGGTACACCGCGGCGAGGTAGGGGTCCGGCTCCTGCTGGGCGACCGACGCCGTCACCTCGACCGCGACCTGCTCGAACCCGATGGTGTTCTCGAGCGGGGAGTGGTCCGCGCCGAGCATCCAGTTCACCATGGTCCGCTGGTGCTGCTCCACGCGCCGCACCCGCGCGAGCGCCAGCTGGAGGGGCCTGTTCATGCGCGCGCAGGCGTGGCTGAAGCGGCTGGCTTCGGCCTCGATGCCGTTCATGAGGATGATGCGAACGCGCGTGAACGCGTCGTCGTCGAGCTTGCTGATGGGCATGCCGCTTAGCTCGCGCCAGGTGAATACCTGGCGGTCCAGCGGCACGCCCTGCTCCTTGAAGAGGTCGAGGGCCATGCGGAGAACTCCTTTGCCGAAAGGCCCGGCGAAGGTAGGTCCGACTCCTCTGGATTCAAGGAAAAATGCTGTCTAAGCTGGGTTTCTTGCGAACGCCCGAGCCAGCCGCTCGAGCACCTCTTCCGCGGTGAAGGGCTTCTCCAAAACCGGGATGTCGGCCCGCGCGAGGTAGCGCTCGGCGCGGGTGGTGAACGCGCCGCCCGTGCAGAACACGGTGCGCGCCGCGAGCGTCGGCGCGTTGGCGGCGAGCCACGCATGGACCTCGACGCCGTCGATCTCCGGCATCATGAGGTCACAGAGCACCACGTCGAACGCGGTGTCTCCGGCGAGCACGGCGAGGGCCTCCCGGCCACCCGGCGCGGTGACCACCTCGTACTGGCCCTGCAGGATTTCGCCGATCACCGCGAGGAGGAACGGCTCGTCGTCGACGACAAGCACCCGCCGCGCGCGGGATGCGACCGCGCTCGGGCTCACGTCGACAGCGCGGTCCTCGAGGCCGTTGTTCAGCGGGAACGCGAGGGTGAATATGCTGCCCTTCCCGGGCTCGCTGTTCACGTCGATGCGGCCGCGGTGCTGGCTGACCACGTCGTGCACGACCGTGAGGCCGAGCCCCGCGCCGCGGTCCTTGCCGCGCGACGCGAAGAAGGGCTCGAAGAGGTGGTCCCGCACGTCGCGCGTCATGCCGGCCCCGGTGTCGGCCACGCGCACGTACACGGTTGTGCCGTCGGACCACGTCGAGACGTTGATCGCGTGCGTATCGGGCGTGCCGTCGACCGCCTGCGCGGCGTTGATGAGCAGGTTGGTGACCGCCTGGATGATGCGTTCAGCGTCCCCGACCATGCGGGGAACCTCGCCGAGCTCCACGACGAGGCGGGCGCGGTGCCGCAGCTCGTTGCGCACGAGCTCCAGCGCGCGGCGCACGGCGTCGTTGGGATCGAGCCGGTCGATGCGGCCGGAGCGGAGCGACGAGAAGCTCCCGAGCCGGCGGGCCGCCTGCGCGACGCGGAGCGTGCCGTCCTCGCAGTACCGGAGGGACGCCTCGAGGCTCTCCAGGTGGCGACGCACCACCGCGAGCTCGCCGGCCTTGGCGGCGGCCAGCGCGGCGCCGAGGCGGCGGCGGGTGAGATCGACGCCGCCGATGGCGATGGACGCCGGGTTGTTGATCTCGTGCGCGATCCCGGCGGCGATATGGCCCAGGGTGCGGAGGCGCTCGCCGTGGACCACCTGCTCGTGGAGCCGGCCGCGCTCGGCCTCGGCCTCGTAGCGCTCGTTGATGTCGAGGAACACGCCGAAGTAGGAAGGTTCTCCGTCGATTACCATCCGAACGCCGTCAGCGCGCACCCACACCACGCGGCCCGTCGCGCTGACGAAGCGTCGCTCCACCTGGCCCGGCGAGAGCGCCCCTTCCCGCGCCGCGCGCATGCGGTCGGCGGCGGGTTGGGCATCGTCGGGGTGCACGAACGCCGCGTAGGCGCGGCCCACCAGCTCCGCGGGCGTGAGGTCGAGCATCGCCGCGAGGGCGTCGTTCGCGCGCTTGAAGCGGAACTGCGCGTCGAACACGCCCAGGCCGACGGGCGCGCGGCGGAACGCTTCGTCGGGGATTACCTCGCCGCCGGGGACGACGGGGGAGGTCGCCGGCGTCACGTACACCACCCAGCCGCGCTGGCCTTCGGGGTCGACCGGCTTGATGACGAGGTCGAGCACGATTGCGCTGCCGTCGGCGCGGCGGAAGCTCACCGCCGCCGGGGACGCGGCGCGGAGAAGCGCGCCGAGGTCGAGCGTCGGGTCGGAGACGAGCGAGCGAAGGCTCACGCCGCGGAGCGCCGCTTCGTCGTGTCCGAGCAGCGTCAGCCAGCCGGCGTTCGCAGCGCGGACGGTGCTGTCCGCGTGCAAGACGGCTGCAGGCAGCGGAGCCGCGAGGAACGCCTCGACGGGCACCGCGTAGGGTTCGGGCGCGTGGGTCATGCCGCCGTGGGGTAGCAACAAAAGCGTGAGCTCGTGCCGGAGCGCCGAGCAAAGAGGCGGGCCCCGGTGGCGGGGCCCGTCGGGACGCGATTACGCGAGCGCGGCCTTGACCGCCGCGTAGTCGGGCTCCACGCCGGGGTTCGGGGCGACCCACTCGTAGGTCACGGTGCCGTCTTCGCTGACGATGAACACCGAGCGCTTGGCGGCCGTGTAGCCGGGCATCCCCGCGAAGTCGTCGTGCGCGACGCCGTAGGCGACGACCGCCTGACGCGCGTAGTCGGAGAGGATGGGGAAGCCGAGGCCGTTCTTGTTCGCGAACGCGGCGTTGGCGAAGGGGGCGTCCACGGAGATGCCGAGCACCTTCGCGTTCAGACCGCCGAGCTCGGCGATGGAGTCACGGAAGGTGCAGAGCTCCTTCTCGCAGACGCCGGTGAACGCGGCGGGGAAGAACGCGAGCACCACCTTGGAGCCGCGGAGGCCCGAGAGGGCAACGGGCTGACGCGCGTGGTCGAACAGGGTGAATTCCGGGGCGGACTTTCCGACGAGGCTCATGATGGCGGCTCTGATGGGGGGGGCGGCGAGCCTATCGCGCCGGAATCCGCGGCCCTCGGGCGGAGGTCGCGTCCGTTCGGAAAAGGCGGATTGCTTACGGAATCGACGCCGCGGGGCTTAGAACTCGTCGCAGGCGTCGTTCGGGGCGCCGGGCGTGGCGGGCTCGGTCATCGGGGCCAGGATCGTGGTCTGGTTGCACCAGTACGTGGGGTCGTCGTTGACCTCGCCGTCCAGCGCGTCCGGGTTCAGGCCCAGGCCCACGCCGATGGTGTACCAGGTCTCGTCGTAGTGCAGCCAGTCGATCTCGGTGCCGTCGGGACGCGCGAGCACCAGCTCGTCCTCGCCGTTGGCCAGCGCGAGGCCGCCGCCCGTGGAGATACGTCGGAACGCGGCGTCACATGGAACCCCGCCGTTCACGAGCGGGTCGACGTTGGCGCAGAGCACCACGTAGTCGTGGGCGGCCACGAGGAGCGGGCCCTCGAGCACCTGGAGGTCGACGTCGTCGTCGCGGAACGAGTACCCGGTGATGTCGATGGCGGAGCCGGAGGTGTTGTAGAGCTCGACCCACTCGCCGAAGTCGTCCTCGACGGACTCGGGGTTCACCATCATCTCGGAGAACACGAGGTCGCCGGGCTCGGCGATCACCACCTCTTCTTCGACGACGAGCGTGACGGTGTCGGTTCCGACCTCGCCGTCCGTGTCGGTCGCGCTGAGGGTCACGACGTGCGTCCCGACCGAGAGCGTCTCCGTGAACAGGGCCGAGGCGCCGTCGCCCGAGACCGCGCCGGCGAGCGCGCCGTCGAGGTCGGACGTCCAGACGAACACGAGGTCGTCCGAGGGCGTGGTCTGATCCGTGGCCTCTCCGCGAAAAGCGACGGCGTCGCCGACGGTGGCGACGCTCCCTTCTTCCGGGGTGGTGATGACAACGGTGGGGGCGCCGAGCGGGCCGCCGATGTCGACCGTCACCGTGGCCGTGGCGCTCGCGCCGTCGGTGTCCACCACGGTGAGCGTGAGCGCCAGGGCACCCAGCGGCTGGTCGTCGAGCGCGAGCTCGACGGTCACGCCGCCGTCGGCGTCCGGGGTGATCGGGGTGGCTTCGGCGGCGCCGACGCCGAGCGTCACGGCGAGGTCGCGCGCGGGGTCGTGCGAGTCGGCGACGGTCGCGGTGAGCACCACGAGGCCCGACCCCTGTCGGAAGATCTCGCCCTCGGACGGGGCGTCGATCACCACGGTGGGCGCCTTGTTGGCGCGCTTGAGCGCGTTGTCGTTGCCGCACGCGGCGAGCAGGAACACGGCAACGAACGTCGACCGCGTCATGGGCCCTCCCTTGTTGGGCGCGTTGTAGCCCAGGCTCGCTCGATCCGCTGTGTCGAACCGGTGTCGATCCCGCCCGAGCGCGAGCGGATACCTTCCGGGGCATGCTGTTGCTCCACCTCGTCGCGTGCGCGGCCGGCTCCGCGCCGCTCGGTAGCATCGCCGGCTGCCCGGCCAGCCCGAACTGCGTGTCCACCGCCGCTCCCGCGACGGACGCCCAGCACTACGCGCCGCCGCTCGTGTACGAGGGCGACCTCGCGGCCGCCAAGGCCCGCATGAAGGCGATCGTCGCGGCGATGCCCCGCACCGCGCTCGTCGCGGAGTCGGAGTCCGCGCTCCGCTTCACGTTCACCTCCAAGCTCCTGCGCTACGTCGATGACGTCGACATCGTCTTCGCCGACGGCCGCGTGGAGTACCGCTCCGCCTCCCGCGTCGGCTACGGCGACATGGGCGTGAACCGCGCCCGCGTCGACGCCATCGCGAGCGCCTGGGCGGCGCGCTAACGGGGCACGATGGGAGTGCTCGCCTACATCCGCGCCGGCTACGATCGGCGGAGCGCGATGGCGCTCGCGACGCTCGCGGTCACCTACGCCCTCGTCGGCGTGCTCTTCCAGCACCTCATCGACGTGTCGCGGGGCATGGACTGGCTCCTCTTCGGGATCTGGGCGTTCATGACCGCCACGCTGGTGTGGGGCGTCGATGTCCGCCGGGACATCGTGCTCGCGGGCGTCGCGTTCGTCGGCGGGCTCGTCATCGAGTGGTGGGGCACCACCACGTCGATCTGGACGTACTACACGGATGAGCGGCCGCCCATCTGGATTCTCCCGGCATGGCCGGTCGCCGCCCTCACCATCGAGCGGCTCGCGCTCGTCACGCGTCGCGCGCTCCCCGCGTGGACAATCCCGGCGTGGTGGGTCGCGCTCCCGGCGTTCGTCCTGCTCATGACCCGCTTCGCGTGGCCGGGGGTCGGCGAGCCCTCCACCATCGTCGTCATCGGAATAATGCTCGGCGTGCTCGTGACCGCGACGGATCGGCGCCGCGACCTCGCGATCTTCGTCGCCGGGAGCGTGCTCGGCGTGTTCCTCGAGTACTGGGGCACGAGCCGGTGGTGCTGGCGCTACTACACGCTCGAGACGCCCCCGCCCATCGCGGCGGTGGCCCACGGCTTCGCCTCGATCGCGTTCGCGCGGGGGGCGCTCGCCGTCGAGGCGATCTGGGCGCGCGTACGGCGGTCCACCGGGGCGTGAGGGACGACCGAGCGGATCTCTCCGCGCGGAGATAGAGTTTGGCGATGCGCACCCTTCTCCTCGTCGCGTGGCTGCCGCTCCTCACGGGCTGCGAGCAAGACTACGACCTGTCCCCCAAGCAGGTCGACGTGAACCCCGGCGACATCACCGAGTGCGGGTTCACCCGCGTGGAAGATACGGCGTTCTACCGGTACGACTGCAACCCCGTCTTCTCCACCACCGGCGAGTCGTGGGCGGACACCATCCGGGGCACGACGTTCCTCGTGAGCGAGGTGCTCGGCCATCCGTTCTACCAACTCTGGTACACGGGCGTCACGGACGACCGCAGCTCGGACTCCTTCGGCCTCGGCTACGCCGTGAGCCCCGACGGCACCACGTGGACGCCGCACAAAGAAAATCCGCTCCTCGAAGAGCCCGCCGATCGCGACGCGTGGGACGCCGACGCGATGGACGGCATGGCGGTCGTCTGGGACCCCGAGTCCGCCCAGTACGTCAACTTGTACCAGGGCTACAACCTCGACGGCACCACCGACTGGGGCCTCGGCGTCGCCACCTCGCCCGACGGCGTGTACTGGCGCCGCATCGACGCCAACCCCGTCGTCAACCTCTCCCGCGGCGCGCAGTCCGTCGTCGGCTGGTGCTGGCCGCTCGGCCTCACGCTCGGTGATCTCGCCGGGTACACCGGCTACGTCGCCGGGTACCAGAACACCGGGAAGTGCGAGGTCTACCGCATCAACGGTCAGGACGTCTCCAACTGGGAGCCCGACACCGACCGCGTCTTCCCGGCCGGCGCGCCCGGCGAGTGGGACGACGAGGGCTTCACCTCCCTCGCCGTCGCGGAGCTCGACGGCACACGGTACGCCTTCTACGTCGGCTTCTCCGACTGGGAAGACTACGACACGTACCGGTCCGCCATGCACCCCTTCCTGGGCATGGCCACCATCGAAAACGGCGAGTGGACGCGGGAAGGCGGCATCGTCCCCATCAACATGACCGATACCGGCTCCGTCTCCGCCGTGGCCGCGCGCACCGTCGGGACGCGTATCCACTTGTGGGTCACCGACGACTACGACGGTGAGAGCGCCGTCGGCTACTTCCTGTTCGACCCGGTGGCCGCCGCGGCGGAAGACGCCGGCGAGGGCGAGGAGTGATCTTCCTCGCGCTCCTCGGCTGCGGGAGCTTCGGGCTCACCACCCCCGGAGGCGACGCCGGGGAAGCCGAAGGACTCGTCATCGAGGGCATCGATCCCGCCTGGGGCTTCCCGAGCGACGAGACCGTCGTCACGCTCTCCGGCGTCGGCCTGGAAGGCGCCACGTCGGTGGAGTTCGGGCGGTCCGAGCTCGCGTTCACGCGCGTCGACGACACCCTCGTCGTCACCGCGCCCGCGCTCGGGTTCGAGGCCGTCATCGACGTGACGGTCCGCGGCGACGCGGGGGAAGACACCGTCGAAGGCGGCTTCACCTACGCGTCGGAGGAGCCCGAGGAGACCGACACCGACACCGATGCCGACACGGGCAGCGACGCCGACGCCGACGGGAAGATCGGCGGGCTCGTCCAGCTCACGCTCGCCCAGTACGCGTGCCCCACCTGCTACGATCCCGCCCTGCCCGAGGTCGACGTGTACGCGGTCGCCGCGTTCCACGCGCCCACGCGCGACGGGTGGCTCGACTGGCTCCCGGCCGAAGGCGACTGCACGGTCGACCCCGTCTCGAGCGCGCCCACGTCGGCCTACGTCGACGCCGGCGAGTGGATGTACCTCACGTCGGGGAGCCGCGCCGTGGCCTTGCGCGCCGCGAGCGACCACGTGTTCGCGTCCACCGGCCTCGTGGAGTCCGACTTCGTTCGAAACGCGGGGTACGACCTCTCGTTGAGCGAAGGCGGCTCCGGCCTCGACGCCTTCGACGAGGTCGATGCGCTCACGACGCCCCAGGGCTTCTCCTCGGTCGCCCCCTCGGCCATCCTCCTCACCAACCCCGCCGACGCCTTCTCCGCGCGCATCCAGAAGGCGAACGCCGCGTTCGCGTGGTCCCCGAGCGGGGGCGGCGGCAGCTTCGTGGTGGAGCTCGGCGTGTACGACGGCCGCTCGGGCGCGCCGCTCGGCGCGGTCGTGTGCCGTGGCCCTGACGACGGAAGTCTTCAGGTGCCCTCGAACAAGCTCGCCTCCTTCCCATCGGGCAGCCTGCTCGTGATCGGGCTGCACCGCTACGCCATCGGAACCTTCGACCGCCCGGACAACGGCAGCGAAGTCGAGACGCTCGCCACCATGGGCGTGGTGGGCACCGGGAGCCTCCAATGATCGTCACCTTTCTGTTCATGCTGTTCGGATGCGGCGAAACCGCCGAAGCGGGCGCGTGCGAGTCCCTCTGCGACCAGCTCGTCCAGACCTGCGAGTTCGGGGCCTACCCCACCTACGAGTCGTGCGAGCAGGGCTGCCTCTTCGACGAGTCCAAGGGCGCCGACGTTTCGGGCCTCGACCAGTGCATCACCAAGGCCGGCTGCGACGAATTCGGAATCGTCGAGTGCACGCACCGCTTCGGGGTCACCGCGGCGTCGGACGAGTAGGCGGGTTCCACCTCCCGGTCGCGGGGGAGCGACGGCAAGCCGAGAGGGCGGTGGGCGCGCTCCGCGGTTCGGGCGCTACGCCTCGAGCGCGGCGCGTACGCCGCGGAGGAGCGGCACGTCCGCCGGGGCCCACACCACCGTGTCGAGGGCGTCCGCGGCGAGCCAACACACCTCCGCGTGGTCGAGCGCCTGGGGCTCGCCGGCGACGAGGGTGCACCGGAGCGCGACGAGACGTACGGCGCCGTGCGCGTAGGCGTGCTCGTTCTCGCCGGCCGGGCCGTGCACGGACACGGTCACGCCCAGCTCCTCGCGCAGCTCGCGAACGAGCGCGTCGGCGTCGGACTCGCCGGGCTCCACCTTCCCGCCGGGGAGCTCCCAGAGGCCCGCCTCGCGTTTCCCCTCGGCGCGTCGCGCCGCGAGCACCCGCCCGTCGCGCACCAGCACCGCCGCCACCACGCGCACCGCCATGTGCACCTCGGGGGCTGGCGTATCCCCGCGGCTCCGCCCCGTCGTCGCGCCGCGTGCCGGGCGCCGCCCGGATAGGCGGGGGGCATGTCGCCCGTCACCGTCGAATACACCACGCCCGAAGGCAACCCGCCCGTCGCCCTGCTCCGCCTGGACGACGGCAAGGCCAACGCGCTCGGCCCGGCCACGCTCGACGCCCTCGCCGCCGCGCTCGCCGAGATCGACGCGAGCGAGGCGCGCGCGCTCGTGATCGTCGGCCGCGTCGGGTTCTTCTCCGGGGGGCTCGACCTGAAGCTCCTCCCCACGCTCTCCACCGCGGAGAAGCAGGCGGTGCTCGCGCGTCTCGGCGATGTCCTGCTCCGAATCTTCCGGTTTCGCGTGCCGACGGTGGCGGCGCTCACCGGCCACGCCATCGCCGGCGGTGCGCTGCTCGCGCTCGCCGCGGACGTGCGGGTCGGCGCGGACACCGCCGCGCGGTTCGGCGTGACGGAGGTGGCGCTCGGCCTCCCCGTGCCGAGCTTCGGGCTGCTCCTCGCGCGCTCCGCGCTCGCGCCGGCCACGCTCGTCGACGTGGCACTCCACGCGAAGGTGCTCACGCTCCAGGAAGCCCTCGCGCGCGGCGTGGTGTCGGAGCTGCACCCCCCGGAGTCCCTCGTGGAAGCCGCGGTCGCCCGCGCCGGCGAGCTCGCGCGCCTCGACGGGCCGGCCTACGCCGCCACCAAGCGCGCGCTCTGGGCGGACGAGCTCGCCCGAATCGACGCGGGGCTGCCCGCCGAGGTCGCACACTTCATCGCGTTGTTCGAAGCTCGGTTTCCGGGCGCGGCGAGGGTGTAGGGGCGGCGCGATACCATCGCCTCGGCCGGGTGTTCGGCGCGCGGCGGCGCCCCTCGCGGCCCCCGCCACCCTTCATGGATCTTACGTCGGCTGTTCCGCGACGCCCCCGCCGTGTAGGCTCGCGGGATGTACCGCTCGTCCCCCTCCGCCCGCCGCGCCGCCCGCCTCGCGCTCGCGGGGCTGGTCCTCGCGACTCCGGTCGCCGCCGACACGCCGCTCGCGCCCGACGCACGCGGGGCCGCCGCGCCCGACCGCACGTTCGACATGGAGAAGCTCCGCCTCGACCTCGCGCTCGACCCGGCGGCCGGCGCCGTGTCGGGCACGGCGACGTGGACCGTCCGGCGGCTCGGCGCCGGCCCGCTCGTGCTCGATCAGGTGGGGCTCACCATCGTGGAGGTGCAGGTCGATGCGGCGGCGGCGACGTGGCACGTCGCGGGCGACACGCTCGTGGTGGACGTGCCGGGCGACCGGGCCGCGGTCGCCGTTCGCTACCGGGCCACCCCGCGCGACGGGCTCCACTTCCGCGCCGTCGGTGACGCGGACAGCTACCCGGAGGTGTGGTCGCAGGGAGAGGGGGAGGACAATCGCCACTGGTTCCCCGGGTGGGACTACCCGAACGACCGCTTCCTCTACGAGGGCGCCATCACCGCGCCCGACGGGTGGAAGGTGCTCACGAACACCGGCATGGACGTGGTGAACTACCTCGTGATGGTGGCCGCAGGCCCCTACGAGGTGCACGGCGACGCGACGATCTCGGCGTGGGTGCCCCCCGGCACCTCGCCCGAAGGGGTGCGCCGCGTCCTCGACCCCATCCCGGGGATGATGGCTCACTTCGCGGCGCGCACGGGCGTCCCGTACCCGTGGGGGCCGTACCGCCAGGTGTTCGTGCAGCGGTTTCTCTACACGGGGATGGAGAACACCTCCGCCACGGTGCAGGATCGCTGGATGGTGGGCGATGTCCGCCTCGGGCCGCGGGAGCCCCGCGCCGTGAGCGTGGTGGCCCACGAGCTCGCGCACCAGTGGTACGGCGACTACCTCACCTGCCGCGACTGGCGCGAGCTCTGGCTCAACGAAGGCTTCGCGACGTACTTCGCCGCGGACTGGCAGTCGTCCGTGGAGGGCCCGGACGACTGGGCCGCGGGGGTTCGGCGCCGCTACCAGGCCAGCTTCGCGACGCAGGCGCTCGCGGGGCGCTTCCACGCCGGGCGGGGCGCGCCCGCGAACACCAACGTCTACAACAAGGGCGCGAGCGTGCTCGAGATGCTCCGCGTGATGCTGGGCGACGAAACGTTCTGGCGCGCCATCCAGCGCTACACGCGCGCCCACGGCCGCGCCCTCGTCGACACCGAGGATCTACGCGACGCGATGGAGGCGGAGAGCGGCCAGGAGCTCGGCTGGTTCTTTCAGCAGTGGGTGGAGCTGCCCCACGTGCCCGCGCTCACCGTCACGTCGACCTGGGCCGACGGCGCGCTCACCGTGAACGTGCGCCAGGACACGAGCGACCGGCCCGCGTACACGCTCCCCGTGGAGATCGAGGTGCCCGGGCCGGAAGGCGTGGTGCGGCGCACGGCGTGGCTCACCGACGGCGACATCGACCTCGTCGTGCCGCTCCCGACGCGCCCCGCCTACGTCGCGTTCGACCCGCGCGGCGGCGTGCTCGCGACGGTACGGCAGCAGCAGGACCCCGCCGCGTGGGAAGCGCAGCTCGCGTCGCCGTCGCCGTACGCGCGCGTCGTCGCGATCCAGGCGCTCGGGGAGACGGCGCGCGCGGCGCCGCTGGCGAGGCTCGCCGCGGACACGTCGGCGAAGCGCGCGATCCGGCGCCTGGCGATCGAGGCGCTCGGCCAGCAGCGCGCGACCGACGCGCTCCTTCCGCTCGTGGCTGTCCCGGACAGCGTGCTCCGCGAGGCCGTCATGGACGCGCTCGGGCGCGGCGTGGGCGTGGCGGCGGTGCCCGCGCTCGTCGCGGCGGTCGAGCGCGACCCCCTCCCGGACATCGCGGCCGCCGCGCTCACGGCGCTCGCCCGGCTCGACGGCCCCGCGGCCGCGCGGCTCGCCCGGCCCCGCCTCCGCACGCGCGCCGTGGAGCACCTCCCCCTCGTCGCCGCCGCGGCGGCGGTCCTCGGCGAACACGGCGCGCCCACCGATCTCTCGGCCCTCCTCGCGGTCACCGGCCCGGAGCGGGGGCGCGCGCGCGTCGTCCAGGCCGCGGCGTCCCTCGCGGGCCGCCAGGACCCTGGC
>CAXNIN010000016.1:0-24913 GCA_964202365.1 Myxococcota bacterium | reverse complement strand
CGCGGCCGCCGTGGCCGCCACCAACGCGCACGATCCGCGCACCGACCTCGGCATGGCGCTCGTCGCCCTGTTCGTCTCCGTGCTCGGTGTCCTCGTGCTCGCCGTCTCGTCCATCCTCGCGAGCCCGGTGGTCGCGGGCCTCGGCGCGTTCCTCGCGCTGCTCGGCACGCTCGTCGTCGCGCTCCTGCTCCTCACCGGCGGCCGCGGCACCCGGCCGGCCAGCCTCATGATCTCCTTGGTCGGCGGCTTCTTCCTCTCGGGCGCCTCCGGCGTCGCCCTCGCCGGCGCGCTCTCGTACTTCGCGCCGTCCGGGCCTCCGCCCGTCGTCACGCCGCCGGACACGCTCACCGCCGCCCCCACCCCGGCGCCCGGCGCGCCCGCGCCCGTCGCGGCCCCCCCGGTCGAGGCGCCCCCGCCCGCGGAAGCGCCCCCGGTCGAGGCGCCCCCCGTCGAGGCGGCCCCCGTCGAGGCGCCCCCGGTCGCCGCGCCCACGCCGCCGGCCTCGAAGCCCGCCGCGGCCGCCACGAAGCCCGCCGCGACGACGACGACCGCGGCGAGCACGGAGCAGGTGCGCATCCAGCCGAGCACCAAGCCCGCGACCACGACGACGACCACGTCCAAGCCCGCCACGACGACGACGAAGCCCGCCAGCACGTCCACCGCGAGCACCGCGACGTCCAGCACGAAGTCCACCGGCGTCTCCGCGGTGGTTATCGACACGATGATCAAGAGCAACAAGGGCGTGAAGTCCTGCTTCGTCACCCAGCGCAACGAGACCGGCGACCTCCCCCGCGGCGTGAAGGTGAAGCTCACGATCCAGCCCTCGGGCAAGGTTTCGAGCGCCGGAATCCCGAGCGGGGAGTGGGCGGACACGAGTTTTGACGATTGTCTCTCGTCCGCCGTGCAGGGCATCCAGTTCCCGCCGTTCGACGGGGATTCCGTCACCGTGACGTATCCGTTCAGCATCTGAGTCGCAGAGCCGTCGCTTGACCGAAGGGCGCGGATGGGGCATAGGGCGACCCCCTTCCGGAGCCTTCGCGTGTCCATTCGCAACATCGCCATCATCGCCCACGTCGACCACGGGAAGACGACGCTCGTGGACGGCCTGCTCAAGCAGGCGGGCACCTGGCGCGCCAACGAACACGTGATCGATCGCGTCATGGACTCGATGGATCTCGAGCGTGAACGCGGCATCACCATCATGGCAAAGGTCGCGTCCGTCCAGTACGGCGAGACCAAGATCAACATCATGGACACCCCCGGCCACGCCGACTTCGGCGGCGAGGTCGAGCGCATGCTCAAGATGGTCGACGGCGCCATGCTCCTCGTCGACGCATCCGAAGGCCCGCTCCCGCAGACCCGGTTCGTGCTCCGCAAGGCGCTCGAAGGCGGCCTCGCGGTCATGGTGTGCATCAACAAGATCGACCGTCCGGACGCCCGCGTTCAGGAAGTCGTGAACGAGGTGTACGACCTGTTCATCGACCTCGGCGCCGACGACAAGCAGATCGACTTCCCGGTGCTCTACGCCGTCGCGCGCGACGGCTGGTGCACGCCGACCTACGGCGAGAAGCAGGACAATCTCAAGTCGATGTTCGACACGATCGTCCGGCACATCCCGCCCCCCCAGGGCGACACCGAGGCGCCGCTCCAGCTCCTCATCACCGCGCTCGACTACGACCCCTACGTGGGTCGCCTCGCGGTGGGCCGCGTCTTCAACGGCGTGCTCAAGGAGAAGTCCGAGTGCGCGCTCGTCGGCGCCGACGGCGTGGCGAAGAAGGTTCGCGTCAACCAGCTCTACACGTACGACGGCATGAAGCGCATCCCCGGCACGGACATCACGTCCGGCGACATCTGCGCGGTGGCCGGCCTGCCGAACATCAACATCGGCGACACGCTCACGCTGGTGGACGACCCCCGCCCGCTCCCCCGCCTCAAGATCGACGAGCCGACCATCGGCATGACGTTCTCGGCCAACAACAGCCCGCTGTCCGGGCGCGACGGCAAGTACGTCACCGCCCGCCAGATTCGCGAGCGCCTCGAGAAGGAGATGCTCACGAACGTGGCGCTCCGCCTCGAAGACACCGGGTCGAGCGAGACCATGAAGGTGTACGGCCGCGGCGAGCTCCAGCTCGGCATCCTCATCGAGCAGATGCGCCGTGAAGGCTTCGAGATGAGCGTTTCGAAGCCGGAAGTTCTCTTCCGCGACGTCGACGGCAAGAAGCACGAGCCGTACGAGATGGCCCAGCTCGACTTCCCCGAGATCTTCATGGGCGTCGTCACCCAGAAGATGGCGCTCCGGAAGGGCCGGATGACCGAGATGCGCTCCGACGGCTCGGGCCGCGTCCGCGTCTTCTACCGCCTGCCGTCCCGCGGCCTCATCGGCTTCCGCGGCGAGTACCTCAACGACACGCGCGGGCAGGGCCTGCTCAACACCCTGTTCGACGGCTACGACGAGCACGCCGGCTTCATCCAGAGCCGCGTCAACGGCAGCCTCGTGTCCGACCGCACCGGCGAGACCACCACCTACGCGCTCTACCACCTCCAGCCGCGCGGCCGGATGTTCATCGGCGTGCAGGTCGAGGTCTACGAGGGCATGATCATCGGCGAGAACGCCCGCGAAAACGACATCAACGTGAATGTCTGCCGCGAGAAGCACCTCTCGAACGTCCGCAACTCGGGCGCGGAAGAGAAGCTCATCCTCGTGCCGCCCATCCAGATGACGCTCGAGAAGGCCATCGAGTACATCTCCGAGGACGAGCTCGTCGAGATCACGCCGAAGAACGTGCGCATCCGCAAGAAGGAGCTCCGCGGCAACATGCGGAGCATCGTTCGCACCGAGCGCGACGACTGACCCGCGCGATCAAGGCGCTCGTTGTCCCGCCAGCTCCGCATCGGCGTTGCGAACCTCGAGGTCATCACGGAGTAGGAGGGCTTGGGGCGGGGGGCCCGCCCCCCGCAACGCCCCCGGAACCGCCCCGCTCGAACCCCAGGCCGCCGTGACCCGTACGCCCCGGCTCTCGCACCCCGCGCACGCGTCCGACCTCGCCGCCCGCGTCGGCGGCACCGTCGACGGTCCCGACCGCGCCGTGCACACCTTCCGGCCGCTCGAGCTCGCCGGGGAAGACGACCTCGCCTACGTCGAGCGCGGCGGCCCGCGAAACGCGGGGACGGTGCTCGCGCGCGCGCCGCTTGGCGGCACGACCATCGTGGTTCCGGACCCCCTCGCCGCGATGATTCAGCTCCTTCGCGAGCAGTTCCCCGACGAACCTACCCCGGCCGTGTCCCCCCCGTCCGACCGGTTTCCGGGTGCGTTCGTGCACCCGACCGCGCGGATCGGCGCCGCGACGCTCCACCCCGGCGTGGTGGTGGGCGCCGACTGCGCGGTGGGCGACGGCACGGTGCTCTTCCCGAACGTCGTCGTGTACCCGCGCACGTCGATCGGGCGCGGGTGCCGCGTTCACGCCGGCGCGGTGCTCGGCGCGGACGGCTTCCGGTACCACCCGACGAAGGACGGGCTCCTGCGTGTGCCACACGTCGCGGGCGTGATGATCGGGGACCACGTGGAGATCGGCCCCAACTGCACGGTGGACCGCGGGTTTTTGGTGGACACCGTGCTCGGCGACGGGTGCCGTCTCGACGCGCTCGTACACGTCGGCCACAACGTCACGCTCGGACGGTCGGTGGTGATCGCGGCGCAAACCGGCCTTTCGGGGTCCGTGCGCGTGGGCGACGGCGCGCTCATCGGCGGGCAGGTGGGCGTGGCCGATCACGCCACCATCGGCGCCGGCGCCCGGATCGGGGCCCAGAGCGGCGTGCACGGCACCATTCCCGACGGCGAGGCGTGGCTCGGCACCCCGGCGCTCCCGCTCCCGATCATGCGACGCGTGTACGCCACGATGCGCTATCTTCCCGACCTCTGGCGGCGCTCCGGCCGCTGAGACGAGGCTCCCATGGTCCGCACCCTGCCGCTCATCGCCCTGCTCGCCGCGTGCGCGCCCGACACCAAGGACACCGCCCCGGTCGCCGACACCGACGAGCCCGTGGTCGACACCGACGGCGACGGTGTCCCCGACACGACCGACTGCGACCCCGCCGATCCCGACACCTACCCGGGCGCGCGGGAGATTCCCTACGACGGCCGCGATCAGGACTGCGACGGCGAAGACATCGTCGACGTAGACGGCGACGGGTTCGTGGGCGACAGCATTGGCGGCGACGACTGCAACGACGCGAACCCGGACGTGCACCCCGGCGCCGAGGTGGTCTGCTACGACCTCATCGACGAGGACTGCACCGACGGCTGGAGCCAGTACGACTGCGACAGCGACGGCTTCGAGCTGTCCGACGACTGCGGCGACGAAGACGCGAGCGTGTATCCTGGCGCTCCCGACGAATGGTACGACGGCATCGACAGCGACTGCGACACCCGCGACGACTACGACCAGGACGAGGACGGCTTCCGGTCGAGCGCCCACCCCGACCTCGAAGGCGCCGTGGGCGACGACTGCGACGACGTCGACCCGGAGCTGCAGCCCGACGCCGTCGAGGACTGGGACGGGATCGACAACGACTGCGACGCCGTCGTCGACTACATGACCAACCGCGACGCCACCACCGACTGGCACGGCGACTACACGGTCGGCGAGGTCAACTTCGGCTCGGACATCGTGCCCCTCGGGGACCTCGACGGCGACGGCTTCAGCGACCTGCTGGTCGGCGTGTCCGGCGCCTCGGAGGGCCTCGGCCGTGTTTACGTGCTCCCGCACGGCGAGGGCATCGAAGTGCCCGCCGAGCGGGCCCTGGCGACCATCGAGGGCACCTCGCTGCTCGGCGCCGCCGTTCTCGCGCTCGACGGCCCCTCCGGCCCGATGGTGGCGATCGGCGAGCCGGGCGCGCTCTCGGTGCACCTGTTCGAGACGGCGCAGCTCACCGGCGGCGCCGCGCTCACGGCCGCCGACGCCGTCGGCACCATCACCTCCGCGGCGTACTACGTCGGGAACGACCTCGCGGCGTGGACCGACGAAACCGGCGTCGCGCACGTGTTCCACGGGAACTACCCCACGGAGGCCGGCGGCACGTTCACCGCCATCCACCGCGTCCCGAACGGCGTGGCCGACGACGCCGCCGCGCGGTGGTCGTGGACAGGCACGGGCGTCATCTACGACTCCGACGTTGTCGGCGACCTCGACGGCGACGGCCTCGCCGAGGTGGCCATCGCCACGTCCGGGTTCGAGGACATCGCGCGGGTGAACGTGGTGCTGGGCCAGACCATCGGGGAGGGCACCGCCGACGAGGCCGCGGCGGGCCTCACCGGCTTCGCGGGCCAGGCGCTCGTGGTGGGCATGCCCGACATCGACGGCGACGGGTACCCCGAGCTCGCCATCTCCGACTGGATGGCCGACGGCGCGGGGAGCGTCGCGGGCAAGGTGTGGATCGTGAGCGGCCCCGACGCCGTGACGAGCGGCGCGGTGGACAGCCGCGCCCGCGCCACCATCTCCGGCGTCGCCGACGCCGGCCGGCTCCGCATCGCCTCCGGCACCGGCGACGTCGACGGCGACGGCGCTCTCGACATCCTCGCGTGCGCCCCGGGCGACGGCGAGTCGGTGATGCGCGGCGGGTGCGCCCGGTTCGGCGCGGCGGCGCTCGCGGCGGGCGGCGACTTCACCCCGGGCGTTGCGTCGCCCGCGTTCGCGGGGTTGAACTTCGACGACCTGTTCGGTGCGGACGCCATCCCCCACGATGTCGACAGCGACGGCGACGACGACCTCTACGTGGCCGCGCCCGGCAATCCGGGCGCCGTGTACCTCTTCCGTCACGACTGACGGGGGCGATACCGACGCATCGGTCAGTTTTTGTCGGCGCGCACCCTTCCCGATCCGCCGCGCGGGGATTACCGATTGCGCGTCGGGAGAGCGGATGCCTCTGTGGATGGTGTCGATTGCGCTCGCGACGGAGCCCATCGTGATCGGCGAGTCCGACCCCGATGCCCCGTCGCTTCAGCGCACCGAGGTCGTGCTGTCGTGGAGCGAAGTGGGCTTGCGCCCCGCCGCGCCCGAGTCTCCCGCGATCGGGCCGGACCACTTCGCCGTCGGCCCGCGCGGTGTGAGCGCCGTCTACGATTCGCTCCACAAGCGGGTCGTCGTGCTCGGCGGGGCGTCGTTCCCCGTCGCGGCGAGCGACGGCCTCGCGTTCACCGCCGCAGGCGTGCTCCTCGTCCTCGACGATCGCAGCCGCACGCTCCGCGCCTACGGCACCAACGGCGCCCTCCTCGACAGCTCCGCCTACCCGGGCGTCGTCCCGCCGGGCGGCTGGCTCCGCGTCGAGGGCGCGGTCGTCGCCTCGGTGGACGTGTTCGGGAACGGGCACCCCCTCGCCACCGTCTCGGCGAACGGCGCCCTCACGGCCCCTACGGCGCCGGGCCTCGTGCCCGCCGCCCGCCGGGTCACCCGGTCCGGGAGCGCGCTCGTCGTCGACGGGCGCACCGTGGCCCTGGTCGAAGGCCGCGGCGGCGCCCGCCTCCTCGGCGACTGGCTCGTGGTCGAGGCCATGGACGACGGCGCGGTGACGCGGTCGGCCATCCCGCTCGACGGCGGAGAGACCGTCTCGCTTCCCGTGCGCGGCCGCCTGTACGCGCCCGCGCAGGACATCGCGGTGGGCCCCGAGGGCGACCTCGCCTGGATCGACCCCCGCGCGGACGGCCTCCACCTCGTGCGGGTGGCGCCATGATCCTCGCGCTCCTCGCCGCCGCGTTCGCGATCCCGCGCGAACAGGTGCTCGACAACGCGGCGCGCTACGCGTCGCACGTGTGGCGGTCCTCCGCCGACAACCAGTACGCCGAGTGCACCGACGGCGACTATGCGAGTGACTACCCGCCCGGCGAGTACGTCGGGCTCCCGTACGACTGGGGCGGCTACGTCACGCTCGACGAGTTCGACGACCAGATCGCCGACGGGTACGGCGCCGGCAGCCACTCGTGGCACGGCATCCTCTCGTGCACCACCGGCGTCGACTGCTCGGGCTTCGTCTCGATGGTGTGGGAGACGGACCACTACTCCACCTCCACCTTCGACAGCGGGCCCACCCACGGCATCAGCTGGTCCGCCGCGAAGCGCGCCGACGCCTTCAACGACGCCGGCAGCCACGTGGTGCTCTTCACCCACGAGACCGACGCCGGCTGGCCCGTGTTCTACGAAGCTGCGGGCGGTGCTGAGAAGGTGCGCCTCAACGCGTCGAGCGGCTGGTCCTACGTGGACGGCTACGAGCCCATCCGCTTCGACGACATCGAAGACGGCCCGGTGAGCGGCACCGCGGGCGCGCCCCGCGACATCACGGCGTTCCCGTTCAGCGACTTCCGGTGGACTGCCGGCGCCGCTTCCGACGCGATCGACCGGTACGCGTGCGCCCCCGAGACGGACGAGTCCGGCCCAGAGGTCCTCTACCGGTTCGAGGCCGCCTCTTCCGGCACGCTCCAAGTGGTCGTGAGTGACGACGTCGGCGTCGATGTTGACGTGCACGTCCTCACCGCCGCCAACGGCGACGCCTGCATCGCCCGCAACGACACCTCCCTCTCGGTGGAAGTGCGCCCCGGCACGGTGTGGATCGCCGTCGACACCTGGGTGGGCGGCCAGGAGTTCCCCGGCGCGTACGTGCTCTCCGCCAGCTTCGACGGCGCCCTCGGCGACCTCGAAGACCTCGACCCCGTCGACACCGGCGGCGACGACGACCCCACCGACACCGATGCCCGCGACGACACCGGCACGGATGCCGACGCCGACACCACCCCGCTCGACCGCGTCCGCGAAGGCCGTCGTGTTCCCGCCGAGGGCGAGCCTTCCGGGTGCGCGTCGGTGGTGCCGCCCGGGCTGGGCGCCGTGGGCGCGCTGATGGCGATCATCGGCGTTCTCGGTCGCCGTCGCCGGTAGGCTACCGAAAGCACGATTATCGCCGGCGCGGTCGCGGCTCCCCCGCGCTATGCTGGCGCCGTTCGACGAGGTCCCATGCTCTCCCTTGTCCTGGCCACGCTCGCTTCCGAGGCGCCCCCGCCCCCGATCGTCAACGGCAGCACCACGCAGGACTACGAGGCCGTCGTCACGCTGTACGCCGCCGATAACAGCGGCTACGGCTACAACTTCTGCTCGGGCACGCTCATCGCGGAGGACCACGTCCTCACCGCCGCGCACTGCGTGGTCGCGATGGACGACAACCAGTCCTACGGGTACCCCAACCTCATCGTGGTGGTCGGGTACGACCTCAATAGCGACGCCGGCATCACCGACTACGCCGAGGCCCGGAGTTGGACCGCCCACCCCCGGTACGACGACAACACGCTCGAGAACGACATCGGCATCATCGAGCTGCGCGACCGCATCACGAGCACGCCGTACATGGCGGTCAACAAGGACGCCCTCACCAACCGCGACGTGGGCGACGAGTACCGGTACGTGGGCTGGGGCATCACCCGCGACGGCGGAAGCGACTCCAGCAAGAAGCGCTTCGCCGACATCCCCGCGTACGACTACGACGACGTATTCCTGTACGGGTACGACCCCGAGGACAACCAGAACGTCTGTCAGGGCGACTCCGGCGGCGCCGCGTTCGAGCTCGACACGAGCGGCAACGTCTACGAGCTCGCGGCCGTGAACTCGTTCGTCTCCGACGACGACAGCACGTACTGCGAGGGCGGGTACACCGGCGGCGTGCGCGTCGACAAGTACATCAGCTGGATCGAGGGCTACACCCCGGTGTACAGCGCCGCCGAGATGGGCGACGCCGACACGGACACCGACACCGACACCGATACGGACACCGATACGGACACCGACACGGACACGGACACGGACACCGACACGGACACGGACACGGACACCGATACCGACACGGACGCCGATCCCGGCCCCACGACGGACCTCGGCGACGACCCCGTGCGCCCCGACGCCGTGGGCGAGGACTACTCCTCCGAGAGCGGCCTCTGCTCCACCACCTCCCCGGTGAGCGGCGCCTGGGGCCTCCTCGCGCTCGCCGGCGCCGCCGCGCTCCGCCGCCGGCGCTGAACCGTCGCGCGCGCCGCGCCGGGGCCTTGCCGCCGGCGCCGGAAGCGTGTGCCGGGCTCTGAAACGTCGCAGCGCGCTCACCGCGCGCGACGCGGCGCCTACCTTCGCTCGAGCGCGCGCACCGCGATCGGGTCGAGCCCTACCGCGAGGTCTCCCGGCGGCGGGAGCGGTGTGCCCGCCGCGCGCGCGCGCACGCGGTCGGCTTCCCACGCGAGGAGCGCGAAGCCGCGCGCGGAGGCTTCGGCGTGCACGAGGTCGGCGCGGCGTTTTGCCTCGGCGCCGTCCCCCGCGGCGAGGGCTGCCCGCGCGAGCATGACCTCCGCGCGGAGCTGGAGCGACATGCGCGCCTTTGCGGCGCGGGGGTCGGCCTCGGCAAGGGCGCGGCGGAACATGCGCTCGTCGCCGAGCACCGCCGCGGCGTGGGCCCACACGCACCGCGCGAGGAGCCGGAAGCCGCCCGGGTCGGTGCCGGTGGCGGCGAGCTGCGGGAGCACGCGATCGAGCGCGGCCGCGGCGGCGGTGCGGCTGTCGGCGCGCTCCTCCAGGGTGGCGCGGGCGCGCAGGACCTGCGCGGCGAGGCGCTCCTCGCCGAGATCCGCCGCGCGGGCGAGGGCGGAGGCGTCCGCGAGATGCCGCCCGGCGTCGGCGGTGAGGCCGGCGTCGAGGAGAACCATGCCGAGGTGCCGCGTGGCCGCGCACTCGAGCGCGCGATCGCGGAGGCCTTCCGCGAGCGCGTGCGCGCGGCGCGCGGCGCGGAGGGCCTCGGCGAGGCTCCCGGAGACGGCGCGCGCCTCGGCGAGGTGCATGAGCGCGGCCGCGGCGATGGCAGGGTCGCCGGCGAGGTCGGCGTCGGTCGCCACCTCGGTGAAGCGGTCGAGGGCGAGATCGAGCGCGCCGGTCTGCAGCGCGGTGACGCCGACACCGAGCGCGGCCACCCGCCGCCCGCCGGGGTCGACGACACAGGCGAGCGCTTCCTCGTAGGCCGCGCGCGCACCAGCGGCCTCGCCGTCGCTCCACAGCAGCGCGCCGAGCGCGAGCAGGCGCGCACCGCGAACGTCGCCCTCCACCGGCTCGGCGAGCCCGTCCACCAGCAGCGCGCTCGCCTCGGCGCGGCGCCCCTCCTTGCGGAGCCGCTCGACCTCGTCGAGCAGGGCGTCCGGTTCGAGCAGCTCCGGGCGCGCCACGAGCGCCGCCACGCGCGCCTCGACGCTCTCCAGGTCGGGGACGGCGGCGCGCAGGGGCGCGCGCAGGGCCTCCGCGGCGAGCATCCACCTGTCCCCCGAGAGCGTGGCCACCCCGCGGGCGGCGAGCGCCTGGAGCGGCCCTTCGGGCGGCACGAGCGCGATCGCTTCGAGCAGCTCCAGGGACACCGGCCCGTCCACCACGGCGAGCACGCCGGCGACGGTCTCTTCGTCGAGATCGAGCCCTTCTGTCCACCGGCGGGCGTCCACACCGAGGGGGCCTTCCGGGAGCGCGAGGCGATCCCGGTCGGTGTACCGGTCGAGGAGCTCGAGGAGGAGCGCCGCGTTCCCGCCGGTCTCGCGGTGCAGGCGCTCGGCGACCCGCGCGAGATCCGGCGTAGCCGCCGCATAGCCGTACACGGACCGTCGCAGCTCGGCCATCGTGAGCGGCGGGAGCGGGAGGTTCACCGCGTTCGGCACGCTCCGCGTCGTGACGACGAGCAACGCGGCCCCCGCGGCGACATGCGCGAGCGCGGCGTCGAGCGCGGCGGCGTCGTCCGTCGTGACGCAGGCGAGACCGCGGCGATCCGCGGCTTCGCGCGCGAGGGCCTGAAACCACGAGCGGCCGGCGCCGCGATGCCCGTCGAGCCGCACGACGACGCCGGCGCCTTCGGCGACGCGGTCGAGCGCGGCGGCGAGCGCGTCGATCACCGGCTGGCGGCCGGCGAGCGGGAGCCCGATCGGCGCCGCGTTCGAGATGGCGGCTTCGGCCTCGGCCATGTCCGCGAACCGCGCGCCGGGCTCCTTCGCGAGGAGGCGGAGCACGAAGGCCTCGAGGTCGGGCGCCACGGTGGGGTCGCGCTCGGACGGGGGCCGCGGCGGACGCTCGAGGTGGGCGTGGAGGAGCGCGGCGGTGTCCTCCTCGTCGAACAGGCGGCGCCCGGTGAGGAGGTAGTAGAGCGTGCAGCCGAGGCCGTACTGGTCGGCACGCGCATCCACACGCCCGCCCGCGATCTGCTCTGGCGCCGCGTAGGCGGCCGTGCCCACGAGGATGCCCATCCCGGTCAACGGCGCCTCGTCGGCGACGCACGCCACGCCGAAGTCGGTGAGGAGCACGCGGCCGCGCCCCTCGAGGAGCACGTTGCTGGGCTTCACGTCGCGGTGGACGAGCCCCTGGGCGTGCACGTACCCGAGGGCCCGGCAGAGGGCCCGGGCGATGGCGCGGGTGCGCACCTGGCGCTCCATCGGCGGACGCAGGCGGAGCTTGTCGGTGTAGACGCGGAGGTCCTGCCCCTCGATGTACTCCATCGCCACCCACGGCAGCCCGCGCTCCACGCCGTGGGCGCGGTAGCGGACGATGCTCTCGTGATCGAGGCGCTCGAGGAGGCGCACCTCCTCCGCGAAGCCCGCGAGCACCGCCGGGGAGGCGCGGTGGAGCCACTTGAGCGCGACGACCGCGCCATCGTCGGCGACCGCGCGGTACACGCGGGCCATCCCGCCCTGGCCGAGCAGGCGGTCGAGCCGGTACGGGCCGACACGTTCGGGCGTGGTGGCGGGCATCAGGGGCCGAGGCCCAGCCTCCGGAGGAAGGTCGCCTGCCACGCCGCGGGCATCGCCGCCGCCACCTCGCGGGCCACGCCGCCGAGCTGTGCGCGCGCGGCCTGGCGTTCGGCGAGCTCCGGCTCGAGCCGCTCGAGGAGCAGGAGGGCGTCGAGGTGGAAGAGCCGGAAGCCGCGCAACGACGCGAGCTGGGCGGCGTCCCGGGCGCGCGCGAGCGCGATCGCCGGCTGACCGAGGAGCCGCCAGGTGATGCCGAGGTCGACGAGGACCTGGGCCCGCCGGAGCATCGGGAGCTGGCCGAGCCGGGCCTCGACCCGCGTGACGAGGGACAGCGCGGCTTCGGCGGAGTCCGTGCACGCGTGCACCTGCGCGCGGAGCACCTCGATGGCGGGGCCGTAGTGCTCGGGGTCGCCGAGGCGCGCGGCTGCGGCGGCGGTGTCGAGGTTGTTCAGGGCGCTGTCGAGGTCGCCCTCCTCGAGATCGAGGCGCGAGATCTGCCACGCCGGGACAGCGATCTCCGACTGCACGCCGAGAGCGCGGGCGGCGGCCATCGCGGCCTCGAACTCGGTGCGGGCCTCCTCGAACGCGCCGGCGCGCATCGCCGCGAGGCCGCGGATGCCGCGAGCGGCGGCCTCGCCGAGGCGGTGGCCCGACTCCTCGGCCTCCTGGAGCGCGTCGGTGGCGTACTCCCAGGCCGTGCCGGGGTCTCCCTGACCGAGGAGCACTTCGGCGAGGTTCGCGAGCGCGAGCCCGCGCGCCGTGCGCATGCGGAGGTCCTTGAGGAGGGCCTGGGCCTCCTGGAGGCCGGACGCCGCGCTCGCCAACTGCCCGCGGCTCGCCTGCGCTGCGGTGAGCGCGAGGAGGAGATGCGCGCGCGCGCCGACGAGACCGGGCCCCGCCGCGAGCACGAGCCCCTCCTCCGCGAGGCGCTCGCACACGTCGGGCTGGCCCCGCCCCCAGGCGATGCCCGCGAGCACGAGGACGCCTTCGGCGACCGCCTCGCGATCGTGCAGCTCCCGCGCGTGTTCCACGCTGCCGCGCACCTCCGCCTCCGCGCGGTCGAGCTCGCCCAGCACGCGGAGCACCCGGCCGTAGTGGATGCGGGTGCGGAGCGCCGCGGCGGCGTCCGGCCCGCTGCCGATGAGCGCGATCGCCTGTTCGAGGACCTCGCGCGCCTCGCGCCACTCGGTGCGGTGGAACAGGACGTCCGCGCGCACCTGCAGGAGCATGTGCTTGATGGCGCCGTACTCGGCGGCCGGGAGGTCGACGCGGGCGGGGTCGTCGGCGCCCTGCGCGCGCGCCGCGAGCTCCCACGCTTCCACGTAGAGGCCCTTGTCGCGCGCCCGCCGCGCCGCCGCGGTGAGGTACTGGAAGGCCTTGCCCACTTCGCCCGCGCGGCGGTAATGCTCGCCCACGACGCCCGCCGCCGAGGGCGCATGCTGGTAGCGGATCTCGAGCGCGGCTGCGACACGACGGTGGCCGTCGGCGCGCCGCTCGGGGTCGAGCTCGCGGTAGACCACGTCGCCGTACTTCGAGTGGGCGAACTCGAGGAGCACCTGCTGGCCGGCGCGGCGCTGGCGGACCACGCCGAGCGCGATGAGCGGCTCGACGCGGTCGTTCCCGGCGTCCTCGTCGAGATCGAGCACGTCGAGCAGGACGTCGAGCTCCATCTCGCGGCCGTTGACCGCGAGCACCTCGAGCACCGGCAGCTCCTGCTCGCTCACCTCGTCGAGCCGGGCGTGCACCACCTGCCGCACCGCGCCCGGGATCTCCATGTGCCCGCTCGCCAGCTCCTCGACGTCGGCCGTCACGCGCCAGCCGCCGGTCGACCGCACGAGGATGCCGTGGTTCATCAGGTTCTGGATGTACCCGACGAGGAAGAGGGGGTTGCCCTCCGACTCCGCGAACAGCCGCTCCGCGAGCACCTCGGCGACGCGCACCGGGCCGAGCAGGGAGAGCACGAGGTCGGCGACGACCACCGCCGGGAGCGGCCCGACGCGAACGAGCTCGGAGAAGCCGCCGTCGCCGACACCGTCGCGGAGCGCGGCGAGGCGGCTCCCGAGGCGATCCGGCCGCCACGTGCCGACCACGAGCAGCGGCGGGCGGTCCGCGCCGACGAAGCGCCGGACGAGCCACGTCAGCGCGTCGAGCGTGGGGAGATGGGCGTTGTGGAGATCGTCGAGGAGGATGATCTGCGGCGTCTCTTCGAGGAGCGCCGCGAGGCCGTCGGCGAGGGCGTCGTAGAGCCGCTCCCGCGCCTGCCCGCCGGCGGTCGCCTCCGCCGCGTACGCCGACATCTCCCCCGCGAGCCGCTCGCCGGACTTCCCGGGGAGCTGGGCGCCCACCGAGGCCGCGAGCCGGACGATGACGCTGAACGCGTCGTCGCGGTCGCCCGCGCGGACACGGTGCGCCGCGATCCCCATGAGCTCCGCCTGATGCGCCGCGACATCGAGCAGCCGCGACTTGCCGGCGCCCTCGGCGCCCTCGATCCACACCGCGCCCGATTGGCCGCGCGTGAGCGCCGCCGCCCGCCCGCGGAGCACTTCCTCCTCGGCTGTCCGCCCGACCAGCGCGGGCTCCCAGGGCGCGAGGTCCGGCAGGTCGAGATCGGCGTCGAGCTGCTCCAGCCGGTAGAGGATCTCCTGCGCGCTGCGGAACCGGTCCCGCGCCTGCTTGCGCAACAGGCGACGGCAGATCTCGTCGAGGTGCGGCGGCACCGACGGATCGAGCTCGCGTGGCGACGGCGCGACGTGGTTGCGGTGCAGCTCGAGGTAGCCGGCGAGATCGCGCGCGACGAAGGGACGCCGCCCGGTGAGCATCGCGAAGAGGATCACGCCGAGGCTGTACAGATCCGACCGGTGGTCGATCGGATACCCTTGAATTTGCTCGGGGCTCGCGTACGCCCAGGTGCCGACCAGGGTTGTCGAGATGGCGGCGTCGGCCTCGGGGTCGAGGTCCTTCACGATGCCGAAGTCGGTGAGCTTGCACTGCCGATCGTGGTCGAGGAGCACGTTGGACGGCTTCAGGTCGCGGTGGATGAGGCCGCGGCGGTGGATGTAGGCGAGCGCCCGGCAGAGATCGACGAGGATCTCCTCGCAGCGCCGCCAACGTTCCTCGGGGGTCAACGTGCGGAAGGTGTGGATGGCGTAGTGGAGGTCGTGCCCGTCGACGTACTCCATGGCGATGAAGGGGTGCCCGTGGAGGCTCCCGAGGGCGTCCACCCGGATGACGTTGGGGTGACGCAGCCGCGAGAGCGCCTTGAACTCGCGCAGGAACCGCGGGTAGCCGCTGCCGACGCGGCTCGACTTGAGAACCTTGAGCGCGGCGGGGCGTCCGTCGGGGTCGCTCGCGAGGAGCACGTGCGCCATGCCGCCGTGCCCGATCAGACGGCGGTAGACGTAGTTGCCCACCCGATCACCGGGCGCCACGCGCAGCCCCCCAATGTCGAGGAGGGATGCGTTCCCTTCGTTGTCGCTTCCCGAGGACACGCGCGCTTCCCGTCCGTGGGCTAACCGGCGCCCGACCTAACACGCCGCGCGCCGACCGGGGCGCCGATCCTCGGTTTCCCGCCGACCGGCCCCACGTCGCGTCCCGACTGGGACGGCGCCGCTCCCGGGACTTCCGAGATCAGGGGCGCGCGAGCCGGGAGAGCCGCACCCGGGCCGCCGGGTCGGGCCCCGCCTGCTCCGCGAGGCGGCACGCCTCCACCACGAGCGCGGGGTGCGCACGGTCGTCGAGGCGCAGCAGCGCGCGCGACGCCGCCCGCGCGGCGGACTCGAGGTCCCCGACGCGGAGGAGAGCGATTCCGGCGTCGATCTCGATGCGCGCGGTGGCGGAGGGCACGGTCCCGACGGGGCGGGCGAGGGCAGCGCGCGCCGCGGTGCGCGCTGCGTCCGGCCGCCGCGCGGCGCTCGCGAGGGCAAGGAGCGCCAACCGGAGGGCCTCGGCGTCGAACGGCGGATCGGGCGCCCACCCGGGCTCGCCGAGCGCGCCCGCCGCCTCGTCGGCGTCGCCGTGCCGCACGAGCACGCGCACGGCCGGCGCCCACGCGGACAGTTCGGGCACGTGGTGGAGGCGGCACAACCCGAGCGCGTCCCGCGCGGCGCGCACCGCGGCGGCGACCTCGTCCATGCCGTCCAACGCGGCCGCCCGCAGCGACGCGGCGAGCGCGCTCGCGTGCCCCAGCGCCTGCGCGTCTCCGACGGCGTCGATGTCGTCGCCCATGCGCGCGACGCCGGCCCAGTCGCCCTCGTCCAGCGCGATCTGCGCGCGCTGATGGAGGATGCGCACGAGCCACTCGGACGACCGCGTGTCGCGGCCGCGGCGGACGGCTCCGTCGATGCGCTCCAGGGCGCGCGCGCGGTCCCCGGTGACCCGGGCGAGGAGCACGAGGCCCCAGAGGCCGACGAGCTCCGCCTGCGGGTTGCGCGACGCCTCCCCGAGCTCGACGGCCTCCCGCCAGAGCCGCTCGGCCCCGTCGCGGTTGCCGTTGTCGAATCGCACCGTCGCGAGGGCGTTCGCGGCGTCGGGCCAACTGGCGTCGCCGCGCTCGAGCGAGGCGAGCCCCTCTTCGAGGGCCCCCATCGCCTCGGCGGCGCGCCCCCGCGCGAACGCGACGAGGCCAACCCCGGCGAGCGCCTTCCCGATGGCCCCGCGATCGCCTTCCGTGCGCGCGGCGAGGAGCGCCTGCGCGTAGGCATCGCCGGCCTGCTCGACGCGCCCGCCCGCCCGGAGCGCGTCGCCGAGGGCCTGATAGAGCGGCCGGCGGGTCCGCGCGGCGTCCATCGGCGTCATCGTGGCTTCGGCGGCCCCACGCGCCTCGAGCGCCCTCGCGCAGTGCGTCCGCGCCGCCGCGTGGTCGCCGCGCCGCAACGCGCGCTGGGCGCCCTGGATGAGCAGGGGGTAGGCCCCGGCGGGGTCTCCGCCGTGGAGCAGGTGGTGCGCCGCGGCCTCCGCGATGGCGTGGAGCCGGCGGTGGTGGATGCGCTGGAGCGTGGCCGCCGCCGCACGGTGCATCTGCGCGCGCCGCGCCGCTTCGATGTTCTCGTAGATCACCTGGGCGCGGCGCCTTGAGACGATCTGGTGCAGCTCCTGGAGGCCGTCTTCCGTGGTCGCGACGTGCCCCTCGCGCGCGAGCGAGAGCAGCGGGCCCTGCAGCTCGGCCTCGTGGAGCCCCGCCAGCGGCGCGATGAGCGCGACGCTGCTGGGGGACCCGAGCACGGCGAGCGCCTCGAGGCACCGGCGCGCGGGCGCCGGCAGGCCGTCGAGGAAGCGCGCCTCGACCTGCCGCACGCGGTCGGGGAGCGGGAGGGGGTCCGTGCGGAGGGCGTCGACCGGGCGCGTGGCGCGGAGCGAACCCTCGGCGCCGCGCACCAGCCACCCCGCGCGAAGGAGGGCGTCCACCTGCTCGAGGACCGGGCCGGGGAGCCCGCCGAGCTCTTCGTGCAGGCGGCGGCCGAGCGCGGCGCCGAGCGCGCCGTGGAGGCCGCGGTCGCGGAGCATCGCCCGCACGGCGTCCCGCTCGAGGCCGCCGACCACCACTTCTTCGGTGCCGAGCCCGGTGGCGGCGCCGGTCACGAGGCCGTCGTCCGTTCCGGGGCGCGCCACCACGACGAGAAGGAGGCGACCACCCTCGATCGCCACCACGTCGCGGACGAGCGCCGCGAGCGCGTGGCGGTCGTCGGCCGGGGCGGCGTCGAGGTCGTCCACGACAAGCACCCACGGCGCGTCGCCGAGGCGCCCGCGCAGCCCCTGGTCTCCGGCGGGGTTCGCGGGGGGCGGGAGCGCGGCGAGGAGCGTAGCGACGGTGTTCGACGCGCCCGCGGTGGCGGTGCTCGCCCCGCTCGCGCGCGCGCGCTCCACGGCTTCCTGCAGGAGCCGGGTGCGACCGCTGCCCGGTGGGCCGAGCACCGCGACGACCCCGCCCACACCGCGCTTCAAGAGCCCGTCGACCCGGCCCGAGAGCGCGTCGAGAACAGCCTCGCGCCCGTGAATCGGCAGGGCGTCGTCGGACGGCGCTTCCAGCAGCGTCGCGAGCACCTGGCGCGCCGAGGCGAAGCGCCGCGAGGGGTCTTTCTGCAGGAGCTTCGTGCACACCCGCTCGAGGCGCGCCGGCACGCGCGGGTCGACCTCGGACGGCGCGCGCGGAGTCTCGGTGAGGTGCCGGGCGAGGTAGCCGGCGATCGAATCCGCCACGATCGGCCTCCGGAACGTGAGCATCACGTACAGGAGCGCGCCGAGGCTGTAGAGATCCGCGCGGGTGTCGGGCGACTCGCCCGTGATCTGCTCCGGCGCCATGAACGCGACGGTGCCCACGAGCCTTCCCGCCAGCGTGAGGCTCGTCGGGAAGGCGTCCGGGTCCTTCACGACCCCGAAGTCGGTGAGCCGCGCGTGGCCGTCCGCCCCGACGAGCACGTTCCCCGGCTTCAGATCGCGGTGCACGATGCCCTGCTCGTGAACGTACGCGAGCGCTTCCACGAGCTCCGTGAACAGCGCTTCGATCCGTTCGAAGCGGTCCTTCGGGGGGTCGGACCGCCACCGCTCGAGTTGGGTGCCGAGGTCCGTGCCCTCCACCAGCTCCATCGCAATCCACGGGTACCCGCCCTCGTCGCCCGTGTCGTGCACGCGCACCACGTTCGGGTGGCGAAGCCTCGCGAGCGTGATGTACTCCCGACGGAACCGCTTCACTTCCTCTTCGGTGATCCTGCTTTGATGGAGAATTTTCACCGCGGCGGGCCCGTCCGGCCCCTCGGCGCGGTACACGGTGGCCATCCCGCCGACGCCGAGCGTCGCGACCAGTCGGTACGGACCGACGCAGTCACCCGGGAGCGGGGGATGTCCGGGGAGGTCGTTCATGCCACCGGGGGGGTCTGGTCCGCGTCGAGGAACCGTTCGGCGTCCTCCCGCGAAAGGTTGGCGGCGAGCGAGCGCGCGAGCGCATCCGCGACACGACGATGGCGCGCGACCGCGGCCTCGTCCGGGCTGTGTTGCGCCGCGAGGGTGTGGCCCTTGAGCGCGTAGAGCCGGAACCCGCACGCATCGGCGCGCCGAATCGCGGCCTCGGCCCGGCGGCACGCCTCGGCGGAGTTGCCCATCGCCGCGTACACGCGGGCGAGCACGAGATCGAGGCGGCACTCCTGGTACGGCCACCGCCCGCCGCCGGCGTCGAGCGCGCGGTCGAGCTCTTGCTGGGCGGCGTGCAGGTCCCCGTCGTGCGCGGCGAGGCGCGCTCGCCAGGCGTAAACGAGGGGCGCGAAGCCCTCCGGGTCGTAGCGCAACATGCCCACCGCCTCGTCCAGCCCCTTACGCAGCGCTCCGTAATCGTGGACCGCCCAGGCGGCCCGCAGGAGCGCCACGAGCGTCGCGACCTCGTCCTCGCGCTGATCGAGCTCCCGCACGATGCGCAGCGCCTCGCGGGCCTCGTCCATCGCCTTGGCCGAACGCCCGAGGTCCACGAGGACGAGGCTCATGTGGCTTCGGCCCCGGGCGACGCCGAGCGGGTGGTCGGTCTCCCGGGCGAGCGCGAGGGTCTTCTCGGCGAGCTCGAGCCCCCGGCGGAGGTTCCCGGTGAAGTGGTGAATCTCCACGAGGTTCACCCGCGCCACCGCGAGCGGCCCGAGGAGGCCGATCCGCTCGAAGATCTCCGCGCTCTGCTCGAAGAAGCGCCGCGCCTCCGCGGCTTGCCCCTTGCAAAGCGCCACCAGCCCGAGCCCGTTGTAGCCGTAGCCGAGGCTTTTTTCGTCGTGCGTGGCCTCGCCGACCGCGAGCTCTTCCACCCACCAGCGCCGCGCGCCTTCCAGGTCGCCGCGGGCCCACACGATGGCCCCGAGGCCGTTGAGCGGCATCACCTTGAGCGAGGGGTCGCCGGCGCGCTCAGCGAGGCGGATGGCCTCCTGCAGGCCCGCCTCGGCCGCCTCGAGGTGGTGGTTGTGGCGCGCGAACGACGCGAGCGCCGCGGCGGCCCGGCTCGCGAGCCGGTCGTCGGCGAGCTCGTGCGCCAGGGCCGCGGCGGCCTCGAGCCCGCCCGGCACCTCGGACCATCGGCCGAGGTGGGCGAGGGCGTCCGCGCGTCGCAACAGGAGATCCGCCAGGAGCCTGTCCGCCTCGTCGAGCACGATGGTGGCGCGGGCGGCGGGCTCGATGACGACGGCGCGCTCGAAGAAGGCTTCGGCCTCCGCCACGAACGAGCGATCGAGCAGGCGCTGCCCCGCCCGTACGAGGTACGGGTAGGCCTTGCCGGGTACGCCGCCGAGCTCGAAGTGCACCGCGAGCGACTCGACGACGAGGTTCAGGCGCCGCCGGTAGGTGCGCTCCAGCGCTTCCCCCACCCGGCGGTGGAGCGCGCTGCGCGTCTCGACCGGGATGGCGCCGTAGAGGAGCTCGCGGGTGCGCGGCTGGGCGAAGTCGAGGTGCTCCTCCAGCTCTCCGCGACGCTCGCGCACGAGCCCGGCGTCCACGAGGGCCTCCACGCCCTCCGCGAGGGCGGGCTCGGCGAGGCCCGCGCCGTCCGCGAGTACGCCCACCGGCATCTCGGCGCGCGCGACGGCAAGCACGTTCGCGACCGCACGCGCGCTCGGCGGGAGCGCCTCGAGCCGCGCGAGCACGGCTTCCCGCACGGAGCGCGGCAGGGGCAGCGCCGCGCGCGTCACGCCGGCCTCGTCGAGCGTGAGGGTGCGCACCCCGGCTTCCACCCGAATCGCGGACTCCTCCACGAGCCCGCGCACCATCTCCGCGAGGTACGCCGGGTTGCCCTCCGACTCGTGGTGGAGCCGCACCGCGAGCGCCTGCGCGGCGGGCGAGTCCGCGACGACGGAGAGCACGAGCTCCTGCACCTGGGCGAGGTCGAGGGGGCCGAGCGCCACCCGCGTGGGGGGCACGTCCGTGCGGGTGCCGAGCGCGAGCCCGTCGATGGCGGCGTCGGCCACCCCGGGGGCGCGCGTCAACAGCCAGAGAATCGGCTCTTTCGCGAGCGAGAGCGTGTTCCGGACAAGGTATTCGAGCAGCTCGACGCTGCCGGCATCCGCGAAGTGGAGATCGTCGACGACGAAGAGCCGCGGCCGCGTACCCGCCACCATCTCGCGGAAAGCCGCGAACAACGCGTACCGTTCGACGCCCCGGCCGCCTTCCCCGAAGGCGCGCTCCAGCACGGGCTTCGGGTCGAGCCCTTCCGCTTGCAGCGACAGGTACACCGTGGCGTACGCCGCGAGGGGGTTCGCGGAGGGCCGGGCGCGGATGCGTGTGGCCGGCATGCCGGTCGCCTGCGCCGTCGCGAGGGCAACCTGGGTGAGCCGCGATTTCCCGGTGCCGGCGCCGCCCTCCACCAGGAGCACGCCGCCGTGGCCTTCCCGACACGCCTCGAGGCCGTTGGTGAGCGCCGCCAGGGCGTCGGCGCGGCCGACGATGGCCGGAGGCCAGGGCGCCGCGGGGTCGAGCGGGAGGGGGCCTTCCAGCGCGCGCAGGAGGTGGCTCGCCGAGGCGAAGCGGTCCGCGGGCTCCTTCTGCAGGAGGCGCAGGCACACGTCTTCCAGCGCCTTCGGCACGGTGGGCACGAGCTCGCGCGGCGGCCGGGGCGGCCGGTGGAGGTGCTTGTCGAGGTAGCCGGCGAGCGTGCGCGCGTTGAAGGGGCGCCGGCCGGTGAGGAGCAGGTAGAGCACCGCACCGAGGGAGTAGAGGTCCGTGCGGGCGTCCACGCCGTCGCCGTTGATCTGCTCCGGGGCGACGTACGCGACGGTGCCGAGCAGCTCGCCGTGCGCGGTGAGCTCGGTGGTGCCCGTCTCCTTGACCACCCCGAAGTCCATCAGCTTCACGCCGCCGTCCGCGAGGAGCATGATGTTCGATGGGGTGACGTCCCGGTGGATGAGCCCGCGGAGGTGCACGAGCTCCAGGGCGCGCGCCACCTGCACCACCACGGCGCGCGCGATCTCGAAGCGATCTTGCGTCGGCTCTGTCGCCCACGCTTCCACGACGGTGCGCAGATCCTGCCCGTCGAGCAGCTCCATCACGAAGTACGGCCGCCCGTCCCAGGTTCCCCAATCGTAAACTCGCGTGATGTTCGGATGCTCGAGACGCGAAAGCGCGCGGAACTCGCGACGGAACCGCCGCTCCACCTCGGCGGCGCTCCCGCCGGGGTTCATGAGCTTGAGCGCCCCGAGCGTGCCCGTTTCGACGTTTCGCGCCACGTACACGGTGGCCATGCCCCCGCGTCCCCGCGGCTGCAGGACATCCCAGCGCCCCAGTCGGGCGCCGGCTTCGGGTTCGTGCGTGAGGGGTGGGGAGGACACCGGCGCCTTGGCAACGAAAAGCGGACTCTATACTCTCGCTCGCAGGTCCGGCCGGTGCAAGCCATGAGGCGGGAAGCTCGTCTTGGAGGGTGAGAATGAGACTCGAGGCCTTCGCCTGGACAGATCCAGGCCCCGTACGCGAGAACAACGAGGACACCTTCCTCGTCGACGAAGAGTCGGGGTTGTTTGTCGTCGCGGACGGCATGGGCGGGCACGCCGCGGGCGAGGTCGCGTCGCGGCTCGCTACGGACACGCTGCAGGAGCTGCTGCAGGGCACCGACGACCCGGACGAGACGCGCCTGGAGCGCACCGTGCAGGACGAGGGCGACGTGCTGCGCGAGCGCCTCCGCTACGCGATGAACCAGGCGAGCGCGCGCATCCGGCGCGAGGCGCAGCTCCGGCCCGCCTACGCGGGGATGGGCACCACCGTGTGCGTGCTGCTCATCGAGAGCGACCAGGCCCACGTGGCGCACGTCGGCGATTCCCGTATCTACCTGTATCGAGACGGGAACCTCTCCCGCCTCACGCGTGACCACACCGTGGTGCAGCAGGAGATCGACGCCGGCCGGCTCACCCCCGAGCTCGCGCGGCAGGTGGCGCACCGCAACTACCTCACGCAGTCCGTCGGCTACCACGGCCCCGTCGAGCCCGATACGGCCACGCGCGCGCTCCAGACGGGCGACCTCTTCGTGCTCTGCTCCGACGGGATGACCGACCCCTTGGAAGACAGGCGCATCGCCGAGATCTGCGCCACGGCGTACCCGTCCGACCTCGCCGAGACGCTCGTGCGCGAAGCGCTCGCGGCCGGCGGAGAGGACAACATCACGGTCATCACCGTGCGGGTGCTCGAGAGCTGAGCGCGGCGGCGTCGCGCGCGCCGACCCGCGACTCCGCGACAAGGTGCGCGCCGCCGCCCGACCCTCGGGCCGGGGACGGCGCATCTCCGCGTCGCCGCTACTTGGGGCCGCCGCCGGGGGGCTTCGGGAGCGTCGGCCGCGGGGGCGGGCCGGAAGGCGGCGCGGGGGCGCCGGGCGCGGCGGAACCGGCGCCGGGAGGGGCCCCCGGAGGCGGCGCGCTGCCGCCCATGGCGGCGGCGTCCTTCGCGGGCGGTGCGGGATCGGCCGGGGGCGTGCGGCCCTCGACGACGTCCTTCGCGTCCTCCGCGGCGTCCTTCGCCGGGCCGCGGGACAACTTCACGAGCCCGCGCGTCGACTCGGAGCGCGCGTACCAGTCCTCGCCGCCCTGGAGCAGCGAGACGGTCTCGGCGCTCTGGCCGTCGGAGCGAATCGTGAGGTCGAACGCGGGCACGAGCTCGGCGGGCGCTTCGCCTTCCTGCACGTAGGCCGTGCTCTTGAGCTTGAGCGCCTTGTCGAGCCAGTTGCCGAAGGTCTCATCCTTGCCGGCGCTCCCGTCGCGCTCCCAGTAGGCCGCGGCCTTGTCGTCGCGGTTCTTCTGGGACCAGCGCGCGGTGGCGCCGCCGAGCCCGAGCGTGATCTCGGAGACCTGCTCCACCTTGGCGGCCATCAGCCCGCGCTCGGGGAGCCGCGTGGCCGCGAACTTCAGGGTCTTGAACGGCTCGTCGTCGAAGACGTAGAGCTTGCCGTCGGCCTGGCTCCGCGCGTAGCGGTCCTTCGTGCCGTACGTCTCGCCACCGAGATCGTACGTGAGCGTCTTTCCGCCCACGGTGACCGCCACGGTGGTGTCGGGCTCCTTGAGACCGAAGGAGGTGAGCTGCGCGTCGTCGGTCGCGGCGAGCTCGCGGAGGGCGAACATCGGCGCGAAGGCCTCCACCACCTTGTCGGCGGGGGTGCCGGTCTTGAAGGTGGTGACCTTCGGCTCGACCGGCGCCGTGTCGTCCTTGCCCTTCTTCTTGCGGTCCTCGACGGTCGCCCAGCCGTACCGGCCGAAGGCGTCCGTCTTCATCTCGAAGGTGACCGTGAGCTCGGGCGTCGTGTACACGACCTTCTCGAGATCCGCCGCCTTGGCATCAATCAACTGTACGCCTTCTTTCTCGACTTCCTCGCCACCCGTGTAGCGCTGCCACGCGGCGCCGAGCGAGAGGAGCAGGAGCCCGGCGTAGATGAAGACCGACTTGTTCATGCCGCCCCCTTGCGACGGCGGCTGTTCACACGGAACAGGCCGCCGAGAAACACCATCGCGGGCACGAGCGCGCTCGTTCCGTAGAACCAGACCGCCTCGTCCTCCTTCGTGTGCTGGATCTTCGTGTCTTCCTCGTTCTCCACTTCACCGGAGAGCGCGGGATCCTGCGTGAGCCAGGCGAGGGTGTCCACGAGGTAGTACGCGTTCGCCGCGTTGCGGATGAAGGTGTTCGACGCCCAGGTGGCGTCCGACACGACCGCCGCGCGCCACTCCTTGTCGCCGGAGGAGGGACCGGCGACGACGGCCGCCACGTCGAGCCCGGCGCCGCGCTTCTCGGTGGCGGCGTCGAACTCGAAGTTGCCGTCCACGTCGGCGAACCAGTCGGCCATCCCCTTCACGGTGATGGTGACCTTGCCGGCGTGCTCGCCCGCGATCTCCTTGAGCCCGCCCGCCTTCGGCGTGATGAAGGTGGCCTGCGCGGAGTTCTTCGAGAGAGTCGTCACCGACTCGTGCGAGCTGAACTTGTTCGTCCCGACGAACGCGCGGTCCGACAGGCCGCCCGTGACGCGGATGAACGCCTTGTCGGAGAGGACGGGCACCGCCGTGTACTCGACGCCGAATAGGGCGGCGAGGGCGGGGTCCGGCGTGTCGGAGGGCTCGAGCATCAGGAAGACGGCGCCGCCGCGGTCCCGGTACTCCCCGAGCGCCGTCACTTCTTCGGGGAGGAAGGCGCGCTTCGGGC
>CAXNIN010000015.1:0-25017 GCA_964202365.1 Myxococcota bacterium | reverse complement strand
CGGCGGCTGGACCGCCGTGTTCGGGGGGAGCCCCGCCGCTGCCGACGCTCCCGGCGTCGCCGCGTGGGCGCGCGCGCGGGCCGCGCTCTCGGCCGGCGACAGCGCCGCCGCCGCGCGAGAAGCCGGTACGCTCGCAACGCTCACCCCCGCCTGGCGCACCGGCCCCTGGGCGCCGCTCCTCGCGCTCGACGGCCCGCGGCCCGTCGAGCTCGCGGCCGACGCCGGCACCAACCGCGCCTCGGTGGACCCCGTCCCCTTCGCCGTGGCCCACCACGGCTGGTCCGCCCGGGTCGACGTCGCGGAGCAGGGCTGGCGGTACGGCATCACGCCGATTCCGGCCACCGCCACGCCCGAGCAGCGCGCCGCCCTCTGGGACGCCGCGGCGGCCGTGCGGGCGGGCACACTCGCGTGGGCGGCGGGTGAGGAGCCCTGGCCCGCGGCGGCGGTCACCGCGCTCGACGAAGCCGAGAAGGCCGCCGGCCTCCTGCGGTTCGCGCCGCCGTCCGTCGCCTCCGTGCGCAGCACGCTCGACGGCGACGCCGTCCTCTCCTTCCGTCCCACCGCCAACGGCGTGGAAGCGCTCTACATCGGCGAGGAGAAGGGCAAGGTCGTTCTCCTCCCCGCCTCCGTCTACCGGGACACCGAGTCCATGCTCGCCGCGCTCCGGCTGGGCCAGTCCGCCGTCGCCAGCGGTGACCGTCTCCGCGAGGTCGTCCTCGACCCCGCGATGGACGTGCTCCTCGGCGTCGGCCGGTACATCGTGGTCGGGCCGGCGCCGCTCGGGCTCCTCCCCGTGGCGGCGTTCCCCGAACAGTCCGACGGCGTGCGGTTCCTCGCCTCCATCCGGCACGTCGGCTACCTCCCGGACCTCGACGCCCTCCTCCCCGTCACCCCGCCCGAGGTCGAGCTCACGGTCACGATGCTCGCCCTCGTCGCCGACCCCGTCGAGGCCCTGGCCGTCCGCTCCGTCTACCCGGACGCCACCGTGCTCGAGGGGCAGGCGGCCACGGTCGCCGCGTTCAAGGAGAAGGTCGGGAAGGCGCGCTTCCTCCACCTGGGCGGACTCCCCGCCTCCGCGGACGGCGGCTACCTCCTCGCCGACGGCGCGCTCACCCTCGCCGACATCGCCGCGAGCCCCATCGGCGCCGACGGCGTGGCGGTCCAGGGCGGCTCCGACACCGCCACGCTCTCCGGGCGCGTGGCGGCGCTCCGACGGGCGGGCGCGCGCGAGGTGTTCGTCGAAGGCTGGGCCGGCGCCCCCGCCGTCCGCGAGGCCATCCTCCTGCACTACTGGGAGGGCGTGAACCGCCGCTACAGCGCGAGCCGCTCGCTCTCCGAGGCGCGCACGCTCGCGATCCGCGAGGTCGGGGACACCGCCCGCGAGCCCGGGAGCTGGGCCGGATACATCGTGGCAGGACGCCCCTGATCGTCCTCTGCGGCGCCTGACCGATGTTGCTGGCCCTCGCGACGTTGGCCGCCGGCGCCGAGCCGTTGCTCGGGCCGTCCGGCTGGATGTCGCTCGGGCCGCTCCCGCCGGGCCGCGACGCCGCGCGCGGCGAGGTCGTCTTCGACCCCGCCACGTGCGCGGTGGAGGTGGGCGCCGTCGATCTCGACGGCGGCCCGAGCCACCGCGACATCCGCCTCGCCCGCGTCTGGACCGAGGGCGCCTGGGCCTGGGCCGACGACTGGCGCGTCGTCGAGGGCCGCCTGGTGCGCCCCGGACGCGCCCCGGCCCCGCTCGACGGCCTCCGCTTCGGCAACCACGTGCTCCGGGTCGATCCCGCCGGCCGGGTCACCGCGCGCGTCGCCGCCGGTCGCGTCGTGGAGATCCTCCGCGACGGCGGCGGCGCCTTCGAGGGCATGCGCGCCGGCACCGTGGACGTTCGCATCGACGGCGATCGGGGCGTGGCCTCCGACGGCCGCGAGGTCCGGTGGCGTCGTGACGCTGGCCTGCTCCAGTCCGTCGGGGACACCGCTGGCACCCTCGTCACGTACACCTACCGCGGCACCGCGCTCCACCGCATCACCTGGGCCGACGGGAGCGCGCTCACCGTCGATCCCCCGGGCTCCCGCACCGGCACCGGCGGCGTCGGCGGCGCGTGGCGCTGCGACGCCACCACCACGGGCCGCGTCACCGTGAACGCTCCGGGCGGGTCCTGGATCGTGGCCCGAACCGACGACGCCGACACGGTCACCGACCCCACGGGCTCCACCACCCGCTCCGTGCGCCGCGGCGGCCGGCTCGTCGGGTGGACCGACCCGGGCGGCGGCGAGACCCGCCTCACCCGCGACGCCCGCGGCCGCATCACCGAGGTCACCGACCCGTCCGGCGCCGCCTGGGGCCTCACGTGGTCCGACGCCGGGCTCGCCACGCTCTCCGGCCCGGACGCCGCAACCTGGACCTTCGCGCGGGACAGCGCCGGCGCCGTGGTCGGCGTCACCGACCCCGCCGGACGCGCGGCTCGCTGGGAGCGCGATCGCGGAGGCGCGGCGCGGAGCGTCGGGCTCGGGGGCGGGTGGTGGGCCGTCGAGCGGGACCGCGCCGGCCGTGTCGTCGCGATTGCAGATCCAACCGGCTCACGCGTCCAGCTCGTCCGCGACGGAACAGGCGCGGTCACCGAGGTGCGCGACGGGAGCGGGGGCGCGTGGCGTCTTGGCCGCGATGGGCGCGGTGCCGTCCGAGCGATCGCGGACCCCGCCGGCGCAGGGTGGGAGCTGGCCCGCGACAGCCTCGGGCGCGTCACCTCGGTCACCGACCCCACCGGCGCCCGCACGCGCTGGACGCTCGGCACGGAGGGCCGGCCCGAGCGCGTCGTCGCCGCGGGCCGCTATACGTGGGATCTCAGCTGGAACGCCGGAGGTTCGTTGGTGGGGGTCCGCGGGCCGCTCGGACAGACCACCCGGTTCACGCGGGACGGCGTCGGGCGCACGCGCGCGGTCGAGCGGGCCGATGGAACCGTGCTCGCCCTCGATCGCGACGCCTCCGGCGGGCTTGTGGGCGTCGGCGACACGATCCGGGTGCGCCGCGACCCCGCCGGCCGGCCCCTCGGCATCGACGCCGTCGGCCTCGTCTGGGACCGGGACCCCGCGGGCCGCGTCGTCGGCGTCACTGGCCCTGGCGTTTCGCTCGCGATCGCGCGGGAGCCCGGCGGTGCGGTCCGCGAGGTGCGCATCGCCGGCGAGAGCCCGGTGCGCCTCACGCGCGACGGGCAGGGCAACGTCGTGCGCGCCGACGGCGCCCTCCCGGTCACGCTCACACGCGACGCCGCTGGGCGCATCACCGGGCTCGCGCGCGACGGCGCCGCGCTCGGGGTAAGTCGCGACGTGCGCGGCCTCGAAGCCCGCTTCACGCTCGACGGGAAGCACTGGACGGTCGGGCGCGACGCGGTTGGGCGCGTGGCTCGCCTCGACGCGCCGGAAGGGGTGCGGCTCGGGGTGGACCGCGACGCCGCCGGGCGCCCCCGGCTCGTGCGATTCCCAACGGGGCACCTGGCTACTTTCGAGCGCGACGCCGACGCCGCGCGCGTCACCGTGGTCGACACCGACGGTCGGGTCACGGCCGAGGTGGACTGGGCGCTCGGCGGAACAGGCGCCCTCGGTCGTATCCGCGCCGGCGTCGCCTGGCTCCTCCGCCGCGATCCGCTCGGCGCCCTGGCTGTCGCGGAGTCGCCCGACGCCGTGTGGTCGGTCGCTCCCGACGGGGTGGAGGGCCCGAACGGCGCGGTCGTGCGGTACGGCGCGACAGGCCGCCCGGTGGTGGCCCGGCCACCCGCCGGCGAAGGCGGCGCCTGGGGGCTCGGGGAAGGGGAGGTGCGCTACGAGCTCGACGCCAACGGGGCGATCGTGGGCGTCAGCGGCGTCGTGCTCGCGTGGGACGGCGTCGGCCGCCTCGTCGGCTGGCGCGGGCCGGGAGGGGATGTCACCGTCCGCCGCGACGCCTTCGGGCGGCTCGTTCGGGTGGGCCGCGTCGCGGTGGAAGGCTGGAACGGGCTCCTCGCGCGGGACGGTCTCCCGCGGGCGACCGTGTCCGATGCCGGGATGGCCGGCCCCGACGGCGGCGTCCTCGTCGGCCCGAACGGAACGCTCCTCGCGACGACGCGCGGCGGGGCTGTGCCCTGGGCCCCCCACGGAGCGCGCGCGGGGGGAGATCTCGCCGCGGGCGGGCGTTTCTCTGCGGGGCCGGGCCTCCCGGCGTTCGGGCTCCTCGACGCCGTCGATCCCGTCTCCGGCCAGCCGCTCGGGCCAACCCTCCGCTGGCCGTGGGAAGCGCCGTCCGTCGAGAGTACACCTTTTGCCTCGCCATGGCCCGACCCAGACGCCTCCGCGGTCACGCCGTGGGACGACGCGGTGTGGGCCGCCGTTTCGCCGTGGGCCGATCCGCTCGGCTTGCTCGTCGCGGTCGGCGAGCTCCCGGACGGCGGGCCTCGGAGTGTCCGCGCGCCGGGCGTCCCGTGGCTTCCGGCGTCTGCGGCGCCGAATCTCCCGGCGCCGGTGCCGGATGCCCGCGCCCTCGCGCTCGACGACGATCCGCTCGTCCTCTGGGTGCTCGCGCACGCCCGCGCGCCCGTCCGCGCGCCGCAAGCCGAGGAACTGATCGCCTTCTTCCTCGGCCCCGTGCTCGAAGGCCAGCTCGACGTCCCGGGAGGCCTTGCGCCGCCCCTCCCGCCAGAGCTCGGGGGGTAGAGCGGCGTTCGGGCGCGCCCGGCCGATGCGGCCGGTCGGTGCCCTGCGGGGTCGGGCCGGGGGCCCTCCGTCGGCCCGCCGCGCGCGGGCCGACCGGGCCGGGCCTCGCGTCCTGGCCCGCGGAAGGGTGGCCGCCGCCCGGCCCGCCCTCCGGTCGCCTCGCGCGGTCGCGCTACTCGAACAAGAATCGATACTGGCGGATTCCTTCCCCTTCCACCCACACGCCGAGCGTCAGCTCCATCGCGACAGCCTGTAGGTTCCGGGTCGGCGCCGGGAACACGACCACCCCTTCGCGCGCGCCGGAGGCGGTGTTCGTGCCGAGGTAGGCCCGTCGGAAGGGGTCGGCGTTCCGCATCCGCAGGGACAGGTCGGGCGCCACCCCGGCGGTCGTCTCGAGCGCGGCGCCGCGTCGGAGCGGCATCAGAAGGTCATCGGGCTCCGCCACCGGGAGAAAGGTCTGCTCCGTGTCGTTCACCGCGAGCTGGGTGTGCGGCGGGCTCCATCTCACCGGTTTGTCCGAGGCGATCTGCACGCGCCAGAGGTAGCCGACGCCGTCGTTGAAGAGGCGCGCCGTGCCGTCCGGCCAGGCGTTCCACGGCTCGTCTTCCGGTAGCGCCGGGCCGACGGTGAGCACGAGGCCGCCCTCCGAGCGGGTCTGCGGGGTGTACGACACCACCGGCCCGGGCACCGTGTCGCGGTTGAGCCAGGCCTCCCGGAGGTCGCGCACGAGCTCCGCGTACCCGGCGCGCAGCGCGTCGTCCGAGGTCTCGGGGAGCGGCGTCGGCCCGCTCACCCCGCTCCGCGGGCCTGCGCAGCCCCCAAGCAAGAGGAGAAAGGCGGTGAATTTCCAGGTGTCCTGCAAAAGGCCCTCCGCGCCTTGCGCGTTTCTTGTCGCAGAGTATATTCGCGGCGCCTTCACGGTGGGCGTAGCTCAGTTGGTAGAGCACCGGTTTGTGGCACCGGGGGTCGAGGGTTCAAGCCCCTTCGTCCACCCCATTTCTTCTCGATACGGGCCTCTAGCTCAATTGGTAGAGCATCGGACTCTTAATCCGCAGGTTCCGGGTTCAATCCCCGGGGGGCCCACCACTTCTCCCCCACGTCGATTCGTGGTAGGCGCGTCGCCTCTGAAGGGCGCCTCGCACCACGGCTTCGCGGGTCCGTAGACGGTCGCCACAACCGACCGGGCCCGCAAGATGGTCGCTCCGCGAGAATGGCGGAATCGGCAGACGCGCCGGACTTAGGATCCGGTGGGGAAACCCGTGGGGGTTCAACTCCCCCTTCTCGCACCCCATACCCCATCGCCCCCGCGAGGCCCCGATGTCCCACCAGGTGGACCAGATCTCTGCGTTCCAGAAGCGCCTTCAGTTCACGGTCCCGGCGGCCGAGGTCGACAAGAAGATCTCCGAGGCGTTTCGCGTCCTGGCGAATCGGGTGAACATCCCGGGCTTCCGTCGCGGCAAGGTGCCCCGTAAGGTGCTGGACCAGCGCTATGGCCGCCAGATCCGTGCGGACGTCGCGTCCGACCTGATCAACAACGAATTCCGCATGGCCGCGGTCGACCTCGAGTTCCTCGGCCAGCCCGAAGTGGACCGCTCCGACCTCAACGACGGCGCGGACTTCGCTTTCGCCATCACCGTGCAGGTCAAGCCCACGGTCGAGGCCAAGGACTACACGAGCATCAAGGTGGACTTCCCCGTCCCCACCGTGTCCGACGCGCAGGTCGACGCCCTCGTGTCGCGTCGCCTCGCCGGCCAGTCCCGCCTCGTCGAGGTCGAAGACGACCGCGCCGTCGCCCGCGGCGACCTCGCCCTCACCGAGCTGGTCCTCCTCGAGGACGGCACGGAGAAGACCATCGAGAGTGGCACGATGATCAACACCGCCGGGGACCGCTACTACCCCGGCCTCGAGACGCTCCTCATCGGGCTCTCGAAGGGCCAGTCTGCTACGGGCAGCGTCACCATCGGCGCCGACGCCGGCATGGAAACGCTCCGCGGCAAGACCCTCGACGTGCGCGTCACCGTGCACGGCATCCAGGTCTCCCAGGCCCCCGAGCTCACCGACTCCGCCGCGGCCGAGCTCGGCTACGAGGGCGGCGTCGAGGCCATGAAGGCCGCGCTCCGCATGGAAGAAGAAGGCCGCGCCACCGAGGCGTCCCGCAACGTCGCGCGCGTCAACCTGCTCCAGAAGCTCATCGGCACGCACTCGTTCGACGTGCCGCCCGCCATGGTCGACAGCCACCTCCAGCTCCTTCTTGAAGAGCTGCGCATCCAGGCGGCGTACCGCGGCCGCGACCCCCGCTCCATCCGCTACTCCGAAGCGCAGATGGCGGACCTCCGCCAGCGCGCCGAGTTCGCGGCCCGCGCTTCGATCCTCCTCGACGCCGTCGCGCGCCAGGAGAGCATCGACATCACGGAAGCCGACATGGAAGCGAAGTACCAGGAGATCGCCGACATGCGCGGTCAGCGCGTCGAGGCCATCCGCGGCTACTTCGCCAAGGACAACGCGGTGGGCGAGCTCAAGAAGCGCCTCCTCGAAGAGCGCACCCTCGAGTGGCTCCTGGAGCACGCCGAGCTGGTCGACGTGTCCGGCACCGACAACGACTCCGCGCCCGACGCCGACGCCGCCCCGGTGGCCGACGCCGACGCCGCCCCGGTGGCCGACGCCGCCCCTGTCGAGGCCGAGGCCGCCGCGGAAGACGCGCCCGCCAAGCCCAAGCGCAAGTCCACCAAGAAGAAGACGGACGAGACCGCCGCCGAGTAGGCCGCGTCCTCGCCGCCCCCCGCACCGGCGCGTCTTTGTACGCGCCGGCCGCGCTTTTGCCTGGACTCCGGCGGCCGCCTTCCGTTTCTCCACGCGCGCGCGCTCCGCGGCATGCGCCGCCGCGCCCGCGGGTTCTACGTCTGGCCCTCCTCGCTCGTGCCCGGCGACGGGGTCCCGCGCTCCTCTCATGGCGGGCGTGGAAGCAACGGCGTTACGTTTCCGGGATTCAAGGGAAGCGACACCAATGGACCCCGTCAACAGCTACCTGATCCCCACCGTCATCGAGCAGACCCACCGCGGCGAGCGCGCCTGGGACATCTACTCGATGCTCCTGAAGGACCGGATCATCTTCCTCGGTTCGGCCATCAACGACCAGGTGGCGAACGTCATCGTCGCCCAGCTCCTCTTCCTCGAGTCGCAGGACCCCGAGCGGGACGTGTTCCTGTACATCCACAGCCCGGGTGGCGTGATCACGGCCGGCATGGCCATCTACGACACGATGAACCACATCAAGTGCGACGTGAACACCATCTGCATGGGGCAGGCGGCGTCCATGGGCGCGGTGCTCCTCGCGGCCGGCGCGAAGGGCAAGCGGCGCATCCTCCCCCACGGCCGGGTGCTCATCCACCAGCCGCTCGGCGGGGCCCAGGGCCAGGCCACGGACATCGAGATCCAGGCCAAGGAGATCATCCGCGTGAAGCGTGAGCTCAACGACATCCTCGCCCACCACACGGGCCAGGATCGTGAACGCATCGCCCAGGATCTCGAGCGTGACTACATCATGACCTCCGAAGAGGCCATGAAGTACGGCATCGTCGACGAGATCATCACGCCGAAGACGGGCGTAGCTCTCAAGTAAGCGGCGTTTCGCGCCGGCTCCTCCCTATGTCAATCCCGAACACTGGCCCGGAGGCCGGACGTGAACCGTAAGACGCGCGAAAAGGATCTCACCTGCTCCTTCTGCGGAAAATCGCAGAAGGACGTGCGTAAGCTCATCGCGGGACCGTCCGTCTACATCTGTGACGAGTGCGTCGAGCTCTGCAACGACATCATCACGGAAGAGTACGAGCGCGAGGACTACTACGCCACGCGCGCGATGGTCCCCAAGCCCATCGAGATCAAGCGCCACCTGGACGACTACGTGGTCGGCCAGGAGCGCGCGAAGAAGGTGCTCTCCGTCGCGGTGCACAACCACTACAAGCGCATCGACAGCCGCTCCACCCGGGACGACGTCGAGCTGCAGAAGAGCAACATCCTGCTGATCGGCCCCACGGGCACCGGCAAGACGCTCCTCGCGCAGACCCTCGCCCGCTTCCTCAACGTGCCCTTCACCATCTGCGACGCCACGTCGCTGACCGAGGCCGGGTACGTCGGGGAGGACGTCGAGAACGTCGTGCTCTCGCTCTTCCAGGCCGCCGAGTACAACGTCGAGCGTGCCGTGAAGGGCATCATCTACATCGACGAGATCGACAAGATCGCCCGCAAGGGCGAAAACCCGTCGATCACCCGCGACGTGTCCGGCGAGGGCGTGCAGCAGGCCCTCCTCAAGATCATCGAGGGCACCGTGGCCAACGTGCCCCCCAAGGGCGGCCGCAAACACCCCCAGCAGGAATTCCTGCAGATCGACACATCGAACATCCTGTTCATCTGCGGCGGGGCGTTCGTCGGCCTCGACAAGATCGTCGAGCAGCGCATCAACAAGGGCGGCGTCGGCTTCGGCGCGAGCGTCAAGTCGCAAGAGAAGCTCCGCATGGGCGAGCTCCTCGGCCTGGCGGAGACCGAAGACCTCCTTCGGTTCGGCATGATCCCCGAGTTCGTGGGGCGCCTCCCCGTCGTCGCGACGCTCGACGAGCTCGACGAGGACGCCCTCATCGACATCCTCACCCGCCCGCGCAACGCGCTGGTGAAGCAGTACCAGAAGCTCTTTGAGATGGAGAGCGTCAACCTCAAGCTCACCGACCCCGCCCTGCACGCCATCGCGCGCGAGGCGGTCAAGCGGAAGACCGGGGCCCGCGGCCTGCGCGCGATCCTCGAAGAGTTGATGTTGGACGTGATGTACGAGCTTCCGGGGAAGAGCAACGTCCGCGAGTGTGTCATCACCGACGAAGTGGTGGGGCGCAAGAAAGACCCCATCCTCGTCTATGAGAACGAGGGCGAGTGGGCCCGATAGCGGAGGCCGAGGATGTTTTTTCGTGAGCGGCGCAACAACGGAAACCAGGGGGGTGTCCGGAAGTTGCCGCTGCTGCCTCTCCGGGAGCTGGTGGTTTTCCCCCACTCCGCGGTGTCGTTCATCGTCGGGCGGGAACGGTCCATCGCGGCGTTGAACGAGGCGGTCCGGGTCGACAAGGAGATCTTCCTCGCGGCCCAGCGCGAGGCGCTCACCTCCGAGCCCGGCCCGGACGACGTGCACGCCATCGGCACCATCGCCACCGTGGTGCAAGTGATGCGCCTGCCGGACGCAAAGCTCAAGGTGCTCGTCGACGGACGCCGGCGCGGCCGCATCGTGCGCTTCCATGCGGATGAAGACTGCTTCCGGGTGGAGGTCGAAGAGCTCCCCGACGCCGTCGCGAGCGGCCCGGAGGTCGAAGCGCTCGTGCGCGCCGTTCGAGTCGGCTTCGAGGAATACGCCCGGCTCAACAAGGCGATTCCGCCGGAGACCCTCCTGTCCGTCTCCGCGGTCGACGACGCCGGCAAGCTCGCCGACACGCTCGCCCGGCACATGAGCCTCAAGACCGAGCTCTGCCAGGAGGTCCTCGAAACGGAAGACCCCGTCCTCCGCTTGGAGAAGGTGCAGAAGCAGCTCCAGGCCGAGATCGAGATCCTGCAGGTCGAACGCAAGATCAAGACGCGCGTGGCGAAGCAGATGGAGCGCTCCCAGAAGGAGCACTACCTCAACGAGCAGATGCAGGCGATCCAGCGCGAGCTCGGCGAGAAGGATGAGTTCCGCCTCGAACTCCAGGAGTTGGAGGCCCGCATCGCAGAGCGCGCGCTCTCCCCCGAGGCGCAGGAACGCGTGGGGCGGGAGGTCCGCAAGCTCAAGCTCATGAACCCGATGAGCGCCGAGGCGGCCGTCGTCCGCAACTACATCGACTGGCTCGTCGCGATGCCGTGGGGGGTGCTCACCGACGACCGCATCGACGTCGTCGAGGCCAAGCGCGTGCTCGACGCCGACCACTTCGGCCTTCGCAAGGTGAAGCAGCGCATCCTCGAGTACCTCGCCGTGGTCTCGCTCGTGAAGCGCATCAATGGGCCGATCCTCTGCCTCGTCGGGCCGCCCGGCGTCGGGAAAACGTCGCTCGCGCGGTCCATCGCGTCCGCCACCAATCGCAAGTTCGTGCGCGTCGCGCTCGGCGGCGTGCGCGACGAGGCCGAGATCCGCGGCCACCGGCGCACCTACATCGGCGCCATGCCCGGCAAGATCGCGCACGGCCTCAAGAAGGCCGGCTCGTCGAACCCGGTGTTCCTGCTCGACGAGATCGACAAGATGAGCTCCGATTTCCGCGGTGACCCCGCGGCGGCGCTCCTCGAGGTCCTCGACCCCGAGCAGAACGCATCGTTTAACGACCACTACCTCGATCTCGACTTCGACCTCTCCGGCGTCATGTTCGTGTGCACCGCGAACTCGTTGTCCGGCATCCCGGCGCCGCTGCTGGACCGCCTCGAGATCGTGCGGCTCGCCGGCTACACCGAGGCCGAAAAGTTGGCGATCGCCCGTCGCTACCTCGTGCCCAAGCAGATGGAGGCGAACGGCCTTCGGCCCACGAACATCCGGGTCTCGAAGGAGGCCGTGACGCGGGTTGTCCGGGAGTACACCCGCGAGGCCGGCGTGCGAAACCTCGAGCGCGAGCTCGCGAGCCTGTGCCGCAAGGTGGCGCGCCAGGTGGTGTCGAAGGGCCCGGAGACGCGCGTGCGCATCGACAGCGCCGCCGTCGAGAGGCTCCTCGGGGTGCCGCGCTTCCGGTTCGGCCGCATCTCGGCCACGGACGAGTACGGCTTCGTCAACGGGCTCGCGTGGACGAGCGCCGGCGGCGTCATGGTGCCCATCGAAGCCATGGTCGTCCCCGGCGGCGGGAAGACCACGATGACCGGCCAGCTCGGGAGCGTGTTCCGGGAGAGCTGCGAAGCGGCGATCACGTACATGCGCAGCCGCAGCGAGCCGCTGGGCCTCGAACGGGACTTCTGGAACCGCCTCGACGTGCACGTGCACGTCCCGGACCTCTGGGGCGTGGACGGGCCGAGCGCGGGCATCACCCTCGCCACCGCCGTGGTGAGCGCCGTGTGCCGCCTCCCGGTGCGCCGCGACGTGGCGATGACCGGCGAAATCACGCTCCGCGGCAACGTTCGCCCCATCGGCGGCCTCAAGGAGAAGCTCCTCGCGGCCGTCCAGGCGGGGGTGCGCCGCGTGCTCATCCCCAGGGAGAACGAGAAGGACCTGCGCGACATCCCGCGCATGGTGAAGGAGCGCCTCGAGATCCTCCCCGTGGACCACATGGACGAGGTGTTGAAGCTGGCGCTGGCTGTTCGCGGGACGGACGACATCTTCAAGGGGCTCGCGCGGCTGCGGGCCGCAGAGACGCCCACGACGGAAGTGGGCGATCAAGGACCCATGCCGTCTTGAGGGGCGCCGGGGCGCACAACTTTGTGCGCCCCGAGGCCCCGCGAACCCTTGACGCACCCGGCCTGTACCGATAATGGGTTGGGGCGAAACCGCGGGCGGATAGCTCAGCGGGTAGAGCAGTACCCTTACAAGGTACGGGTCGCAGGTTCGAGCCCTGTTCCGCCTACCACCTCCCCCTCACGGGGGATTTCCGAAAGGAAGAGCTCTTCGACAGGGGAGCAGGTGGGAGTTCGATTGAGGAGCGGTAGTTAAGTCGGTTATAACGCCGGCCTGTCACGCCGGAGGCCGCGGGTTCAAGTCCCGTCCGCTCCGCCATTTCGAGACCCCCAGCAGAAATGCTGGGGGTTTCGTCGTTTTGCGGGTTCGTCGGGCGGGGAGGCGGACGGGACAGGCCAAGCGCTGCCTGGAGAACGTGAGGGCGAACCTTCGCCGTTGCGAGTTCGAGTTGGAGTCCGGCAGCAGCGCGCTGGCCGCGCGGATAAGATCACAGCGATGGTCTCCGACACCACACCCGCCGCCCGCGCCGTTCAGACCCGCCTCTATCAGGCTGCCGGGGGCGAGAAGCGACTGCTGATGGCGCTGCGCATGTCCGAGGACATCAGGAGGGTCGCCGAGGCTGGCGTTCGCTTCCACAACCCCTCCGCATCCGACGCCGAGGTTCGTGTGGAGCTAGCGAGGATGTACCTCGGGAAGGAGCTCTTTCAGCGCGTATTCGGTCCGAAGGCGCGATGACGGACGTAGGGGGCATCGGGCCCCTGCTGGCTCGACTTGCGGCGGCCTTCGAGAGCGCCAAGGTCGAGTACGCGGTAGTCGGCTCGGTCGCGAGCAGCTTCCACGGCGAGCCTCGAAGCACGCAGGACATCGACGTCATCGCGCGTCTCGGGCGTGCCGACGTTGCCCGGCTGGCCGCCGAGTTTCCCGAGGAGGACTTCTACTTCGACCGGGACATGGTGATCGAGAGCCTCAAGACCCGACAGCCGTTCAACATCATCGATCTCCGGACCATGTGGAAGGCGGACATCATCCTGCCTCGCGAGACGTACACGAACGAGCAGCTCGCACGCAGGCAACGCGTCAACATCCAGGGCATCGCGCTGTTCGTTGCAACCGCGGAGGACACCGTGATCTCGAAGATGCGCTGGTCGCAGCTCGCGGGCTCTGACCGTCAGCTGCGGGATGTCGCAGGCATCGTCCGAGTGCGGGGCGCGTCGTTGGACGCGACCTTCATCTCAACCCTGGTCGGGCGGTTCGGCCTCGAGGCGGAGTGGGCGCAGGTGCTCGAGATCGCTGCCAGCTGAGGTAGAGAACGCGAGCTTGTACTTACTCATTTGAACTCGCACCTCCGGCTCCGGAGCGATGCAGAAAGTTCGAGCCTGTTCCAGTACACCCCGCCGTAAAGCAAACGCCCACTTGCGACCAGTTCGAGAGTGGGCGTTTCGCCTTCTCGTCCGACGCATGCGGCTCATTCGGCTTCGAGCGTAGGGAATGCCCCCGGCCAGCGTCGTAAGCGGGGCGCCGCTGCGAAGCGCGGCCGCGTGGAGAGGTCGACGCGGGCGAGAACCTCTCGACGATCGTTCCGGTTCCGCGCCATGGTGAGCCATGCACGCTCCCACCCTCCTCCTCGCCGTCCTCGCCGCGTGTGTCCTCGACAAGCCCGAAGAGGCGCGACAGGACACCGCGGTCGGCACGGACTCCGGGACAGCGGACACGTCAGACACCGCCACCCCGCCGGACACCGGGCCGGACACGAGCGCCCACAGCGCCGACGCGGACGGGGACGGATACGGCCCCGAGGACGGGGACTGCGACGACGCCGACGCCGACACCCACCCGGGCGCGGTCGAGGTCCTCGACGGGGAGGACGACGACTGTGACGGCGAGACCGACGTCGTGCGGGCGGGGCCCGGCGCCGATGCCTGGTTGGAGGCGACCACGGGCATGAACCTGGGCTACCGCGGGTTGTCCGTCGGCGACCTCGACGCGGACGGGCTCCCCGAGGTGATCGCCGCAGCTCCGGCGCTGATGGGCACGGCCGACGCCCAGGTCTACGTGCTCGAGGGGGCCGACTACGCCACCTTTGCAGGAGATCCGGGGGCCTACGCCGAGACGACCCTGAGCACCGAGGCGCGGTTCGGGTTCGTCGGCGAGCGGATGGGGGATGTGGACGGCGATGGCGATGACGACCTGGCGGCCATCGGCTGGTACGGAGGCCCGGCGCTGCTCGTGTACGAAGGGCCGCTCGCCGCGGGGACGCTCACGGAGGCCGACGCGGATCTCACGCTCGACGCCGCGTCCGGTGGCCTGGAGGGCGCGATCCTGTCGGACGCCGATCCCGATGGTGACGGCGCCTGCGGGCTCGTGTTCGGGGACCCCACGGCCGGAGAGGTGCGGGTGTGGACGGGTGACCCCGGCTCCGGAGTGGTCGACCCCACCGCGGCCGACGTGGTGTGGACGGGCGGGGCCGGGGTGGGGCGTGCCCTGGCGGCGGGCGACCTCGACGACGACGGCGCCGACGATGTCGCCGTGGCCGACTACGCCGCCGGTGTGGTGTACGTGCTCCCGGCAAGCGCCGTCGGGAGCAGCGGAGCCGTCGCCACGCTCGCGCGCTGGACGTTCAGGCTCCAGACCAACGTGGGCATGTACGGCGGGCTGGCCTTCGGCAGCGTCGATTCGGACGGCGGCGTCGATCTCGTCGTGGGGGAGCCGTTCGCGCCCGCCAGCTCCCGCGCGGTCGACGGCGGACGGGTCGAGGTGTTCTTCGGCGGCCTGGGGCCGGGGACGTACACCTTCAGCGACGCGGACGTGGTGATCGCGGGGGAGGGCATGGGGACGATCTTCGACTTCGGGCACCACGTTGGCGTGGCCGACCCGTTCGGCGACGGCCCGGTGGTGCTCGCCTCGGCGCCGGTCGCCGGCTCGCCGCCCTCGTGGCTGTTCGGCTACGACGCCGCGACCGCCACGCTCTGGAGCGACCACGCGCTCTCCATCGAGGGCGCTACCCCCGGGGACGGGCTGGGGCATCGCTTCGCCGTCGAAGATCTCGACCTGGACGGGGCGCCCGAGTGGATCGTCGCGGCGCCGGACGCCTACTCGATGGGGGCGGGGGGCGCTCTATGGTTTTTCGCCGGGCGGTAGGTCGCGGCTCGCGGGCCCGTGCTCCGTTCGGTCCTCGGCGTGCTCGCTCATCGATGGGGGGGGGCTGCGCCGCTCGACGACTTCGCGGATGGGTCCAACTGCAGGCGCGCGGGGCGCGTCGCCGGGGTGGCTGTAGTCCCTCGACCGAAGGGGAATAGAGTTCTCCGCAACGCCCTCCGCAACGCGAAGGCCCGATGACGAAGCCGCGAAAAAAGCCCGCGCCGCGCTCGCTTCCCGAGGAGACGAGCGCTGATTTCCCCATCGTTGGAATCGGCGCGTCGGCAGGCGGCCTGGCGGCGTTCGAGCAGTTCTTCTCCGGCCTACCCGCCCACACCGATCCGGGCATGGCCTTCGTCCTGGTGCAGCACCTCGCGCCGGACCACAAGAGCATTCTCTCGGACCTCATCCGGCGCTGCACCCGCATGCCGGTCTTCGAAGTCGAGGACGGCATGCCGGTGCAGGTCAACTGCGCCTACATCATCCCGCCGGGACGCGACATGGCGTTCCTCAACGGTGCTCTGCACCTGCTGACTCAGTCCGAGCCGCGGCGCCTGCGCCTGCCTATCGACTTCTTCTTTCGGTCCCTCGCCCAGGACCAGCGGGAGCGCGGGATCGGCATCGTCCTCTCGGGTACCGGCAGCGACGGAACGCAAGGGGTGCGGGCCATCAAGGGCGAGGGAGGCATGGTGATGGCGCAGAGCCCCCTCTCCGCCGAGTTCGACGCCATGCCGCGCAGCGCCATCGCCACCGGCCTCGTCGACTACGAGCTGCCCCCCGCTGAAATGCCCCTTCCGCTCATCGCTTACGTCCAGCATGTCTTCGGCAAGCTGCCACGAAGCGCCGCCGTCCCGCCGTCCGCGGTGGAGATGGCCATGCGGAAGGTCTTCGTGCTCCTCCGCGACCGGACGGGCCACGACTTCTCCCAGTACAAGAGCAGCACCGTCCAACGCCGCATCGAACGGCGCATGGCCGTTCACCTGCTCGACGACATGAACCTCTACGTGAGGCACCTGCAACAGAATCCGGCAGAGGCGGACGCGCTGTTTCGCGACCTGCTGATCGGCGTGACGAGATTCTTCCGCGACCCGGAGGCCTTCGAGGCGCTGGAAGCCAAGGTCATTCCTGACCTCTTCGCGGGCAAGCCCGCGGGCTCCGTGGTGCGCGTTTGGATCGCAGCCTGTTCCACCGGCGAGGAGGCCTACTCCATCGCCATGCTGCTCGTCGAGCGGATGGATGTGCTGAAGGAGAGCTTCGTCCTGCAGATGTTCGCGACCGACATCGACGCCCGATCGATCGCCGTGGCGCGCGCCGGCATCTATGGCGCGGGCATCGCCGCCGACGTGTCGCCCGAGCGTCTGGCGCGATTCTTCACCCTCGATCTCAACGGCGGCTACCGCGTCAACAAGAGCCTACGAGACCTGCTGGTCTTCTCCGAGCAGGACGTGGTCAGGGATCCGCCGTTCTCCAAGCTCGATCTTCTTAGTTGCCGCAACCTGCTGATCTACATGACGGCGGATTTGCAGAGGCGCGTGATCCCCCTGTTCCATTACGCGCTCAAGCCGGGCGGGGTGCTGTTCTTGGGCACCTCCGAGGGCGTGGGAGAGTTCGAGGCGAGCTTCACCGTGGCGGATCGCGGGGCGAAGATCTTTCGGCGCAGTGAGAAGGCTCACGGGCTGCAGCGCCCGTCCGAGGGCCGTTTCCTGCCGTCCCTCGCGGGACCGGCAGCGGTTCACATGCGGAGAGATGCCGAGGCAGCCCCCGGGAAACCGCCGCTGCGCGAGTTGACCGAGCAGGCCCTGCTAGACCACTTCGGCTCGCCCGCCGCGCTCGTCAACGCGCAAGGCGACATCCTGTACCTGCGCGGCCGCTCCGGTTGTTACCTCGAGCCCGCGCCGGGTGAGCCGGGGGTGAACAACATCGTGAAGATGGCCCGCGAAGGACTGCGGGGCCCCCTGACGACGACGCTCCATCAGGTGACGTCCACGGGAGTTCTCGCCCGCACGCCGGGCCTGCGCGTGAAGACCAACGGCCACTACACCTCGGTGAACCTGACCGTCCGTCCGGCGACGGCGAACGCCTCGACGCCCAACTACCCGGCGCTGTACCTCGTGGTCCTGGAGGAGGCGGCAGACCCTGTCCGCGAAGAGGCGTCCCCGGGCGCCCCGCGTGTCAGCGCGAGCGGGGACGGCCACCTGCCGGACGCCGACGCGCGGATCGCGGCGCTCGAGCAGGACCTGCGCGCCAAAGACGAATACCTCCAGAGCACCTTGGAGCTGCTGGAGAGCTCCACCGAAGAGCTGAAGTCGGCCAACGACAAGATGCAGACGGTGAACGAAGAGCTGCAGTCCAGCAACGAGGAGCTCGAGACATCAAAGGAGGAGCTGCAGTCGGTGAACGAGGAACTGGCGACGGTCAACACGGAGCTGCAGACCAAGGTCACGGACCTGTCTCGGGCCAACAACGACATGAACAACCTGCTGTCCGGCACCGGAATCGGCACCGTGTTCGTCGATCATCAGCTCCGCATCCTGCGCTTCACGCCCGCCGTGAGCTCGATCATCCACCTGATCCCGAGCGACCTCGGGCGGCCCGTGTCGCACATCGTCTCCAACCTCGTCGGATACACCGACCTCGTGGCCGACGTGACCGCGGTGCTGAACACCCTCGTGTCGAAGGAACTGGAGGTGATGAGCGTCGACGGGCGGTGGTACGCGCTGCGCATCCAGCCCTACCGCACGCTGGAACACGCGATCGAAGGCGCGGTGATCTCCTTCCTCGACATCACGCAGATGGTGGAGACGCGCACGGCGCTGCGGAAGGCCGCCGACCTGACCCGCCTCGGCGTCGTCGTGCGCGACGCGCACGACGCCATCACCCTGCAGGATCTGGGCGGGCGCATCCTCGCGTGGAACCCCGGTGCGGTGCGGCTGTTCGGCTGGTCCGAGGCGGAGGCGCTGCGGATGAACGCCCGCGATCGAATCCCGAAGGGACGACGCGAGGAGGAGATGTCCAAGGTGGCTGAGCTCTGCCGGGCCCACGCTCTGGAGCCCTTTGCCACGAAGCGGGTCACCAAGGGGGGCGCGACTGTCGACGTTTCGATTGTTGTGACCGCCCTGGTTGACGAGGCCGGGGAGGTGTACGCGATCGCGACCACGGAGAGGGCGCGGGAGCCCGCCCCCCGATGACCACAATCAAACAAGTTCAGCGTGTACGAACTTGATCTGTTCGAGAACGTCCTTCGGTCCGAACGGTTTGCCGAGGAAGCCGACGCGCCCGGTCGCGAAAATCCGCTTGCTCACCTGATCGCGTTCGAAGCCCGTGCAGATGATGACCCGGACCTCGGGGTCAATCGCAAGGAGGCGCCGGAGCACCTCTTCCCCGTCCATCCCGGGCATGCGGAGATCGAGGAGCACCACCGCGAACCGGCGCGGCGCCTGCTGGTAGAGCCGAAGCGCGGTCGGGCCGTCCAGCGCCTCCGTCACGGTGTAGCCGAGGCTCTGCAGGATCTTCCGCGATGAGAACTGGACATGTTCGTCGTCGTCGACCACGAGGACGGACCTCTCGCCCGGCTCCCGAGTGGCCGAGAGGGGCGGCGCGGGTCCGGGCGTTCCGGGCGGCGCGAGGGCGGCGGCGGGGAGGCAGAGCGTCACGGCCGTGCCGCCGCGCGGCTTGCTCGCAACGTGGAGGTCGCCGCCGGAGCGGCGCACCACTCCGAACGCCATCGAGAGTCCCAGTCCCGCGCCCTCGCCGCCCTCCTTTGTCGTGAAGAAGGGCTCCGTCGCGCGCAGGCGCACCTCCTCCGACATCCCGACGCCCTCGTCGCGGACCACGAGGCAGGCGTGCGGCTCGGCGCCAGACCGGCGCCCTTCGTGCGCCGCCTCGACCCACTCGCGACGCGTGGTGATCCGGATGGTGGCGTCAGGCGGGGTCGCGTCTACGGCGTTCTGGCAGACATTGAGCACGGCGTCCCGCAGTTGGTCAGGATCCGCCTCAACGGCCGGCGTGTCGGGCGCGAGCGAGACCTCGAGGCGCCGACCGTGTTTGCGTGTCCAGTCGGCCGCGTCGCTCGCGAGCGCGTTCAAATCGATGCGAACGGGACGGTAGGACCCTTGACGAGCAAAACCGAGGAGGTCGGCCGCGAGCCGGTGCGCGCGGCCCCCAGCCGCCCGGATCGCCTCGAGGTTGATTCTCATCTCGTCGGTGGTCACCGGATCGCCGAGCATCACCGACGCGATCCCAACGATGGTAGCGAGCGCATTGTTCACGCCGTGGGCGACGCCTCCCGCGACCTGGCCGAGCGTCGTGACCTCTCTAGCCTCCCGCTCTCGGGACTCCAGCCGGCGCCGGAGCGTCGTGTCCAGGGCGACCCCTACGGTCCCGCCGACGCTGCCGTCGTCCCGGAGCGGTTCGACACGCACCTCGTACTCGACGCCGCGCGAGCTGAAAATGCACGAAGCCGACTCACCGCCCAGCGCCCGCGTGTGGGCGGCAACCAGCGGGCTCTCGCCACCCACCTCGAAGAACCCGCCCAACGGCGTGCCTTTCACGACGGCCGACGATGCGCCCATCCCTTCCCGCCAGGACGTCATGCCGAGCGCGGCATCCGTGGTCCAGAACAACACGGGGAGCCGCTCGATCAGCAGGCGCAACTGGGCTTCTCGCGCTTGAAGAGCCGCGCTCGCCTCCTTGAGCTCGCTGATGTCGCCGAGCGTGATGCGGACTTCCGGTTCCGGTTGATCGGGACCTCGCCACGTGACGGCTGCATGCATCCAGACGGGCGACCCGTCGCTCCGCACGATGCGCAGCTCGCAGGACTGCGGTTCACCGGTCTGTTTGCACCGGATGCGCGCCAGATGCAGTCTGTCCGTGTCTTCCGCGAGGATGAACTTCGAGAACGGCCGGTTCAGCAGCGTTCCTCGGGGTACGCCGAGCCGGGTGGCGAGGGTGAGGTTGGCTGCGCGAACCAGCCCCGACTCGTCGACCGTGACATACCCGGCAGGCGCCAGCTCATAGAGGTCGAGGTAGCGAGCCCGTTCGGCGGCCAGCGCCAGAGAGGAGGCTTGTAATTCCTCGTTCTGCATCTCCAACTCGATCTGATGCACGCGCAGCTCGTGCAGGATCGCCCGCGTTGCCTCGGGCGACGGTGCATCTGGGTGCTCTGGCGACGGGGCCGCTTTGTTCCGCGTGACCGCTTCTGCTTCGGCTCGCTGGCGCAGCCCATTTCCCGAGCGTGGCGAATGCCCTGCGCCGCGACGTCCCCGCTTCCTGCTCATCCCTTCACCCTGCCTTCGGGGATCGGGCGTGGGGCAAGCCCGCAGGCGCGAGCGACGAAGGTGGTCCTCAAGCGAATGTCCCGTTGACGTGGCTTTCGGATCAAACGTTAGCCACGCGCGGATTCGAGGGAAGAAGCAGTGTGTCCAGGCACAGGCGCGAGCGGAGCACGCCGTTCGCGTCGCGGCCGTGCGCGCGGCTCGGGCAACAGCTCGGCCTCGCGACGAAAAAGGTGCACGACCACGTGGCCGAGATGGAGCGGCTCGGCCTCATCCGGGTCGAAGGCGCGCTCACCCGGGGACACCGATCTCCGCCTCGGCGAGCACCTCGTCCATCTGCGCGAGCGCGGTGGTGAGCCCCTTCATCATGCCCATCGCGAGGAGCTGCTCCATGGCCGCGACGCGCACGAGGCCCAGAGGCGCTCGACGGGCACGAGGTAGTCGCCGGTGGCGGTGAGGGTGAGGGTCGCGGGGTCGGCGATGACGGACGTGATCGGCACGGGGGCTACTCCTGAGGTTCGGAAAGGACGGCGTCCAGCCCGGTGAGACGGTGGCCCCAGAGCACCTCGAGCTGTTCCAGGCAGGCGCGGGCGCGGGCGAGCTGGTCGGGTTCGGCGCGCACCAGCCGCTCGCGACCAGCGGTGGACTTCGCGACGAGGCCCGCTTCTTCGAGCACGGCGACGTGCTTCTGCACCGCCGCGAACGACATGTCGTACGCGACGGCAAGGCCGCTCACCGACACCGCGCCCGCGAGGGTGCGGCGGAGGATGTCGCGCCGAGTGGCGTCGGCGAGGGCGCGGAAAACCCGCGTCAGCTCTGCATCGGTGAGTTGCACAATCATACGGTTGTACGTGTAGCACCCCGTGCGCGAGCGCGCAGCGGCCGTCGGGGAGGGAGCCGCCGGCGCCGTGTCGGCTTGCCGTCGGCCCACCGCCACCGGGAGGGCAGCGCCCCCCGCGCCCCCGGCCTTTCCTGCCCCGGCAGCCCCGCGCGAACCGGGCTAAGGCGCCGCGGGAGGTCCCGATGCGCACGCTCGACTCGATGGTCCGTGTGGCCGCCGTCGCGTTGCTCGCGGCGTCGATGGGCGCTGCGTTCGCGAAGCCCGACGGCACGAGCAAGATGCCCACGAAGCGCCCGCCCGACTACGAAGTTGGAAAGCGCCTTTGGAACCAGTCTTGTTGGCAGTGCCACGGCGAGCGCGGCAAGGGTGACGGCCCGGCGGCGGCGGCGCTCCCCGGCGGCGTCCCCACGCTCGCGGGCAAGGTTCGCGGCGAGGAGTTCGACGCCCTGGTGCGCGTGGTGCAGGAAGGGCGCGGCGCCATGCCGGCCTACAGCGAAAACATCGACGAGCACGACACGCGGCGCATTCTCCAGTACCTGCGCGACGTGATGGAAGGAAAGTCCGCTCCGCCGCCGGAGAAGGAAGCGAAGGAAGGCGACGAGCCCGCCGGCGAGGGCCAGTAGGCTCGGCTCGCGATACGTCGTCGGCATGTTGATCGGGTTGTTGGTCACCGCCGCTTTCGCCGCCGACCCCGCGGCCGGGAAGGTGCTCTACGCCGCGAGCTGCACCGCGTGCCACGGCGCCGCGGGGGACGGCAAGGGGCCGGCCGCCGTCGCGCTCAAGCCGAAGCCGACCGACTTCACCGTTGCCGGCTGGTTCGCCGGAAAGACGGACGCCCAGCTCGTGACCGCCATCCGCGCGGGCCGCCCCGGCACGTCGATGACGCCCTTCACCGAGCTCTCGGACGCCGAAGCGGCCGACCTCGTCGCGTACCTCCGCACGTTCACCAAAACCCCGTGACCTGGCTCGACGCGTTCATCCTCGGGCTCGTCGAGGGGATCACCGAGTACCTCCCCGTGAGCTCCACGGGGCACCTGCTGCTCGCCGAGCGCGCGCTCGGCATCGAGCGGTCCACCGCGGCGGACGCCTACACCATCTGCATCCAGGCCGGCGCAATCCTGGCGGTGCTCGGGCTCTATCGGGCGCGCGTCGCGCAGATGGCGCGCGGGGTGCTCGGCCAGGATGCCGCGGGCCGCAAGCTCGCGCTCCAGCTCGTGGTGGCGTTTCTCCCGGCCGCCACCCTCGGATTCCTCTTCAACGACATGATCGACGCCTACCTCTTCGGGTTGTGGCCGGTGGTGTTCGCGTGGGCGGCGGGCGGCATCGCAATCCTGGCGCTCCGCGGGCGAACCGGCGGCCGCGCGCTCGAAGGGCTCGACCTCCGCATCGCGCTGCTCATCGGATGCGCGCAGTGCCTCGCGCTCTGGCCGGGCACGAGCCGCAGCCTCGCCACCATCCTTGGCGCCGTGCTCCTCGGCGTCTCGCTGCCCGCGGCGGTGGAGTTCTCCTTCCTCCTCGGCCTGCTCACGCTCGGCGCCGCCACGACGTATTCGGCGCTCAAGCACGGAGAAGAGATGCTCGCCGCCTTCGGGCCGATGCCGCTCGTCATCGGCTTCGTCACGTCCGGCGTGTCTGCGGCGCTCGCCGTGAAGTGGCTCGTCGGCTGGCTGCAGTCGCGCGGCCTCGAGATCTTCGCGGTCTGGCGCCTGGCCCTGGCGGCGGTGGTGGCGGGCCTGTTGTCGGCGGGTATCCTCCCCTCCGGGTAACACCGCCGGCCCGCGCGCCCGCCGCCCCTGGCGGGCTCTCGGAGCCGTGTTATGCGGGGGCACCCGAAGGGGTGTAGCTCAGTTGGTAGAGCAGTCGATTCCAAATCGACAGGTCCTGGGTTCGAGTCCCTGCGCCCCTGCACTTTCTTGAAAGCCGCGTCTGTCCAGTAAACCTGGACGGCGCGGCTTTCGACGTTTTGGCGCCTCGGCGGGACGCGGCCGAGCCGGGTTACGGCACGGCATGCTGCCCGCCGACACCCACCCCGACGCGCATCGCATCCAGGTCGAGGTCTGGCGTCGGATGGGCCCTGACGGCAGATGCCGCACGGCGGTGGCGCTCTCGGAGTCGCTCTACGCGACGGTGCGTGCACAGATCGTCGCGAAGCGGCCGAACTGGACCGCGCGAGAGGTCACCCTCGCGCTGATTCGTCGCGTGCACGGGGCCGAGCTGGCACAGCGGGCGAACGGCGGGGTCGAGGTGCCGGAGCCATGAACGTCGGTGCGGTCCTCGCCACGCTCGGCGCGGCGCTCGACGCCGCCGGTATCCAGTGGATGGTCGCCGGGTCGGTGGCGAGCTCGACCTGGGGCGAGATCCGGTCGACCCAGGACATCGATGTCGTCGTGGTGGCCAGCCGCACGTCGCTGGTGAACCTCTGCCGGGCCCTTCCTGCCGACCGCTGGTACGCGGACCCGGACATGGCCATCGACGCGGCCAGGCGCCAGTCCATGTTCAACATCATCGACCTGGAATCCGGTTGGAAGATCGACATCATTCTGCAGAAGGGCCGGGCGTTCAGCCGGGAGGAGTTTGCCCGCCGCCGGCGCGCCGAGGTGGATGGGACCCCGGTGTGGATGGCGTCGCCCGAGGACGTGATCCTCACCAAGCTGGAATGGGCAAAGGCCACGGCCTCCGAACGGCAGATCCGCGACGCCGCGGGCATCGTGGCGGTTCAGGGGAGCGCGCTGGATGGCGCATGGCTGGCGCGCTGGGCGAAGACGCTCGACGTGGAGGACCTCCTCGCGCGGGTCTACGCGCCGACCGCGTAAGGCCCACCGCCCCCAAAACCCCTCGACGCGGCCGCATTCGGGCCGGCCGCCCCCGGACGCGATACGCGCGCCCGATGGACCGCGTACGAACCGTCGCCACCTTCATTGCCGGTGTCCTCGTAGGGGGGAGCGCCGTTTACTTCTCCCCGCCCAACCGCGGCGCCACGAGCACCGGCACGGGGCAGCCGGGGCAGAACGCGCCGCTCCTGCCGCCGCTGGCGGACGGCCAGGGAATGCCGGCGAACGGCGCCGGTATGCCCGGTGGCGGCCAGGGTGCTCCCGGCGGCCAGGGTGCTCCCGGCGGTCCCGGCGCCTCCGGCGAGCCCGGCGCCGCGAACGCGCCCGCGCCCGGGGTGGTCGCCGGAGCGGGCGTCGTGCCGATGCCGAACCCGAACCTCCCTTCGCCCGACGCCGCCGAGGGCCCTCCCCCGGACGAAGTGCCCGCGGCGCCCCCCGGCGCGCCTCAGCAGCAGGGGAGCCGGCTCGAGAAGCACCTCCGCATTGCGACGTCGGTGTGGCAGGCCCAGGCGGACGTGGCGAAGGCCTCGCCAAAGAGCGGGATCAAGGCCCTCGCCGCCGACATCGAGATCCACGCGAAGAACGTGCCGACCATCGGCGACCACATGCCGCCGATGCAGGAAGTTGCGGGGTACCTCGCCAGCAGCCGCGTGCTGCTCGACCGCATGGGCACCGCCGGCATGGACGTGGCCGATCTCTCGCTGCAGATCGACATGATGATGCGGCCGCCGAAGGGCAAGATCCCCGGCGGGCCGAAGGCCGGGGCCGCCCCGCAGTAGGGCGTGGTGGACACCCCGCGCGCGCCCGAAGCCCCGCCCGCCGACCCCGCCGCGGCGCTCCCGACGAGCGCGCGGCTCGTGCGGGGCGCGCTGCTGCTCG
>CAXNIN010000014.1:0-25209 GCA_964202365.1 Myxococcota bacterium | reverse complement strand
GCCGAGGCGCTCCGCGGGCCCTCCCAGGGGCTGATCTACGCGTTGGAACAGGCCCTCGGCGTGGTGACGGCCGCCGCCGTCGCCGATCTCGTGCGCGACATCCCCGGCCGCGAACGGGCGGCGCTCGGGCGGGTGGGCGTGCGTTTCGGGGTAGAGCACGTGTGGGCCGCGCCGATGTTGGCGGGATCGGCGGCGAACGCCGTGTTGTGGCGGGTGACGCACGGACCCGAGCGCTCCGCCGGGTACTGGCGCGTTGTCGGCACCCCGATGGTGGGCGGCGTGGCCGTGCCGGTTGCCACCCTCGAGGCGTTCGCGGCGAAAGCGCGAGAGGGCGCGCGGTCGGGCGCCTTTCCGGCCCCGGAAGGAATCGTGCCTCCCGACGACATCCGGCCGGTGCTCGAGGGACTCGGCTACACGCGCGCGGGCGAACGATGGGTGCGCGGCCGGCGGAGGTAGCGCGCCGTCTCCGGCCCGCGCCCGCGGGGCCGGACCGCGATAGGCGTCGGCATGCGTGTTGCGTACGGCATCGGGCTGGTGGTGCTCATCGGCGTCGCGTTCGGCCTCGCGCCGCCGGCGCGCCCGGACCAGTGGGCGTGGATCCTCCGCCTCCTCAGCGGGCAGTGGGAGGGCGAGAACCCTCTTGTGGTGGCCCACTTCAACGTCATGGGCATCTGGCCGCTCGCGATGGTGGCGCTCTGGCGCCGCGAGTGGAGCCGCCCCGGCCGCCTCCCCGCCTGGCCTTTTCTCCTCGGGGCGTTCGTCCTCGGTTGTTTCGCGCTCCTCCCGTACGCCGCCCTGCGCCGGGCGCCGGAGCTCGGCCCGCCGGGGGTGCCCGCGTTGGTGTGGGGGCTCCTCGGCGCCGGCTTCGTCGCGATAGCGGCGTGGGGGCTCGTCGCGGGCGACCTCGCCGGCTGGGTGACCACCGCCCGCACGGACGGCTTCGTTTGGCCGATGGCCTGGGACTTCCTCGCCTTCGCCATCCTCTTCGGCGCAGAAGCCCGCGGGCGCCTCGGGGTGTCTCCCGGCGTGTGACGCCAACGCCCCCGTGGCTCGCGACGCCGCCGCCGCCGCCGGGAGGCCCGCGCCCCCTACCGCTCCCCGGTCTGGAGCCGCCACAACGACGCATAGTGGCCGTTCTGGGCCAACAACGTGGCGTGGTCGCCGGACTCGACGATGCGGCCGGCCTCCATCACGTGGATGCGCGTGGCGTGGCGCACCGTGGAGAGGCGGTGGGCGATGATCAGGCTCGTACGCCCGATCACGAGCTTGTCGAGGGAGCGCTGAATCGCCGCCTCCGTCTCGTTGTCGACCGCGGACGTGGCCTCGTCGAGGATGAGGATGGGCGGATTCTTCAGGATGGCCCTGGCCAACGCGAGGCGCTGCCGCTGTCCGCCGGAGAGCTTCATGCCGCGCTCGCCCACGGGCGTGTCGTACCCCTGCGGGAGCGCCGCGATGAACGGGTGCGCCTCGGCCGCGGTGGCCGCCGCCACGATGGCGTCGCGCGGGCAATTCGTGAGGCCATAGCCGATGTTGTCGGCGACCGAGCCGTCCGTGAGGAAGCTGTCCTGTGCGACGTACCCGATGGCGCGGCGGAGGTCGGCAAGGGCGAGGGTGTGGATCGGCCGGCCGTCGACGCGGATGCTCCCCGGCGTGGTGTCGTACAGGCGAAGAAGCAGTTTGGTGAGGGTGCTCTTTCCGCTTCCCGTGCTCCCCACGAAGGCGACGGTCTCGCCCGCGCCGATGGTGACGCTCACGTCATCGAGGGCGTTGGCCCCGCCGGCGCCATCGTAAGCGAAGCGCACACGGTCGAACACGACCTCGCCGCGCACCGTCGCGACCGCTTCGCCTTCGTACGGGATGGCGAGGGGCGTCTGGAGCAGGTTCATCACGCGATCGATGGACGACATCGACCGCTGGTAGAGGTCGGTGAGGTCGGCGAGGCGGGTGAGCGGCCACAGCAGGCGCTGCGTGAGGTACACGAGCACTGAGTAGCTCCCGACGCCGAGCGCGCCGTCGAGGGCGAGGAAGCCGCCGTAGAGCAGGGTGATCGTGAAGCCCGCGAGGATGGCGACGCGGATCACCGGGGTGATCGCGGCCGACCAGCGGATGGCCTCGCGGTTGCGGGCGCGGTAGGCGTCGGAGGCGTCGCGGACGTGGGCAGCCTCGAAGTCCTCGGCGGTGTACGCCTTGATTGTCGCGATGCCCTGGAGGTTGTTGGCGAGGCGCGCGGAGATGGCCCCGGCGGCGGCGCGGACGGCCCCGTAGCGCGGCGCGAGGCGATTCTGGAACCAGAACGCCCCGAACAGGATGAACGGCACCGGAAGCAGCGCGAGGAGCGCGAGCTCGGTGCTCAGCCCGAAGAACACCACGCCGACCATCAACGTGCCGACGAACACTTGGAGCACGTCGTTGGCGCCGCCGTTGAGGAAACGCTCCATCTGGTTGATGTCGTCGTTGAGGATGGAGAGCAGGTTTCCCGTTCGGTTTCGCTCGAACCACGCGAGCTCGAGGCGCTGCACGTGCGCGTAGGCGTCCATTCGCAGCGCGTGCTGAAGGTTCTGGGCGAGGTTCCGCCACTTCACTTCGTACAGGTATTGGAACAGCGACTCGCCGAGCCAAATCACCACGGTGAGCACGGCGAGGACGACGAGCTGGTCGCGGGGGTCGAGAAGGCCGGCCCGGGCGAGGAACGAGTCCTTTCGGTTCACGACGACGTCGACCGCGACGCCAATCAGGACTTCGGGAAGGACATCGAAGAACTTGTTGAGCACCGAATACACGGACGCGAGCGCCACGTCGCGACGGTAGCCGCGTGCGTAGGTGAACAGCCGGGTGAGCGCGTGCACGGGGCCTCGGGGGTGCGCGCTCTCTACCCCGTCGGCGCGGGAGCGGTGTTCGGGGCACCCGGCGGGGCCGGTGCGGAGGCGGGGTGCGCCCGCGGAACGTCGGCGGTTCGGCTGCCCGCGCGGCGCCTCGATTCCCTTTTGACACGCGCGGAGCGTCGTCGATTCGCGCCGAGCGGTTCTGAACGATCTGCGATCCTCGCAGCTTTGTTCCGGTCGGGCACGCGGTGCTCACCGAGTCCGCACCGAATTGTCACCCCGGCGTGGCCACGCTCGGGCATAAAGCGCGCACCCGCTTCGGAGAGTTCATGAATCGCGCCCTGATGCTCCTCGTTCTCTCGGCCTGTGCGCCCACCGGCGACACGCCGACCGACCTCGCCCTCCCGAGCGAAGGAAGCGTCAGCTTCACCGGCGAGCGCCCCGGCGTGAGCCTCCGCGTCGACCCCGCCGGCGCCACGCTCCGCGGGCCCCGCGAAGACCTCGCGCTGCGCCTCGTGACCTGGGGCCGCGACGGCGAAGCAACCGAGCTCGCGGCTGGCGTGGTGTCTCGCGGCGCGCGCGCCGAGATCGACCACGGCGACATCGTGGAGTGGTGGACCGACGCCCCCGCCGGCTTCGAGCAGGGCTGGGACCTCCTCGCGCGCCCCGACGGCGCGGGCCCGGTGGTGGTGACGGTCGAGGTGACGGGCGCCTCGATCGCCACGCGCGGCGGCGACCTGGAGATCGTGGGCGCGGGCGGCGGCGTGTGGAACGTCGCGAACCTCGCGGTGCACGACGCCGACGGCGACCGTGTGGACGCCTGGTTCGAAGCGGAGGGTGACACCCTGCGCGTGGTGGTGGACGACACCGGCGCCGACTATCCGCTCGAGATCGACCCCCTCTGGACCACCGCCTTCGACACGGTCGCGTACAGCTCCGCTTCCGGCGGGCAGTTCGGGGAGTCCGTCACCAGCGCGGATCTGAACGCCGACGGCTTCGACGACCTCGTGGTCGCCGAGCCCAACGGCGGCACCGGCGCCGCGGGGGCCGTGCACGTCTTCTACGGGTCCACCGCCGGCGTGGCCGACACCCCCGACCTCACGCTCGCGGTGTCCGGCTCGGACGGCTTCGGCACCTCGGTGCACGCCGGCGCGGACGTGAACAACGACGGCGTCGACGACCTCGTCGTGGGCGCGCCGTACACCAGCACCAACACCGGCGCGGCCTACGTGTACCTGGGCGCTTCGGGCGGCCTCGGCACCACGCCGACCACGCTCGCCGGCACCGGCACCACCGGCGCCTACTTCGGCTTCTCCGTCTCGGGCGCGGGCGACGTCAACAACGACGGCTACGACGACGTGATCGTGGGCGAGTACGCCTCCGCCACGAACGGTCGCGCCTGGATTTTCGCGGGCTCCGCGTCCGGCACGAGCACCTCGACGTACCGCACGCTCACCGGCCTGCTCAGCACCCTGCGCTTCGGGTACGCGGTGTCCGGCGGCGCGGACATCACCAACGACGGCTACGCCGACATCGCCGTGGGCGCGCCGCCGGTCCTCTCCTCGGGCACCGGCCGCACCTACGTGTACTCGGGCTCGGCGACGTTCTTCACGGCGTCGTCCATCTCGATCTCCAACACCTACACCGGCACCGCCGCCTACCAGAACGGGTTCTCGGTTCTGTTCGAGGGCAGCGTCAACAACGACGCCTTCGGCGACCTGTTCGTGGGCGCACCCACCGGCGCCTCCACCGGTATCGGCCGCGTGTACGCCTACAAATCGAACGGCACCATCCTGCCGAGCGGCAACTCCGGCACGTATGACTGCCCGTCGGGCACCGGCTGCATGTTCGGGTCGAGCTTCGCGTTCGTGCGCGACGCCGATGCCGACGGCCTGAACGAGGTGCTCATCGGCGGCTACGGCTCCGCCACGAACACCGGCGTATTCGCGTTCTACGAGGGCTCCACCTCCACGAGCTCGAGCGTCACGCTCGACACGTCGAGCCGCCAGTGGATCGCCGGCGCCTCGGCCGAGCAGTTCGGCTACGACGTGGCCTCCGGCGACATCAACGGCGACGGCAACCCCGACGTGCTCGTGGGCGCGCCCGACCACGCCACCGAGGCCGGCCGCGTGGTCGTGTACCTCGGCGGTGCCGACGCGGACGGCGACGGGTACCTCGTGAACGGCTCCGGTGTCTCCGAAGACTGCGACGACGCCTCGTCCTCCGTGAACCCCGGCGCCACCGAGGTGTGCGACGCCGCCAACGTCGACGAGGATTGCGACGGCGTCGCCGAGAACGCGACCACCGGGCTCACCACGTACTACCTCGACACCGACGGCGACGGCTACGGCGGCGAGACCACCTGGGAAGGCTGTGACGCCCCCTCCGGCTACGTGACCGTGGGCGGCGACTGCGACGATGCCCGCACCGACGTGAACCCGGGCGGCACCGAGGTGTGCGACAGCGCCAACGTCGACGAGGACTGCGACGGCGCGTACTCCGAGCCCGGCGCGGTGGGCGAGGCCACCTGGTACGCCGACGCCGACGCCGACGGCTACGGCGACGCCGCCTCCACGATGGCCGCGTGCGACATGCCCGAAGGCTACGTGGCCGACGCCACCGACTGTGACGACGCCGCGATGTCCGTGAACCCCGGCGCCGCCGAGGTGTGCGACGGCGCCACCGACGAAGACTGCGACGGCACCGTCGACGAGTCCGGCGCGACCGGCGAGGTGACCTACTCCGCCGACGCCGACACGGACGGCTTCGGCGACGCCGCGGCCCCCGTCGTGAGCTGCGCGATGCCTTCCGGCTACGTGCTCGACGCGACGGACTGCGACGACGCCGCGATGGGCACGAACCCCGCCGCCACCGAGGTGTGCGACGGCGCCACCGACGAAGACTGCGACGGCACCATCGACGAGTCCGGCGCCACCGGCGAGGCCACCTACTTCCGCGACGGCGACACCGACGGCTACGGCAACGTCGCCGACACGGTCGCCGCCTGCGCGCTGCCGAGCGGCTACGTCACCGACGCCACCGACTGCGACGACGGAGCAGCGGCCGTGAACCCCGGCGCCGCCGAAGTGTGCGACGCCGCCGACACCGACGAGGACTGCGACGGCTCGGCCGAAGAGGCGGGCGCCGGCGGCGAGCGCACCTTCCACGCCGACACCGACGGCGACGCCTACGGCGACGCCACGATGGCGATGGACGCCTGCGGTCAGCCCGCCGGCTACGTCGCGGACGCCACCGACTGCGACGACACGCGCGGATTCGTGAGCCCCGCCGGCAACGAGACGTGCGACGGCGCGCTCGACGAAGACTGCGACGGCAGCGTGGACGAGGCGGGCGCCACCGGCGAGGTGACCTGGTTCCTCGACGGCGACGGTGACACCTACGGCGACGGCGCCAGCACCCTCGCCGCCTGCACGCAGCCCACGGGCTACGCGGCGGCCGCCGGCGACTGCGACGACACGCGCGGCTTCGTGAGCCCGGCCGGCACCGAGACGTGCGACGGCGCGCGCGACGAAGACTGCGACGGGAGCGTGGACGAGGCCGGCGCCACCGGCGAGACCGCGTTCTACCGCGACGCCGACGGCGACACCTATGGCGACGCCGCGATGGCGATGGACGCCTGCTCGGAGCCCGCCGGCTACGTGGCCGACGCCACCGACTGCGACGACACCGCGCTGTCCGTGAACCCCGGCGCCGCCGAGGTTTGCGACGCCGCCGACACCGACGAGGACTGTGACGGCAGCGCCGACGACGCGGACGCGAGCGTTTCCGGGCGCACCACGTGGTTCGCCGACCGCGACGGCGACACCTACGGCGACGCGCTCGCCGGCATGGACGCCTGCGAGCTGCCCACCGGCTACGTCACCGACGCGGCCGACTGTGACGACGCCGACGCCGCGGACTACCCGGGTGCGGACGAGACCGCGGCCAACGGCGACGACGAGGACTGCGACGGCGGCGAGCTCTGCTTTGTCGACGCCGACGTCGACGGCTACCGCGCCGACAGCGTGACCACCGTGGTGTCCGACGACGCCGACTGTGACGACGCCGGCGAGGCGCTCGCCGCGCTCGCCGAGGGCGACTGCGACGACGCCGACGCCGCCTACAACCCCGGCGCCGCCGAGGCGTGCAGCGACGCCGAGGACTACAACTGCGACGGCTCCGTCTCCTACGCGGACGACGACGGCGACGGCTGGGCGGCCTGCCTCGAGTGCAACGACGCCGACGGCGCGGTGTACCCGGGCGCCACCGAGCTCGTGGGCGACGCGGTGGACAGCGACTGCGACGGCGGCGAAATCTGCTGGCTCGACGGCGACGACGACGGCTACCTCGACGGCTCCGGCGCCACCGTGGTCTCCGCGGACGCCTCCTGCGTCGACGCGACGGAGGGTTCGGCCCTCGACGCCGAAGGCGACTGCGACGACACCGACGCCGCCACTTCGCCCGGCGTGGTCGAGGTGTGCGACGGCCTCGACAACAACTGTAGCGGCGAAGCCGACGAGGACATCCTCCTCACCACCTGGTACGCCGACATCGACGGCGACGGCTACGGCGACGACGCGACCGCCGTGGGCTCGTGCGGCGAGGCCGGCGACGTGACCGTGGGCGGCGACTGCGACGACGCCTCCGCGGCGATCTCGCCCGACGGCATCGAGATCGCGGACGACGGCATCGACCAGGACTGCGACGGCGCCGACGCCGTTGGGGACACGGGCGACACCGGGGAAGACACCGGCGGCGACTCCGGCGTGGACACCGGCGACGACACCGGCGGCGACTCCGGCGTGGACACCGGCGACGACACGGGCGGCGAGACCGGCGACACCGACACCGGCGGCGCGACGGGCGACACCGACACCGGCGTGGAGAAGGGCGACACCGACACCAGCGGCGAGTCCGGGGAGACCGGCGTCACCGGGGAGACGGACACCGACACGGATACCGACACTGACACCGACACCGACACGGACACGGACACGGACACCGACACGGACACCGACACCGACACCGACACGGACACCGACACCGACACCGACACCGACACGGACACCGACACCGACACCGACACCGACACCGACACCGACGAGTTCATCCCGGAGGGCGACGACACCGGCGGCGTCAGCGACGACAAGGGCGAAGGCTGCGCGTGCGACGCGGGCGCCGGTTCGACGGGGGTGCCCGGCACCGCCGGCCTCGCGCTGCTCCTCGCGGCCGCGGGCCTCGTGCGCCGGCGTCGGTAGCGCCTGATCCGCGCCGATCCAGCAGCGGGTGTAGCGGAGGCGGGTGCGGTCGGCGGCGGCCTCGGCGACCTCGCCGGTGGTGCCCTGGGGGGCGAGGGCACCGGAGCCGCCGACGCCGTCCCGGGCGCACCCGCCGCCGCACCGCGGAGCGGGTGCCCCCCAACCAAATCAGCCCGCCTTCAAGGCGCTCGCGTGCCACGCCACGTGGTCGCCGATGTAGGTTGCCACGAAGAAGTAGCTGTGGTCGTACCCTTCGCGCATCCGCAACGTGAGCGGGTGGTTCGCGGCCGCGCAGGCCGCTTCGAGGCGCCACGGCTGGAGCTGCCCGTCGAGGAAGCCGTCGGCGGTGCCTTGATCGACGAGGAGTGGGAGCCGCTCCGTCGCGCCGGGGATGAGCGCCGTGGCGTCGTACGCCCGCCACGCGGCGGGATCGGGGCCGAGGTACCGCCCGAGGGCCTTGTGGCCCCACGGCACCTCCGACGGCGCGACGATCGGCGAGAACGCCGAAACCGACCGGTAGCGGCCGGGATTTCGGAGCGCGAGCACGATCGCGCCGTGCCCGCCCATGGAGTGGCCGCTGATTCCCTGCCGCCCGAAGTCGAGAGGGAGATCGGCGAGCACCCCGGGCAATTCGTCCCGGATGTAGGTGTACATCCGGTAGTTGGCGGCCCACGGGGCCTCGGTGGCATCTACGTAGAAGCCCGCCGCGATGCCGAAGTCCCAGGCGCCGTCGGGGTCGCCGGGGATGTCGGCGCCGCGCGGCGAGGTGTCCGGGGCGATGATGGCGATGCCGTGTTCGGCCGCGTAACGTTGGGCGCCGGCCTTGGTGACGAAGTTCTGGTCGCTGCAGGAGAGCCCGGACAACCACCACAACACCGGCACCGGGCCCACCTTCGCCTGGGGCGGAAGGTACACGGACACGGTCATCGTGCAGGCGCACGCTTCCGACGGATGCGTGAATTGGAGCTGCTCGCCGTCGAACGCGCGAACGGAAGACGTGCGCGTGCGCGTGCGCATCAGAACACGACCACGGAGCGGATGGACTCGCCGTGGTGCATGAGATCAAACGCCTTGTTGATGTCCTCGAGGGGCAACAGGTGCGTGATCATGGGGTCGATCTCGATCTTCCCCTCCATGTACCAATCGACGATCTTCGGCACGTCCGTGCGGCCGCGCGCGCCGCCGAACGCCGAGCCGCGCCACACCCGCCCGGTGACGAGCTGGAAGGGCCGCGTCTTGATCTCCTGGCCCGCGCCGGCCACGCCGATGATGATCGACTCCCCCCAGCCCTTGTGACAACACTCGAGCGCGGTGCGCATGACGTTGACGTTGCCGACACACTCGAAGGAGTAGTCGGCGCCGCCGCCGGTGAGGTTCACGAGGTGGGCGACGAGATCGCCCTCGACTTCCTTGGGATTGACGAAGTGCGTCATTCCGAAGCGGCGGCCCCAGGCTTCACGGGTGGGGTTGAGGTCCACGCCGACAATCTGGCGGGCGCCCGCGAGGCGGAGGCCCTGGATGACGTTGAGGCCGATGCCGCCGAGGCCGAAGACGACACAGTTGTCTCCGGGGCGCACCTTGGCGGTCCAGATTGCGGCGCCGACGCCGGTGGTGACACCGCAGCCCACGTAGCAGGCCTTGTCGAACGGGGCGTCCGGGCGGATCTTCGCGAGGGAGATCTCGGGGAGAACCGTGTAGTTGGAGAACGTGGAGGTGCCCATGTAGTGGTGCACCATCTGGCCCTTGTAGGAGAAGCGGCTCGTGCCGTCGGGCATCAGGCCGCGGCCCTGCGTGGCGCGGATGCGCTGACAAAGGTTCGTCTTGCCGGAGAGACAATAGTCACATTCGCGGCATTCCGGCGTGTAGAGCGGGATGACGTGATCGCCCGGAGCGAGCGAACGCACGCCGGGCCCAACTTCCACGACCACGCCGGCGCCTTCGTGCCCCAGGCCGGCGGGGAAGAGACCTTCGGGATCATCCCCCGAGAGCGTGAAGAGGTCGGTGTGACACACGCCCGTGGCCTTGAGCTCGACGAGGACTTCGCCAGCCTTGGGTCCCTCGAGATCGAGCTCCACGATTTCGAGTGGTTTTCCAGCTTCGAAGGCGACAGCAGCGCGGGACTTCATGGAGGGGGCTCCGTACGTTCGGCGGTGGGCGAGGGTAACGCGGGCGGGCACCCGGCGGAGCCGGTGCGGAGGCGTTCGGCGCGGCGTGCGGACGGCGGCGGCCCGGGTGCCGCTCCGTGGACAATCCCGTGCGCTGCCGCGAAGCGGGATACATTGTTCGAGGAGCCCGAACGATGTCCCTCGACCTCGACAGCCTGCGCCACTTCGAGCTCGCCGCCACCACCCTGAACTTCCGGGCGGCGGCGGGGCGCGCGCACCTCTCGCCGGCCGCGTTCAGTGAGCGCATCCGCGGGCTCGAGGAGACCCTCGGCGTGCGCCTGTTCGAGCGCACCACGCGCTCCGTGCGGCTCACGCCGGCCGGCGAGCGTCTGCTGCCGTACGCGCGCGCGAGCGTGGCCGCGGCCGACGCCCTGCAGCGCGCCGCGAACGACGTGCGCGAGGACTGGGAGATCACCCTCGGGACGCGCTACGAGCTCGGCCTCTCGTGGCTCACGCCGGCGCTGGACCTGCTCGCGGAGAACGACGCCACGCGCACCGTGCACCTCCACGTGGGCGACGCCCCGGCGCTCATGGAGGCGGTGCGGCACGGCCGGATTGACGCGATGGTGAGCAGCGCGCGTCTCGATGCGGAGGAGCTCGTGAGCGTGCTTCTGCACCCCGAAGCCTACCGGTTCGTCGCCGCGCCGGCCGCCGTCCACGACGCCCCGTTCCACTGCGCCGAGGACGCCGCGCGGCACACGCTGCTCGACCTGACGCCGGGCCTGCCGTTGTTCCGGTACCTCCTCGACCGCGTGGGCGGCCCGGTGTGGCCCTTCGCGCGGCGGGCCTACCTCGGTGGCATCGGGGCGGTCCGCGCCCGCGCGCTCGGAGGCCGCGGCGTGGCGGTGCTCCCCGCGTACTTCGTACAGGCCGACCTCGATGCCGGCACGCTCGTGGAGCTGCTCCCCGCCGTGCGCCCCGAAGCGGACGCGTTCCGGCTCACCTGGCGGTCGGGCCACCCCCGCGCGGAGGCGCTCCTGGGGCTCGCCGAGGAGCTTCGGGCCATCCCGCTGCGGTAGCACGGAGCCGCCGGCGGCCCGCTTCGCCACCCCCCGCCCCCGCACCGGCCGTCGTCCGCGCGGCCGGGTGCCCCGCCTCCCCTACATCCCCTCGACCGCCGCGGCGATGGGGTCGGCGCCCACCAGCTCCGCGGGATCGAGGCCGGCGATCGCGTAGAGCGTGGCGCCGAGGTGTTCGGGGGCGAGCGCGGTGCCGGTGTCCGAGAGGGCGCCGGTGGCAAGGTCGACGGGGCGCCCCGCCATGCCGCGCTCGTAGCCGCCGATGACCTGGCCGCCGCGCACGCCCGCGCCGACCAGCATCGCCGAGGTGAACGTCCAGTGGTCCTTGCCGTTTGCACCATTGATCTTCGGCGTGCGCCCCATCTCCGAGAACACCACCACCGTCGTCTCCGCGAGGAGATTTGTCGCGGTGCGGCTGGGTGTTGCGGCGAGCTCGTCGAGGATGGTGGTGAGGTCGCCGAAGAGCAGATCGTAGTTGGTTTCCTGCTGGCCGAGGTCGGAGTGGGTGTCCCAGGAGCGGTCGAACAGGCCGAGGTGCTCGATCATCGCGCACCGCGCATAGCCCTCTTCGAAGCAGCGAATCGCCGCCCTGGCGCGCTCGGGAACGGGGATGAGCACCTCCGAGCCGAGGGTCTCCACCGCGATCTCCGACGCGATGTCGCGACACACCGCGAGGCGGTCGTACGACGCCAACAAGTCGGCGCCCCACGCGGCCGCCTGCCCCGGCGCCTGGCCCGCCGCCCACGCCTCAGCGCGCGCGCGCGCGAACGCCTCGGCGCGGGCGCTTCCCCCGGAGGAGACGGTGCGGAGCCCCGCGCGCGTGGCGAAGTCCCCGGAGAGGAGCTCGGCGAGCTGGTTGTTGGCCCCGAGGCGCACCACCGAGGCGCCGTACGCGGCGGTGTAGGCGGGGCCGGTGAGCACGAGGTGGGGGAGGGCGTAGCCTTCCGCGCGGCCGGCGAGCGTGGTAGCCCAATCGTCCGCTTCGCCCTCGCCGTCGCCGCAGAGCACGAGGCGGCGGCAGCGCTCGTGTGTCAACGAGCGCACCTCGAGCCCGTTGATGACACAACTCTGGTCGCCGTAGCGCTCGAAGTAGGACCGCACGTTCGGACGGCTGGCGGCGTCGACGAAGCGCACCCCGCCGATCTCGGTGGCGACGCCGGCGGTGTCGCCGTCGACGTAGGTTGGGTCGGTGTCGGGCGCGAAGACGAAGGTCGGGTCCCAGCCGCCGCGCGCGAACACGAACAGGAACTTCCGCGATCCAACGTCGGGAGCCGCCGCCCATGTGCGGCGCGGCGCGACGGCGAGCGCGGCGCCCAAGGCGAGCATGTGTCGGCGGGTCAACATCAAGAGCTCCCGAAGCGGGGGTCTTGGAGGAGGGCCGCGAGGGTGGTGCGCCACGCCTCCGCGGGATCGGCCTCGTCGGCGGTGGCGGTCCAGAGCGCGGTTATGTCGGCGAGCCAGGTGTCGTCGGGGCGATCGCCGTACAGCCGGCGGTGCAGGGAGACGAGCTCGGCGTCGAACGCGGGGTCGCCGGGGAGGTCGGCGAGGGTGACCGCCGCGAACGCGTGCCGACCGCTGACGTACACGAGCTCGTTGTCCACGGCGAAGGCGGCGGCCGACTCCGCCGCGCGCTGCGTGACGAGCAGCCAGGTGAGGCCGGGGCGCGACTGGCTGCGCGTCTGGTAGAAGCCGTCCACGCCGCCGCCGAGCACGCGGTAGCCCCACGTGTCGTTGCGGAGCTGGTCGAAGCCCTCGTACTCCCAGGTGTAGGCGGTGAGATCCTCGAGCACGCTCGCGAGGAGCGGAGCGTCGAGCGAGCGGACCACCTGCTCGCGGTCGCGGGCTTCGTCCGTGGCGGCGGTGACGCCCCCGGCCCGGTACCGCTCGCCGTCGGTGATCGCGCGGAGAACGGCCTTCATGCGCGGGTCGGCGATGTACGCGGCGCGGGCGGTTGCGAGCTCCTCGTAGTCCTCCGGGGAGGGCGCGCGGCGCCAGAGCAGCGATGCCGCCGTCTCCACCGCGCACGACGCGAACCGGGGATCGGCGCCGATCATCGGGCCGAGATCCGCGAGGGAGGTGAACGGGGTGCCGAACCACGACGGCGTGACGCCGAGGAGCTCGGGGCCGAGCGGTTCGCGCTCCGGATGGTAGGTGTCGAGCTCCTCGACGCTGTATTCGCTCGCCACCCAGAAGCCGAAGAGCGCCGTGGCGGCGGGGTCGATGGAGGAGTGACACCCGAGACAGTAGGGGTTGGTGCGGAGGTTGTCCTCGACGTCGGCGGCGTCCGTGACACTTGCGCTGCCCGTGAGCGTGACCGCGCGGGAGACGTAGTCCTCGCAGAGCAGGAGCCGCGCGATGGCGGCGACGCGACCGCGGTTGTAGTTGGAGGGGGTGGAGAAATAGCGCCACCAAAGACCGTTGGTGGCGAGGATGCCGACGGCCGGCCGGGCGTCGGTGTAGCGCACCTGCTGCCAGCCTGTGGCGCCGGTCGGGTAGTCGGTGGGCCACACGGGGCCGGTGATCTCGTTCGCCATCGACCAGTCCGCGGTGACGACGGTGGACCACGGGAGGTCCGACGCCGCGACGCGCGCCGCGAGGCGGAGCGGCTCCTCGCCGATGCCGCGCTCGAAGGGGTACTCGGCGGAGGGGGTCTCGGAGTACGCGGCGTACTCCTTGTATTCGACCAGGAATTCGTCGACCTGGGTGCGCCAGGCCTGCCCGAGCAGCCCCACCATCCGCTCCTCGAAGCGGGGGTCGTCGAGGAAGGCGTCGCGGAGGTCGGACACGGAGCTTCCGGCCTCCAACGCGTCGAGCTCGGCGATGGAGGGGAGCGCGCCCCGGAGGTCGATGCTGGCGCGGCGCGCGAGGCGGGCGTCGTCGAGCGGGGTGTAAGTGACCGCGGGGGCGGGCGCGCCGGAGTCGCCGGGTGCGGCGGGGCCCGCGCCGGGAACGGGGGCGTCGGGCGCGGCGCACGCGGCGAGGACCAACAGGGCGGCGACGGAGCGCGTCATGGCGTGTAGCGCTCGATGGAGGCGAGGAACGCGGAGGTGTCGAAGCAGGCCTCGCCGACCGAGGTGCCGTCGGCGTAGACGGCGTCGCCGCAGCCGGAGCAGTCGTCCCGGAGCGCCGTCGTGTACCAGTAGCCGGCGTCGTCGCGAAGGCGGATGGCGCCTGACGCGGCGCCGCCGGGGCAGGCGCCGGGGTCGAACACCAAGGCGTCGAAGAACAGCACGTGGCCGGGGGTGGAGACCCCGCCGTGCACGGTGGCGACGAGGTCGGCGGGGGTGCTGGTTGCCTCCACGCGCACGAGCGCGCTCGGCAGCAGCGCCATCCAGCCGGGGGTGCCTTCGTAGCCCCACGTGCCCTCGACCGCCTGGTACCAACTCGTGGTGTCCCCGCTCCGCGACACGCCCCACTCGAGCTCGCCGGCGAAGTCGAGCTCTTGGCCGAGGGGGTCCGTGCCGTGGCCGTCGCCGCCCATGAGTTCGTCGGTGGTGTTGGGCCCGTTGGTGGTGAGCCGCGTGGTGAGGCCGGCGAAGAACCAGCCTTCCGACGTGGTGCACCCCTCCTTCGTGGCGTTGACGGCGTACGGGGCGCGGGCGTTGTTGGGGCAGCGCTCCTCGCCGTGGGCGTCCATGAGCTGGCCGAAGACCGCGTAGAAGTCCGTGGCGAGCGGCAGGCCGGCCACGAGCACCTCGACCGCGCGGGCGCTGACGTCGTCGCCGGTGAAGCTCGGCGCGGGGACGACGCCCGCGGCCGACCCCTCGTCGCCGCCCGCGCCGCACGCGAGGAGCAACGTCAGGAGCGCGCGATCGTCGTCGGAGAGGCCCCCGCCAACCGGCATTGTCTCGTACTCGAGCACCGTACGCGCGATGGATTCCCGGCCGGCCTCGACCTCGGCCCAGGTGTCGAAGTTCACGGTGACCGGGGCGCCGCGGCGGTCCGCGGTAGACGCGGAGTGGCAGGAGCGGCACCACGTGCCGAAGAAGCCGTTCCCCCAGTCGTCCCACCCGGGTGCGACCACGCCTGCACAGGCCGCCACGCCGGTGTCGGGCGCGCGGGCGGGCGGCGCGGTTTGGTCCGCGGGTGCGCCGCCGGAGGGGCCGGCGCAGGCGAGGGAGAGGAGGAGCCACACGCCCGGAAGTGTACAGCCTGGGCACGGCGGACGCACGCGCCGAGCCACCCGGCGGCACTTCGCCGAGGAAGAGCAGTACATGGCTTCCATCGGCTACCCCGACATCGCCCAACACAACGCGATCCATACCTCGCTCCTCGAGAAGTTCACGGCGCACTACGAGCGCTTCCGCACGAGCAGCTCCGGTCGGGTGGACCCGGCGGTGTTCGAGTTCCTGACCTTCTGGCTCCGCTCCCACATCTCGGGGATCGACCGGCGCTACGCCGACCACGCGCACGCCGGCCGCGGCGCGTCCGCGCGGTAGCGGCGCCGTCGCGCACCGATCCGAAAGGACTGAAGTCCGGCGCGCGCGCGTCGAGGAGAAGCGATGCGAACCTGGATTCCCGCCGCCGTCGTTTTTGTCGTCGCCGCGGCGCTCGGCGGCGGGGCCGCGTTCTTCATGGGCAGCCCGCCCGCGGTCGCGTCGGGCACCCGCGCATCCGAGCCGACGCCCACCGCGGCCGAGGTGCGCCGGTGGCTCTTCGGCGGCAACGCCCTCTTCGCGAGCGGCGAGGCCGTCCCGACCGACATCGACGTGGCCCGGCGCACGAGCATCGCGCCGAGCCAGACGCCGTGGTGCACCGTGCTGACCTGCGCGGACTCCCGGGTTCCACCCGAGCACATCTTCAACGCCGGGCTCGGCCGGGTGTTCACGGTGCGCGTGGCGGGCAACATCGCGGAGCCCATCACCATCGGGTCGGTGGAGTACGCCGTGGAGCACCTCCACACGCCCGTTGTGCTGGTGCTCGGCCACGAGCGGTGCGGCGCGGTGAAGGCTGCGCTCGGCACCGACTCGCTCGGCCCGAACCTCGACGCGCTCCTCGACTACATCCGGCCCGGTATCCGCGGCATTACCGACATGGACGAGGCGATTCGCGCGAACGTGGGCGCCCAGGTCGAGGCGCTTCGCCGCAGCACGCTCCTCGGGCACCTGGAGAAGGAGAAGAAGGTCGTGTTTCTGGGTGCGGTGTACGACCTCGACAGCGGGCTCGTCACCCTGCTCGACGGCGAGGCCCCGACCGTGGCGCACCCCCACGCCGAGGGCAGCGGTCACTGAGGGTCCGTCCGGAACCAACGTTCAGCACCGAGGGCGCCCCTGGGCCGCGGCCGCAAGGAGCGAGGAGGGAGCATGCCCGTAGGCATGTGACCGACGAGCGACGCCGCGGACGCGAGCCCAGGGGCGGCCGAATGCAAACGTTGGTTCCGGACGGGCCCTGAGCAGGGGGCACGGAGCCGCCGTCGACCGCCCCTGGCACCACGTCGCCGCGGCGGCGAAGCCGGCCGCCCACCCCCACCCGCTACTTCAACAGGTGGGACTCGAAGAAGAGGGTGATGGCCTCGTCGAGGTAGTCTCGGTTCGACTTGCGCCGCAAGCCGTGGCCCTCGTCGTTTGCCACGAGGTACCAAACGTCGCCTCCCTGCGCGCGCACGGTCGAGACGATCTGGTCGGCCTCCGACAAAGGCACGCGGGGGTCGTTTCGGCCCTGCACGACGAAGAGGGGGTCGGTGATGCGCGCGGCGTTGGTGAGCGGCGAGATCGACTGGAGGAAGCTGCGCATCGCGGGATCGCGCTCGTCGCCGTACTCGACACGGCGGAGGTCGCGGCGGTACCCCTCGGTGTTCTCCAGGAAGCTGACGAAGTTGCTGATGCCGACGGTGTCCACGCCGCACCGGAGGCGGTCGGCGAAGTGCACCAGCGCGGCGAGGGTCATGTACCCGCCGTAGGAGCTGCCCATGACGCCCACCCGGCCGGCGTCCAACTCGGGGCGCGTCGCCACCCAATCGAGCACGGCGCCGATGTCGCGAACGGAATCCTCGCGTTTCATGCCGTTGTCGAGGCTGACGTAGGTGCGGCCGTACCCCGTGGACCCGCGCACGTTGGGCGCGATGACCGCGATGCCGAGCTCGCCCACGAGGTACTGGGTGAAGCTGTCGAAGGTGTCGCGCGCCTGGCCTTCGGGGCCGCCGTGGATGCGAATCACCACCGGAGCCGGGCCGCCGCCGCGGGGCCGGTACACGAACATCGGCACCGAGAGCCCGTCGAACGACGTGACGCTGACGAGCTCGGGGGAGACGAAGCGGGAAGAGTCCAGGCCGCCTACCTCGGACGTTGTCCACCGCGTGAGGGCGCCGCGCGCGGCCACGTAGAGGTCGCTCGGGCTCGTGGCGGTGGTGAGGGCCAGCGCGAGGCGCGCTCCGCGCGGGTCCCAAGTCATCCCGTTGACGACGCCCGCCGGGAGGTCGAGGCGCGTGCGACGGGTGGGTGCCGACGTGCGCGCCGTGTACACCGCGCTCCGACCACTCTCATTGACCGCGATCGCGAGCGTGCGTCGGTCGGGGGTGACCGTGAGGCCCTCGATGTCCCACGGGATGTCTTCCGAGAGAACGCTGCGGGCGCCCGTGCGGAGGTCGAGCCGCACGAGCCGGACGCGCTCCCCGCCGAGGTCGGAGAGGGCGAGCACCGTGCTCGCGTCGAGGAACGCGGCGTCTCCGCGCCAGGCGATGTCCGCGCCGTCGGCGCCGAGCGGGGTGATGGCGCCGGTGGCGATGTCGAGCAGGTGGAGCGTGGAGCGTGTCACCGACACGTTGTGGACGAGCAAGAGCCGCGTGTCATCGGGCGACCACGCGACTGCGCTCCAGTCCCCCGCTCGGTCGGTGACACGGCGGGGGCCGGTGGACTCCATGATCCAAACGTCCATGTCGGTCTTGTTGCGCGCGTTGGACGAGTAGACGAACCGGCCGCCGGCGTTGGCCCAGGGGCCGCGGCTGTTGCGAGAGGCGCCGTCCGTGAGGAGGGTGGTTCGGCCATCCGCGAGGGTGTACCTATAGATTTGCCAGTCTTCGCGGCCGCCCACGTCCCGCTGGATCACGAGGCTCCGGCCGTCTCCCTTCGGATCGAACGAGGCGTTTGCCACCGGCTCGTCGAAGAACGTGAGCTGGCGGCGATCCAGGCCAGGCCCGGCGACGAGGTGCGTCTGGACGGTCTCGCCGAAACGCGTGGCGAAGAGGATGGCGCCGCCGTCGGGCGACCAGCCGGAGAGGCCGACGCCGCGCATGTTTCCGTACTGTTGGGTGCGCGCGGAGACCTCGGCCGGGATGTCGGGGATGCCGTCGATGACGAGGTTGCCCTGTACGCGGGGGGCGGCGATGGCGGAGAGCGCGAGGAGGAGAGCGAGCATGCGGGAATGTGCCGCGCCGCGAGAGCGGTGTCACGCGGCGAGCGGTCAGGTGCCGGCGTCCGACGCGCGTGGGCGGACGGTCCGCCGCCGCCGCAACGCGAAGCGGTTGCCCCGATCGGGCCTACTCGCGCAGCGCCACCGTACACACGGGCACCCCGGCCACCACGTGCGTGCGCTCGGCGAGGCTCACGACGAAGCTCTCGTGCTCCGCCGGGATCTCCTCGAGGAGCGCGCCGGCGAGCGACCGGATGTGGGCGACGGGGTCGCCGCGCTTCAGGAGCACGCCGGGGACGGCCTTGGGGACGAGGAGGCCCGTGGAGGACGCGCGCGGCCCGCTGTCGCGGCGCCAGGGGCCGCCTTCGACGCGGGTGGGGTGCGGCGGCGCGGGGTCGGCCACCATTCCGAGCGCGTGGAGCATGCCGAGCACGGCCGTGGCGGAGCTCGTGACCGACGCGGGGTCGAGGTAGAGCCTGGGCCCCGCCTCGATGGTGACGGCCGGCACCTGGAGGCGGTTGAGGACGGCGCCGGTGAGGGAGCGATCGAGGCGATACCGTGCGTAACGGTCCTCGGGGTACTCGTGGAGCACGGTGAGGCCGGTCGCCTCCGCGATGCGACGCGCCGAGGCCTCGAGCGGACCCCGAACCGCGTGCCGGAGCCCCGTGGCGCGGTCGAGCAGGGCGTACGGGATCGAGGCCGGGGCGTCCGTGTGGAGGTCGACGACGAGGTCGGGGTGCCGCGCGCTGATGTCGGCCCAGACGGCGTGCGCGAGGCGCTCCGCGGGGCTGCCCGCCGCGTCGCCGGGGAACAGGCGGTTGAGATCCTGGTCGTCCTCCGGCACCTTTCGGGACCGTCGCTCCAGGCCCTCGGGGTTGAGCGTGGGGTAGAGGTGGACCGCACCCTGGAGGAGCCCGGCCTCGAGGATCGGCAACAGCTCGAGCACCACCCCGACGCCGTTGCACTCGTCACCGTGGATGTTTGCCGTCACGACGACAACCGGGCCCTTCCCGGGCGGCCGGCGCTCGGCCGGGGCGGCGATCGTGATGACGGTGAGGTCCGCGCCGCGGGTGCCGAGCGCGATGCGAGAGACCGTACGCGGCATCTACAGCGGCCTCGCATCGAGCGCGCCGCGAACGGCGGAGAGGAGATCGTCGGCAGAGAACGGTTTTCGGAGGACGCGCGCTTCGGTCGCGGCGTGACCGCCGAGACGTTCGTCAGGGTGGCCGGACATCAGCAGGACGCGCGCCTCGGGGTGCGAGACGCGCAGCGCCGCGGCGAGCCGCGGTCCCGACATTCCGGGCATCACGACGTCGGTGAGCAACAAATCGATGCGGCCGTGTATCTGGCGCGCGAGCTCGATGGCGGTCTGCGCGCCCGGGGCGGGGAGCGGCACGTAGCCGTTTTCCGCGAGGAGCTGCACGGCGAGATCGAGGAGGCTGCCTTCGTCCTCGACGACCAACACCCGCTCGCCCCGTCCCCGATGCGCCGAGGCGGCGAGCGAAGTCGGGTGTTCCGTGTGTTCGTGCGTCACGCCGGGAAGCAGCACGGTGAACACGGTGCCTTCACCCTCGCGGGTGTGGAGCCGGACGCTCCCGCCGGCCTCGGAGACGACGTGCTGCACGATCGAGAGCCCGAGGCCGGTGCCGCGGCCCGGCTCTTTCGTGGTGAAGAAGGGCTCGAAGAGATGCGGGATTGCGCCGCTCGGGATGCCCGTGCCGGTGTCCGCCACCTCGACGAGAACGAGCGGCTGGGTGACGGCGGGGAGGTCCGACGCGCCGGGATCGCCGACGGGCACGTGCCGCGTGCGGATGACCAGCGCCCCGCCCGTGGGCATGGCGTCGCGCGCGTTGACGAACAGGTTGAACAGCGCCTGCTCGAGGTTCGACCGCACCGCGCGGACCGGCGGGAGGTCCGGCGCGAGATCGAGGGTCAGGCTGATGTCTTCGCCGATGACACGCTGCACGATGTGCCGGCTCTCGCCGAGCAGCGCGTTGAGCGCGATGGGCTCGGGCCCCAACGTGTCGGGGCGTCCGAACGACATGAGCCGCCGAGAGAGCGCCGCGGCCCGCGTGGCGGCGGAGTGGATCTGCTCGGCGTACTCGCGCCCGCGGGGCTCCGTGGCGCGAATCCGCGCGATCTCCGCGACGTTCAGGATGACCGCGAGCATGTTGTTGAAGTCGTGGACGAGCCCGCCCGCGATGCGCCCCATCGTCTCCGTGCGCTGGGAGCGCAGGAGGTGGTCCTCTAACAGTCGGCGTTCCTCCTCTTGTACACGCGCGGGGGTGAGGTCGATCAACTGTCCGACGCAGTAGCTCGGCGTGCCGTCGTCGCCGCAGACGACGTGCGCCTTGCAGCGCAGCCAGACCGTGTGGCCTTCGCCGGTCACGAGTCGGCGTACAACGTCGCGCTCCCAGGCGTCGTCCGCGTTCTGGCGGGCGAGGTTCGCCCGAGACGCGTCGCGGTCGAGCGGGTGCACCAGATCGATCCAGCGGAGGGTGAGCAGCTCTTCCCGCCCGTACCCGACGAGCTCGCACAACGCGGGGTTCACCTTGATGAAGCGTCCGTCGGGCGCGTTGACGGCCATGCCGAACGGGGCCTCGTCGAAGAACCCGCCGAGCTCGCGCTCCCGGTCGCGGAGCTTGGCCTCGGTGGCCTTGCGCGCGGAGAGGTCTTCGATCGAGAGGAGAAAAGAGGGCGTTCCGTCCGGGCCGGTGCACGGCGTGCCGGTGACGCGCCCCCAAACGACCGTGCCGTCGGGGCGGATGTACCGCTTCTCGAGGTCCAAGGGGGCGCCCGCGCGGAGCCGGGCGCCGCCCTGCGTCGTGAGCGCGGCGTCCTCCGGGTGGGTCACGTCGACGGGCCGCATGCCGCGTAGCTCGGCCTCTGTCCTCCCGAGGAACAGGGCGAACGCCCGGTTTACGAGGACGAACCCGCGCTGCGGATGCAGCACCGCCATCGGGGTGGGGGCGCCGGCGAACAGCGAGCGGAACCACGCGTCGGGGATCGGCGAGGGTTCTGGCTCCGACGTGTGAAGGTGCGGCACGGCGTTCCCTACCAGAACCGCGCGCCGTAAACAAGGCGGCGGGCGGACGGGTTTCCCCGCGTGTGACCGTGGTTCGGCGCGGTGACGCGTGCCGCGGGCCCCGACGGGGGCCCGCGGAGTCAATCGGCGACGCACACCACGAACTTCAGGTACCTGCCCTCGGGAAAGTGAAGGGCGGCGGGAAAGTCGGGCGGCTGGGAGCCGTCGTGGATCATCCTCAGCGTCCGCTCCGCCTTGCGCGAGCCGTTCACGAGCATGCCCTGGAAGCGGTGCGGGCTCACGGAGCCGAGGTTCGACGCTGCGATCAACCAGCCGCCCGGCGGAAGCACGCGCAGCGCCGCGGCCACGAGTCGCACGTAGTCCTGCTCGCCGGACCACGTGCCGTCCTTGCTGTGGGAGTGCCCGGGCGGGTCGAGGAGCACGCGGTCGAAGCGGCGGCCCTGGCGTCGAAACCGGTCAAGCGCCTTGAACGAGTCCTCCGCGAGCAGCTCGCCCGCCGGGAGCCCGTTCGCGGCGAAGTTCGCGCCCGCGCGCTCCAGATAGTTGGGCGAGAGGTCGACCGTGACGGTCTCGCCCCCGCCGGCGGCCGCCGCCACCGAGAACGCTCCGGTGTGCGCGAACAGGTTCAGGAGCGACCGGCCCGCCCAGTGCGGCGCGAGCCACGCGCGGTTGTCGCGCATGTCCGGAAACAGCCCGACGTCCTTACCGGCCCCCGGCCGCACGAGGAAGGCGACGCCGCGTTCGAGCACCCGCTCTTCGGTGGCGGGGGTTCCTCGGAGCGTGCGCGGCGGCGGGGTCGGCCGCTCCTTCTCGCGCGGGTCCGGGCGCCAGGCGAGCAGGACCGCGCTCGGCGCCAGGAGAGCCTCGACGGCGTCGGCGATCGCGTCGAGCAGGGGCTCGAGCGACGGGGAGTCGAGCGTCACGACGACCTGGGTTCCCCACACGTCGACGCGGACGCCGGGCAAATCGTCGTTCTCGGCGTTGACGAGGCGCCACGCCGTCGTGTCTGGCGGGAGCACGCCCTGCCGGAGCGCGTGGGCGGCGTCGATCCGCGCGCGGAGGAGCGCGGCGTCGATGGGGCCGTCGTCCGAGCGGAATCGGCGGGCGGCGATCCAGCCGTCGTCCGCGATGGCGGTGCCGAGCGACGTGTTGGCGGGCCCGACGAGGCGGACGGTCTCGCCCGGGCGCGCGCGGCCGGACGTGATCTCGTTGGGGTAAACCCACGAAAATCCCTGCCGAAGCCACTTCTCGCTGTAGGCATTCACCGCGAGCGGCGCGGGACCGCGATAGGGATCGGGGATGGAACGCCCACTCTTCATGCCGGGCCACCTCGCGCTACAGGCCGAGTTCTACCAGTTCGTGCTGGCCGCCGTTTACCACGCCGACGGCCTCTGGGGCGACGCCACCTTCGACCTCTACGCGCGCGCGCTGCCCGACGGCCACGGCTACCTCGTCGCCGCCGGCCTCGGGACGCTCCTCGATCACCTCGCCGCCTTCTCCTTCTCCGAGGCGGAAGTCGAGCTCCTTCGCCAGGAGCCCCGCTTCGCGAACGTGTCGCCGTCCTACTTCGACTGGCTCCGCCGCTTCCGTTTCCGGGGCGATGTGTGGGCGGTGCCGGAGGGCACCGTGGTGTTTCCGGGCGAGCCCATCGTCCGCATTACCGCCCCGCTCGGCGCGTGCACGTTGCTCGAGACGAAGGCCATCCAGATTGTCAGCGCGGCAACCGCCATCGCGACGCGCGCCGCGCGCATGGTCGATGTCGCGAAGGGCCACGCCGTGCTCGACTTCGGGAGCCGCCGGTGCGCCGGGCCAGAGGCCGCCCTGCTCGCGGCCCGCGCAGCGTACGTTGGTGGGGTGTCCGCGACCACCAACGCGCTCGCGGCGTTGCACCTCGGTATCCCGCCGATGGTCACGATGGCGGACACGTTCCTGGCCGCATACGGCGACGACCGCCTCGCCTACGACGCTTTCCGGCTCCATTTTTCGGGTCTCGCTCACCTCGCGCTGCCCGACGACGACCCCGTCGACGGGGTGAAGCGCTTCCTGCCCTTTCGCAAGGAAGTCCGGACCGTCCGCATCGATCACGAGGACCTCGATCGGGTGTCCCGCACGGTCCGCGCCGCGCTCGACGCGAACGGGATGCGCCACGTCCGCATCCTCGGCTCGGGCTCCCTCGACGAAATGCGCATTCGGCGCCTCGTGGACGCCGGCGCGCCTGTCCAACTGTTCGCCGTTGGCCGCGCGCTCGCCGCCGCGAGCGACCAGGGGATGCGCGTGGCCTTCCGCATCGCCGAGATGATGCGCGGCGCGCGGGCCACGCCGGTGCTCCGCGAGGGGAGCGCGCCGTACCCCGGGCGCAAGCAGATCTGTCGCCACCCCGATCACGACGTTCTCTGCTTGGAGCACGAGGTGTGGGGCCAGGAACGCCTCGGCGCCGTTCCCTTGCTGCGATGCGTCCTGCGCGGGGGTGAGCGCGTGGAAGCCGAGCCGTCGCTGGCGCAGTCCCGACAGCACCGCGCGACGCAACTGCAGGCCTTCCCCGCGGCGGTTCGAGACGTCGAGCGGCCGGCGACGTGGCCCGTGCGCGCGTCGGACGCGTTGTCCGAGATGACGGTCGCCGCGACGGGGTAGGGGCCGCGCGCTGCGCGCGCGTCCCCGTGCAGGGGGCTGGGCCGCCCCCCGCAACGCCCCCCGGGATACGACGCCGTGCAGCTCGCGCTGCCGACGCAGCCCGCTAGAAGGCGGGCTCGCGCATGGCGATCACCATCGTGCCGAGCAGGAGGATGTCTCCGACGCTCGCGGGTGTGGTGCCGGCGAGGCGCGTCACCTGGTGCTGGCTGTTCACGAGGTAGGTGGCGCACGTTTCGTGCAGCGGGATAACGTCGATGCTACGGAGCGTCGCCTGCAGCGCCGCGTGGTGACGGCCGGTGAGCACCTTGTCGAGGGTGAACCCGCGCTCACGAGCCCGCGTGGCGCGGGCGCCCGCGAGCCAGCGGATGTTCTCCTGGGTGTTCCTGTCCGGCAGGAGGAGGCCGGGGTGGTTCGGCTCGCGCCCGAACTCGACCTGCTGCCCGGCGCCGACCCCGAGGCGCACCTGCGAGTCGCCGACGAGGGCCCCGATGTAGCCCTCCTGGCCGCCGAGCGCGACGAACCGAAGCGTTCCCGCCGGGGTCTGCACGGTGGTGTCCGCCATCAGCATCACCGGCGCGGCGATGGCGGCGGGCTGGTGGTTGATGGTGACGCCGGGGGCGAGCGCGGCGACGGTGGCGCCGGCCGTGGAGACGTCCACCCGGACGAGCGCGCGCTCGCTGTGGTTGAGCCACCGGCCGTCGGGCGCGAGGTCGTAGCTGTAGCCGGCCACCACCTCCGAGAGCGGCACCGCGGGGAGCGCGAGGCCGGCCACGACGAGGTCGAGCACGGAGGCGTGCGCGGTGTCGAGGATGATCGTGTCGGACCCCACGGAGCGGCTCGCGGCCTGCACCTGCTGCTGCACGACCGTGCGGACGGCGGCGGGCGTACCGATCACGAGGCCGCGACCGTTGCGAATCCACT
>CAXNIN010000013.1:0-25315 GCA_964202365.1 Myxococcota bacterium | reverse complement strand
TCTACTTCCGCACGACGGACGTGACGGGGCTGATCAAGCTGAAGGAAGGCGTCGAGATGGTGATGCCGGGTGACCGCGTCGAGATGGAGATCGAGCTCATCACGCCGATCGCCATTGAGCGCGCGCTCCGCTTCGCCATCCGCGAGGGTGGCCGCACCGTCGGTGCGGGTGTCGTCTCCGAGATCATCAAGTAAGGAAGACCAAATGGCCTCCACCAACAAGATCCGCATTCGCCTCAAGGCGTACGATCACAAGCTGCTCGACAAGTCGGCACGCGAGATCGTCGATACCGCCCGCCGTACGGGCGTGAGCATCCGTGGCCCGTTCCCGCTGCCGACTACGATCAGCCGCTGGACCGTTCTTCGCGGACCTCACGTTGACAAGAAGTCGCGCGAGCAGTTCGAACGCCGCACCCACCACCGGCTGCTCGACATCCTTGAGCCTACCCAGGCCACGGTTGACGCTCTCATGAAGCTGGATCTTTCGGCCGGAGTCCACGTCGAGATCAAGCTCTCTTAGGCTGCATCTCGACGGAAGAGGAGGCAAAATGCCTGTCGTTGATCTGTACAATTCTTCGCGCGAAAAGGTCGGCTCGGTCGACCTTGATGAGCGCGTGTTCGCCGCGGACGTGAAGGAGCATCTCTTCCACATCGTGGTTCGTCACCAGCTCGCCGCACGGCGCTCGGGCACGCATGCTACCAAGCAGCGCGCCATGGTCGCGGGCGGCGGAAAGAAGCCGTGGCGCCAGAAGGGCACCGGCCGCGCCCGCCAGGGCTCGTCCCGCGCCCCTCACTGGCGTGGCGGTGGTGTGGTGTTCGGTCCGCATCCGCGCAGCCACTCCTTCATGCTTCCAAAGAAGGTGCGCCGCGCCGCGCTCCGGAGCGCGCTGTCTCGCCGCCTCGGCGAGCAGGCTCTCTTCGTTCTTGACCAGGTGGCGATGCCTGAAATCAAGACGAAGCACTTCCGCAGCTTCCTGAAGTCCTTCGGCTTCGAGAGTCTGCTGCTCGTGGTTGCCCAGGATGACCAGGCCGTGCGCCTTGCGTCCCGCAACATTCCGGGCATCACGGTCCTTCCTGTCGCCGGTCTGAATGTCTACGACATCCTCCGGCACCGCAACATCGCTCTCACCGCCCCGGCGATCGCCCCGATCGTCGAGCGCCTGACGAGGTGAGCCATGGCTGAGCTCCACGACATCATCCTCCGCCCCCTCGTTACCGAGAAGGGTGCCGCCTGCGAAGCCAGCGAGAACACGTACGTGTTCGAAGTTGGCGAGACCGCAAACAAGCACGAGATCAAGCACGCGATCGAGCGATTCTTCAATGTGAAGGTCGAAGACGTGCGCACCGTGCGGGTTCGCGGCAAGTTCAAGCGGTTCGGGCGTTTCTACGGGAAGCGGGCGAACTGGAAAAAGGCCTACGTGAAGCTCGCGTCTGGCCACACCCTCAACTTCTTCGAGGCCTGAGATGGGTACCAAGCGCTACAGCGCCAATACGCCGGGCCGCCGATTCCTCGTCACGGCGGATTTCGCTGAGGTGACGACGGACCGGCCCGAGCGCTCGCTCACCGCTCCGCTTCGGCGCACGGGCGGCCGCAACAACCGCGGCCGGATGACGGCTCGCCGAATGGGGGGCGGTCACAAGCGCCGCTACCGGCTCATTGATTTCCGCCGTGACAAGCTGGAAGTTCCGGGCAAGGTGACGACGATCGAGTACGATCCGAACCGGACGGCGCGCATCGCGCTGGTGGCCTACACGGACGGCGAGAAGCGCTACGTCCTCGCCCCGGTGGGGCTCGGTGTTGGCGATACCGTCGTTGCCAGTGATTCGGCGGACATCAAGCCGGGCAACTCGCTTCGGCTGGTGGCGATCCCTCTCGGCACCTTCGTGCACAACGTTGAGCTCAAGGTTGGCCGCGGTGGCCAGATCTGCCGCTCCGCTGGTTGCTTCGCGCAGGTGATGGCGAAGGAAGGGAAGTACGTACTTCTCCGCCTCCCGTCCGGCGAGCTTCGCAATGTTCTGTCGGAGTGCCGCGCGACCGTCGGTCAGGTCGGCAACCTTGAGCACGAGAACGAGCAGCTCGGCAAGGCTGGGCGCGCGCGCTGGCTCGGGTTCCGCCCGTACGTGCGCGGCACGGCGATGAACCCGATCGACCACCCGCACGGTGGCGGTGAAGGTCGTACGAAGGGCGGACGCCACCCGGTCACTCCGTGGGGCAAGCCGACCAAGGGCTACAAGACGCGGTCCCGGAAGAAGCCGTCGGGCCGGTTCATTGTCAAGCGGCGTGAGAAGTAGGGAGAAGCCATGGCGCGTTCCGTAAAGAAAGGTCCGTTCGTGGACCAGTACCTCATCGCCAAGGCCGCCGCGGCCAAGAGCGGCGGCGGCCGGGTCATCAAGACCTGGAGCCGGCGTTCGACCGTGATCCCGGACTTCATCGGGTTGACCTTCGCCGTGCACAACGGGAAGAAGTTCGTCCCGGTTTACGTCTCGGAGAACATGGTCGGCCACAAGTTCGGAGAGTTCGCGGCCACGCGGACGTTCTTCGGGCACGCCGCGGACCGGAAGACCAAGGTCCGCTGAACCCGTTACCGGCAGGCCCTGACCCGTGAGGAAACGGGCCGCCATCGAGTAAGTCCATGGAATCGACTGCCATTCTCCGGTTCGCCCGAGTCTCGCCGCAGAAGGCCCGCCTGGTCGCAGACCTTGTGCGTGGTCAGGATGCGGGCAAGGCCCTGGAGATCCTCTCCTTCCTCCCCAAGAAGACGGCGCCGATGATCAAGCGGCTCATCGAGTCCGCGGTGGCCAACGCCGAACACGCGGCCGGTCGGGCCAACCGCGAGCTCGACATCGACGACCTGTACGTGAAGACGATCTTCGTGGACCAGGGCTCGATGTTGCGGCGGTTCCGGCCGCGCGCGCAGGGGCGGGCTACCCCGATTCAGAAGAAGACCGCTCACATCACCGTCGTCCTCGACGTCCGTTAGGAGTTCCCATGGGACAGAAGGTAAACCCCGTCGGCTTTCGCGTCGGCATCACCCGTCCGTGGGAGTCCAAGTGGTACGCGGAGCGTGACTATCAGCGCTTCCTCCACGAGGACATCCAGATTCGTCGGTACCTCAAGGAGAAGCTCTACGTCGCAGGCGTGAGCAAGATCCGTATCGAGCGCGCCGCAAACAAGGCGAAGGTGTACATCCACGCGGCCAAGCCCGGGGTGATCATCGACAAGCGCGCCCGTGGACTCGACCAGCTGCGCATTGACCTCCAGAAGCTCGTCCAGACCGAGGTGTTCCTCAACGTCATGGAAGTGCGGAAGGTCGACACCGACGCTCTCCTCGTGGCCGAGAACATCGCGGCTCAGCTCGAGAAGCGTGTCAGCTTCCGCCGCGCGATGAAGAAGGCGATGCAGCAGTCGAAGAAGGCCGGCGCGAAGGGCATCAAGGTGATGTGCGCCGGTCGTCTTGGAGGTGCGGAGATGAGCCGCACCGAGTGGTATCGTGAGGGGCGAGTTCCTCTCCACACCCTTCGTGCCGACGTCGACTACGGCCTTGCCGAAGCGAAGACCACCTACGGCGTCATCGGCGTCAAGGTCTGGATCTTCAAGGGCGAGATCATGCCGGGCGACGAGGACCGTTCGCTCTGACCCCAACGCGGCAGCAGAGGTAGCAAATGCTTTCCCCCAAGCGAGTCAAGTTCCGTAAGGTCCAAAAGGGCCGCACCCGTGGTCTCGCGTACCGCGGTGGCGACGTGAGCTTTGGCGATTTCGGCCTCCAGGCGGTCACCGCCGGCTGGCTCACCTCCCGACAGATCGAAGCGGCGCGTATTGCGCTCACCCGTCACGTGAAGCGTGGTGGAAAGATCTGGATTCGGGTCTTCCCGGATAAGCCCGTCACCAAGAAGGCCGCTGAGACCCGAATGGGTACCGGCAAGGGCGCTCCTGAGTACTGGGTTGCCGTGGTGCGGCCCGGGCGGGTGCTTTACGAGCTCGAGGGCGTGCCGGAAGAGGTGGCGCGTGAGGCGCTTCGTCTCGCCGGCCACAAGCTTCCCCTTTCCACCCGCGTCGTGAAGCGGGAAGAGGTGATCGGATGAAAGTCGATGAACTGACGGCGCTCGGCGACGAGCAGCTCGTTCATAAGGAGCTCGAGCTCGAACGCAGCCTGTTGGGGCACACCTTCCGGCACCGCCTCGGACAGCTTGAGAACACCAGCGTGATCAAAACCATTCGTCGGGACATCGCCCGCGCTCAGACGCTGCTCGGGGCTCGTGAGCGCGCCGGTGGCCTGGGTAAGGGATCTCTCCGGGCGCAGCACCGCGGCACGTTCGTGCCCTCGGCGGCTGCGGCTGCCGCTGGTGGTGCTGGTGAAGACTTCCTCAAGGGGATTCTTGACAAGCGGGACGCGGCCGAGTAGAAGGTGTTCATTCTTGGACGCGCCGTTCGCGGCGTGTCCATCCGCGGCGTCCACGGAAGTGGAGACCCGCGGCGTTCTCCTCAAAACCCGGGAAGCCGGGTCTCCAATAGGTGAGAGATGTCCGACGAGAACTCTGCTGGTCGTCGCCGTCAGGTGCGTGGCCGCGTCGTGTCCAACAAGATGGACAAGACGGTCGTGGTCGCGGTGGAACGGACCGTCAAGCACAAGCAGTACCGGAAGTACGTCACCCGCATGAGGACGTTCCAGGCGCACGACGAGGCGAATGCCTGCCAGGTCGACGACGTGGTCATCATCGAGGAATGCCGCCCCCTCTCCCGCCACAAGCGGTGGACGGTGGTGGAGCGCGTTTCGGCGCAGTCCTGAACAGCGCAGCGAGGACTAGACCATGATTCAAATGCAGTCTCATCTCGACGTTGCCGACAACTCCGGGGCCCGGCGTGTTCAGTGCGTCAAGGTGCTCGGTGGCAGCAAGCGAAAGTATGCTTCCGTGGGCGACATCATCGTCGTCAGCGTGAAGGAAGCGATTCCCAACGGCAAGGTGAAGAAGGGTGACGTGCACAAGGCCGTCATCGTTCGCACCGCCAAGGAGATCCGTCGCGCGGACGGCAGCTACATTCGGTTCGACACGAACTCGGCAGTGTTGCTCGACGGCAAGGGCGAGCCCGTCGGTACGCGCATCTTCGGACCCGTGGCTCGCGAGCTTCGCGGGCGGTCCTACATGAAGATCGTGGCCCTCGCCCCTGAGGTGTTGTGATGAAGAATAAGCTCAAGATCCGGCGCGACGACACCGTTGTCGTCATTGCCGGGAAGCACAAGGGCAAGATTGGCAAGGTCGTGCGGGTCATGCCGCTCGATTCGAAGGTCGTGGTCGAGGGCGTCGCGATGGTCAAGCGCCACGTGAAGGCCCAGGGGCAGCAGGCCGGCTCGATTGTCGAGAAGGAAGCCGCCATCCACGTATCCAATGTCGCTCTCTGGAACGCCGCCGAAGGCCGCCGCGTCAAGGTCGGCTTTGCCGTCGACTCCGAGGGCACCAAGGTGCGCGTGGACCGCAAGACCGGCGCTTCGGTCTGAGGGGGAAACATGGCTGAAACACGACTTAAGAAGCACTACCATGCAGCGGTGATGCCTGCTCTCCAGAAGGAGTTCGGCTACGCCAACGTTATGCAGGTGCCCCGCCTCGAGAAGATTGTGTTGAACGCCTCCATCAAGGAGGCAACGCAAAACGTGAAGCTGCTGGAAACTGCCGCGGAGGAGCTTTCGCTCATCACCGGTCAGAAGGCGCAAATTCGCCGTGCGCGTAAGTCCATCGCGAACTTCAAGCTCCGTGAGGGGATGCCCATCGGTGCGCGCGTCACGCTTCGCGGCGCTCGTATGTGGGAGTTCCTCGATCGACTCATCAACATCGCGCTTCCGCGCGTTCGCGACTTCCGCGGAGTTAATCCCAAGGCCTTCGATGGCCGCGGGAACTACTCCTTGGGCGTCACCGAACAGATCATCTTTCCGGAGATCAACTACGACCGCGTGTCGAAGGTCACCGGAATGAACATCGCGTTCGTCACCACCGCCACGAACGATGTCGAGGGCCGGGCTCTGCTCCGGAACATCGGCATCCCGTTCCGGCAGTAACGGAGGATTCAGTGGCTAAGAAGTCGCAAGTCGCGCGTTCGAAGCGAGATCCCAAGTTCGCCTCGCGCAAGCACAACCGCTGTCCGCTTTGCGGCCGGCCGCGTGCCTTCCTCCGCAAGTTCAACATGTGCCGCATCTGCTTCCGGTCTCTCTCGCTCAAGGGCGAGATTCCGGGGGTCATGAAGGCGAGCTGGTAGGCAGACCGGGAGCATCCCATGTCCATGTCCGATCCGATCGCAGATCTGCTGACCCGCATCCGGAACGCCATCCAGGCGCGGCACGCCAGCGTGGTCGTCCCCCGGTCCAAGCTCAAGCTCGAGGTCGTGAAGATCCTCAAGTCCGAGGGCTTCGTGGAGGGCTATATCGATAGCCCTGCCGAGGCCAAGGGAACGATCAAGATCTTCCTCAAGTATGATGGCGGCAAGCAGGGCGTCATCCAGGGCCTCAAGCGCGTGAGCTCTCCGAGCCGCCGCTTCTATGTGGGCAAGGATGAGATCCCTCGCGTCCGTAACGGGCTCGGGCTCGCCATCTTGACCACCCCGCAGGGTGTCCTCTCCGACCGGGCGGCGCGTAGCGCAGGCGTCGGCGGGGAAGTTCTCTGCTACGTCTGGTAGCGACCCTACCGCGAGGAATCTGAAGATGTCTCGTATCGGAAAGCTTCCCGTCACCCTGCCGGCCGGTGTCACCGTGAACGTCGAAGACGGCGTTGTGCGCGTGAAAGGTCCCAAGGGCGAGCTGTCCCAGCGGATGGCGGCGGGCGTTACCCTGAACCAGGACGCTGGCGTTCTCACGGTCCTTCGTGCGGACGAGAGCCGGCAGGTCCGGTCGAACCACGGTCTCACGCGGGCTCTGGTCAACAACATGGTGCAGGGCGTCACGAAGGGGTTCGAGCGCAAGCTCGACATCCAGGGCGTCGGCTTCAAGAGCGAGGTGAAGGGCAAGACTATTGTCCTCTCCCTGGGCTACAGCCACACCATCGAGTTCCCGTTCCCGCCCGGCATCACCATTGATGTCGAGAAGGGCACGAAGCTCACCATCAAGGGCAGTGATCGCCAGGTGGTCGGCGAGACCGCCGCGAAGCTGCGTTCGCTCCGTGAACCCGACGCCTACAAGGGCAAGGGCGTACGGAACGAAGGTGAGCACATTAAGCTCAAGGCCGGCAAGACGGCCAAGAAGTAGAGGTCCACATGGCGTACTCTTCGGCAGGCGACGCGCGCGAGCGCCGCAAGAAGCGCATCCGCAAGAAGGTGTTCGGCACCTCCGAGCGTCCGCGTCTCACCATCTTTCGCACTAACTCCCACATGTACGCCCAGATCGTGGACGACGTGACGGGGAACACCCTGGCGGCGGCGTCGACGCTCAGTGCAGACCTCGGTTCCCACGAGGGACACCGGGGCAACATTGAGGCGGCTAAGGCTGTCGGCAAGCTGCTTGCCGAGCGGGCCAAAGCGGCTTCGGTCGGGCAGGTTGTGTTCGACCGCAACGGGTTCCTCTACCACGGTCGCGTTCAGGCGCTTGCCGATTCGGCTCGCGAGGCCGGCCTCGATTTCTGATCCCCTTTCCTTTGCAGGGGGGTGCTTGGCTTCGTGCCGACGTACCCTTCCCGCACGGAGTCGAAGTTGAATAGCAGGAAGACTCGTCCTCGTAAGGCTGCAGAGGAAGTGCAGCTGATCGAGAAGACCATCTACGTGAACCGCGTCGCTAAGGTAGTCAAGGGCGGACGGCGGTTCAGCTTTTCGGCTCTCGTAGTGGTCGGAAACGGCGCTGGTCGGATCGGCGTTGGGCACGGCAAGGCGAACGAGGTTCCCGAGGCTGTCCGCAAGGCGACCGAGCGGGCGAAGGGCAGCATGGCCGACGTGCCCGTCATCGACGGTACCGTGCCTCACGAGACGACCGGCGCGTTTGGAGCGGGGCGCGTGCTCATCCGGCCCGCCAGCCCGGGGACGGGCGTCATCGCTGGTCCGGTGGTGCGGTCGATTCTCGACGCGGCCGGTTACCACAATGTGCTGACCAAGAGCCTCGGGAGCTCCAACCCGCACAACGTGGTGCGGGCGACCCTTGAAGCGCTTTATCAGCTCGAGTCTCCCGAGCAGGTCGCCGCTCGTCGCGGCGTGCCTCTCGAAGATATCGTTGCAAACCACAACGTCGGCGCTAAGGTGTGGGCCGCCCGCGCGGGCGCCCAGCACTGATCGGAGCACACGATGTCCCGTCTCAAGGTCACCCTGCACCGCAGTTCGATCGGTACCACCGATCGGCAGAAGGCCAACCTCATGGGCTTGGGCCTCCGGCGCATTGGACGTAGTCGCGTTCTGGAGAACACTCCGTCGGTTCGCGGCATGATTAAGTCGGTCCTCCACCTTGTTCAGGTTGAGGAAGTTGCGTCGCAGGACGCCTGAGGAATCCATGGCCAACGAACTGTCGAATCTCCACCCCATCGAAGGCGCGCAGCGTCCGCGGACCCGCATTGGTCGCGGGCAGGGCTCCGGGCTCGGAAAGACTGCGGGGCGTGGTACGAAGGGTCAGCAGGCCCGTGCCGGTTCCGGTAAACGGCTCGGCTTCGAGGGCGGGCAGGTCCCCTTGCGCCGTCGTTTGCCGAAGCGCGGTTTCAACAACATCTTCGCTAAGGACTTCGTGGAGGTCAACGTCGGCCGATTGGCTGACTTTGAAGCTGGATCTGTTGTTGATGCCAAGGTGCTCAAAGCCACTGGCGTGATTGCGCGCATCGGTCGCGACGGCCTCAAGGTGCTCGGCGACGGGGAAATCGCGAACGCGATCACTGTCCGCGCTGCGCGCTTCAGCGCCTCTGCTCGTGCAAAGATTGAGGCGGCCGGTGGAACGGCCGCTGGGGACGCTGCGTGAATCGCTGGATTTCTGCGATTATGGCGATGCCGGATCTTCGGAACCGGATTCTGTACACCTTCGCCATGCTCGCGGTGTTCCGGCTGGGCGTACATGTGCCCGCGCCTGGCGTAGACCGTCAGGCACTGGCGGATTTCATAACCGCCAACCGTCAGACCATGTTCGGTCTGTACGACATGTTCAGCGGTGGTGCGCTCGAGCAGTTCAGCATCTTTGTGCTGGGGATCATGCCGTACATTACGGCTAGCATCATCATCCAGCTTCTCACGGTGGTGTTTCCTCCGCTGGAGCGGCTCTCTAAGGAGGGCCAGCAGGGCCGGGGAAAGATTACGCAGTATACGCGCTACGCGACCATCGCGATTGCGCTCGCTCAGTCGCTCGCGATCGCCGTGTCGCTCGAGCAGATGAAGACGGCGGCGAACGCAGACGTGGTGCTGAACCCGGGCTGGGATTTCCGGCTTCTGACTATGCTCACGATGACGGCGGGTAGCTGTTTCGTGATGTGGATCGGGGAGCAGATCACCGAACGGGGGATCGGGAATGGCTCTAGCCTGATCATCACCGCCGGCATCGTTTCGGGGCTGCCTGCGGGCGTGATGAACGTCTTCCAGAAGCTTCAACTCGGCGAAGTGAATCTTCTCCAACTCACTTTATTGCTCGGTCTTGTCCTCATTGTCATCGGGCTCATTGTCTGGATTGAGCGAGGGCAGCGTCGCATTCCGATTCAGTACGCGAAGCGCGTGGTGGGACGCCGGGTTTATGGCGGGCAGACTACGCACCTTCCGCTGAAGGTGAACACGACGGGGGTAATCCCGCCGATTTTTGCTTCGTCGCTGCTCATGGCGCCCGCCACGCTCGGGTCGTTTTGGCAGAATGATGCCGTTACGGCGGTGACGGCGGCATTTTCGCCCGGGCAGTGGCTGTACAACTACACGTACGTTGGCCTGATCGTGTTCTTTGCCTACTTCTACACCGCGATGATGTTCAATCCGGTAGACGTGGCGGACAACCTCAAGAAGCATGGCGGCTACATCCCGGGTATCCGGCCCGGTAAGCAGACGGCGGAGTACATCGATCGGCTGCTTACGCGGCTCACCTGCGCTGGCGCGCTGTACCTCGCGGCGGTGTGTATTCTGCCGACCCTCTTGATCACCGAGTACGGCGTGCCGTTTCACTTCGGTGGCACCGGCCTGCTCATCGTCGTCGGTGTCTCGCTGGACACCGTTGCGCAGGTTGAAGCGCAGTTGCTGACGCGGCACTATGACGGGCTTCAGGGGCCGAGCGGCGGAGGCCGCGCGGGAGGCCGTCGGCGCATGCTGCTCGGCACCGGAGCGCAGGAGGCAGGATGAACGTTCTGCTGTTCGGGCCGCCCGGCTCCGGTAAGGGCACGCAAGCTCGTGACCTGGCTGATGCTCTTGCCGTGCCGCACGTCGCAACCGGCGACATCTTTCGGCGGCACCTCAAGGAGGGAACTGGGCTCGGACGCTTGGCGAGGTCCTACATGGATCGCGGCGAGTTAGTCCCGGATTCGGTGACCTGTGATCTCGTGGCCAGCCGACTCTCGGAGGGAGATGCGCTTGCCGGCGTGCTCCTCGACGGGTTTCCACGCTCCGTACCGCAGGCGCTATGGCTGCTCGGCTGGCTCGGGGAGCGCGATGCCCGCATCGATCACGTGTTGAACCTTCAGGTGGTCGACGGCGTGATCGTCCAGCGTCTCTCTGGGCGTCGAGCGTGCGTGGCCTGCGGGGCGACCTACCATGTGGTTTCTGCGCCGCCGGCTCCGGACGGAACCTGTACGCGCTGCGGTGCCGAGGTCGTCCAAAGAGCCGACGATCGCGAAGCGGTCGTTCAGGCGAGACTCGAGACGTACGCGCGTGAGACGGCCCCGGTGCTCGAAGTTCTACGCGCGGGTTCCGTGGTTACCGACATCGAGGGCGCGGGCGCCGTGGACGAGATCCGGACGCGCATCTTCGCCGCCCTCGCGCTCACGTAGGGGCTTCCCGTTGATTCCGATCAAGGAGCCGTGGGAGCTCGGTGTGATGCGCACGGCTGGGCGCAAGCTGGCCGAGATCGTGGCGAACCTCCGTGAACAGATCGCGGTGGGGATGGCCACCAGCGACATCGACCGGATGACCGAAGACGCAATACTGCGCGCGGGCGCAAAGCCCGCCTTCAAGGGTTACCGAGTTGGCAAGGCGGTGTTTCCGGCGACCATCTGCGTGTCCATCAACGAGCAGGTGGTGCACGGCATCCCTTCGAAGCGTACGCTGAAAGAGGGTGACCTCGTGTCTCTCGACTTCGGACTCGTGTACGGCGGGTACTACGCGGATTCGGCATTCTCGGTTTGCCTTCCTCCAGTTCCGGAAGAGACGGCGCGCCTTCTTGACGCCGCCGAGACCTCGCTATATACCGCCGTCGCTCACGCCAGGGTCAGCAATCGGATCGGGGACATCGGTCATGCCGTACAGTCCTACTGCGAGTCGAGGGGCTTTGGCGTGGTGACCCAGTTCGTGGGTCACGGGATCGGTCGCAGGCTCCACGAGGAGCCGAGCGTACCGAACTTCGGCAAGGCCGGCACCGGTTACCTGCTCAAGACAGGCATGGTGCTCGCGATCGAGCCGATGATCACTCTCGGGTCGCCGCGAACGAAGATTCTCAGCGACGAGTGGACCGTCGTTACCGTCGACGGTGGCCGCGCTGCCCACTTTGAACACACTGTTGCGATCACCCCCTCGGGACCCGAGATCCTTACCGCTCTCGATCCCGTTTCCCCGATCCGTTGAACCGGCTCACGCCGGCGAGGAGTCTAAAGTGAAGGTCAAGGCCTCTGTGAAGGTCATCTGCGACAAGTGCACCGTGATCCGCCGTCGCGGCGTGGTCCGCGTGATCTGCGTCACCCAGAAGCACAAGCAGCGTCAGGGCTAAGGAGAGCGCATGGCACGCATTGAAGGCGTCGATCTCCCGCGCAACAAGCGCATCGACATCGCGCTCGGCTACATCTACGGCATCGGACGCAAGAACGCGGTCGATATCCTGGCGAAGGCTCAGGTCGACGCGTCGATCCGCACGCAGGACCTCTCCGAGGTCGACATCGCGCGCATCCGCGACGTGATTCAGCGCGAGTACCGGGTGGAGGGCGAGCTCCGCAAGGAAGTCGCGATGAACATCAAGCGTCTGATCGACCTCGGCACCTACCGCGGTTCGCGCCACAAGCGCGGCCTGCCGGTCCGCGGTCAACGCACCCACACCAACGCGCGTACCCGTAAGGGCCCCCGTCGCGTCGTCGCCAAGAAGAAGTAGCGGGGAGGAACGCACATGGCTACCGCAACTGCCTCGGCCGGCAAGAAGAAGGGCCCGAAGCGCGTCAAGAAGAACGTGCCCCACGGCATGGTTCACATTCAGTCGACGTTCAACAACACGATCGTCACCGTCACCGACCCCGCGGGGAACACCGTGGCCTGGTCGACGGCCGGCGTGAAGGGCTTCAAGGGCTCCCGCAAGAGCACGCCGTTCGCGGCGCAGCTCGTGGCGGAAGACGCCGCGCGTAAGGCGATGGAGCACGGCATGAAGTCCGCGGGCGTCGTCATCAAGGGCCCTGGTGCTGGTCGTGAATCCGCGCTCCGCGCGATTCAGAACGCCGGCCTCAAGGTCACGATGATCACGGATGTGACTCCCATCCCGCACAACGGCTGCCGCCCTCCGAAGCGGCGCCGCGTCTGATGGTTCCCGGCCGGGCGCGAGCCCGGCCTTCTTCGCCTCTCCTTTGGCCCTGGCCAGCCACGTCGTATCGGCGCGGAGAGGTCTGAACGGGTGATGATCGCCGCGCGGTCGGCGGCGAGAGAAGCCCGAACAGGAGCAACTAATGGAACACGTCTTTACCAATTGGCGCAGTCTCATCAAGCCGAAGCGCATCGAACGCGACGGGAAGTCGGGGGAGACCTACGGCAAGTTCGTCGTGAAGCCTCTCGAGCGCGGTTTCGGCATCACGCTCGGCAATGCGCTTCGCCGCATCCTCCTGTCCTCGCTCCAGGGCGCGGCCATTACGTCGGTGAAGATCGACGGCGTGCTCCACGAGTTCTCGTCCATTCCGGGCGTGATCGAGGATGTGACCGACATCATCCTCAACGTGAAGGGCATCCTGGTCCGTACGGACCGTACGGATGGCTTCAACGCCGAGATCGACGTTGAAGGTACCCCCGGGCAGACGCGCGTTGTGACCGCGGGCGACATGCGTTTCGACGGCGCGGCGGAGGTCCTCAATCCGGACCATGCCATCGCGACGATCACCGGCGCTGGTCGTCTCCACATGGAGATGCGGATCGCGATGGGCAAGGGCTACGTGCCTGCCGATCGTAACAAGAATGACGAAACGCCGATCGGGACCATTCCCATCGACGCGATTCACTCCCCGATCCGGCGCGTGAAGTACACGGTGACCAACGCCCGCGTCGGTCAGCGCACGGACTTCGACAAGCTCACGCTCGAGGTTTGGACCAACGGGAGCGTCTCTCCCGAGGACTCGGTTGCCTTCGCCGCGAAGATCATGAAGGAGCAGCTCCAGATCTTCATCAACTTCATGGAGGTCGACGAGCCCTCCGCGGGTGAAGAGCGCGCGCAGACCGAGACGTTCAACGAGTCGCTGTTCAAGCGCGTTGATGAGCTCGACCTCTCCGTCCGTTCTGCGAACTGTCTGCAGAACGCGGGTATCGAGTTCATCTGGCAGCTCGTCGAGAAGACTGAAGCGGAAATGCTGAAGACCAAGAACTTCGGTCGCAAGTCCCTCAACGAGATCAAGGAAATCCTCTCCGAGCTTGGTCTCTCGCTCGGCATGAAGCTCCACAACTTCCCGAAGAGCCGCGGCTAGCCGCGTCTCCGTTCGGAGTACACCATGCGTCACCTCAAGGCCGGCCGTAAGCTCAGCATCTATTCGGCCCACCGTAACGCCATGTTCGGCAACATGGTCACGTCCCTTATGCAGCACGGTCGCGTGCGTACCACCGAGGCGAAGGCCAAGGAAGTGCGCCGTGTCGCCGACAAGCTGATCACGCTCGCCAAGCGGGTCACCCCTTCGAAGCTCGCCGGCCTCGAAGGGGAGGAACTCCGCAAGGCTCAGGCCGACCGCGTCCACGCGATCCGGCTCGCTCGTCGGTGGATCACCGATCGCGACGTGCTCACTCGCCTGTTCACGGAGTACTCCACGCTCTACGAGAACCGGCCCGGCGGATACACCCGTATCCTGAAGGTCGGGCGTCGCCCCGGCGACCAGGCTGCGATGAACCTGCTCGAGCTCGTCACGGAAGCGTACCCGTCCGCGGGCGCCGAGTCCTCCGAGGCCCAGCCCTCGGCTTGACCGACGGTGCGGCCCTGCCGCGGCTGAGGGCCGCGGTGTCGTGGCCGCATGCGCGTAGGCGCCGAACGGTGGCTCGCTCCGACCTGGAGCGGGCCACGTTTCGTTTTGTGGTCGGCCAACGCCTGGCCCTGCATTTCAACATGCGTAACTGGCACCCCCGGAAACTCCTGAGCCGAGTCAGGGACGAACGCACCCTGTCGAAGGCCGCGACCGCCACCCCCCAGCCGGCTGACCTGGAAGCCGCCTTGCCGCGAAGGCGTAGCTTCACCGGTGAATACCGGGCCGCCGTCCTCGCCGAGTGCGACGCCGCCAAGCGGCCGTGCGCCATTGGAGCCATCCTGCGCCGGGAGGGGCTGTACTCGTCTCACCTCGTGGACTGGAGACGCCGTCGTGCGAAGGATGGCCTCCACGTCCTCGCGCCGAAGAATACCGGCTGTCCGCCGAAGGGCCAGCTCGCTCGGGGCGCCGAGAACGAGATCGCGCGGCTTCGCCGTGAAAACGCGGCCCTCGAAGAGAAGCTCCGGCGCTCGCCGATCATCATCGAGGCCCAAAAGACTGGCGGAGGTGCTGGCCTCGCTGGCCTCCCCCGTCGAGCGAGCACACCGGATGAAAGCCGCAGTCGAGATCGCACCCGAGGTCGGCGTGAGGCCTGCGTGCGGCGCGCTAAGCGTGTCGCGGGCCACGTTGCACCGGCGACGCCGTCCGCTGCTCGTCGTCGCGAGCCGCCAGAGCCGGCGGGCGCTGTCGGCTGCCGAGCCGGCGAACGTGCTGCGCGTCCTCTACGACCCGCGCTTCGTCGACGCGAGCCCCGGCGAGGTCTAGGCCACCCTCCTCGACAAGGGCGTCCACATCGCGTCCGAGTCGGCGATGTACCGCATCCTTCGCGGAGAGCGAGCGGTGCGGGAGCGACGCAACGTGCGTCGCCACCCGGTGTATGCGCGGTCGGAGCGCGTCGCGAAAGGTCCCAACCAGGTCTGGTGCTGGGACCTCACTCAGATGCGAGGCCCCGATCGGCGCGTCTGGCTTTACCTCTGCGTCATCTTCGATGTCTACAGCCGCAAGGCTGGGGCTAGTGACTGGCGACGACCGAGACGGCCGCCCTGGCCGAGCAGTTCATCCGAGAAACCCACGAGAACGAGCGCGTCCTGCCCGGCAGCGTGACCCTGCGCAGCGTTCGGGGCACCTCGATGCGGAGCAAGACGGTCGCGGAGCTCCTCGACGACCTGGGCTTCGTCGAGTCGCACAGCCGGCCGCGTACCTCGAACGACAACGCGTTTTCGGAGGCGCAGTTCAACACGATGAAGTACTGCCCGTTCTTCCCAGGCAGCTTCGCGTCCGTCGAGGAAGGACGAACGTTCTTCCGCCTGTTCTTCGCCCGGTACAACGACGAACACCACCACAGCGGGATCGCGATGCTGACGCCGTCGACCGTCCACGAGGGGCGCGTGGACGAGGTTGTGGCCGCTCGCCAGGTCGCGCTCGACGCTGCCTGCGCCGCCTATCCCGAGCGGCTCGCCCGTGGACCGCCCGTCGTCGCGCGGCTCCCGCAGAGCTCTTGATTAACCGTCCCACCGGCCAGGCCGCGGCCCTCGAGACGCCGCAGGACGACGCGGTGGCCGCGGCCGGCACGCCCGGCCACGAGCCGTCACCCACGAGTCAGCGAGAGTGAGCGCACCTGTGTCTCAAATCGCTGGCAGGTTCCGCGGCCGCGCGGGTTTTCCCGGCGCCCCTATGGGGGGGGAACTACCTCTCCGGTCTGCTGATCAACGAGGTCGTCGTGGCCGCTGGTTCGTCGAGCGGGGCACGGCGCGCCCTGGTCATCCGGAGAGCGGCCCACAGGTGGCCCGATCGGGTGCGGACGCGGTAGGTGGGCACATGAACCCCGCGGTCGACGAAGCGCAACGACGCCTGGATGCCTTCATGCGGGAGCGTGGGCTGAAGCACACCCGCCAGCGGGACGAGATCCTCGGCGCGTTCTTCCTGGCCGGCGGGCACGTTTCGGTAGACGATCTCCTCGGCCGCGTGCAGGAGCGCATGGCCGGGGTGGGGTACGCGACGGTGTACCGGACGATGAAGCTCTTCGTGGAAGCCGGCGTTGCCCACGAGCGGCACTTCAAGGACGGACAGACCCGCTACGAGCCCGTGATCGACGACGAGCACCACGACCACCTGATCTGCACCGTTTGCGGAATGATCTTCGAGTTCGAAGACCCGCTCATCGAGCAGCGGCAGTCGGACATCGCCCGCGAGCGCGGTCTGCGCGTGGAGAGCCACCGCCACGAGATCTACGGGAGCTGTGCCGCGCCCGAGAGCTGCGAGCACCGCAAGGCCCGCGCCGCGCTCGGCTGACGTTCGGGGGCGGGCCGAACCCGCACGCCGTGTTCGCACGTGTACGTGGCTACGTGAGCCCTGGCGTGCGCGTGCCCGAGGCGTGCCTTCGGGGGGCGTTGCGGGGGGGCACCCCCCGCCCCAAGAACACGTAGATGCTGTCGAGCGCAAAAGCACAAAGGCCGCAGGGGAGTACCCTGCGGCCTTTGGTGAGGTTGGTGCGCGGAGGGGGACTTGAACCCCCACAGCCTTTCGGCCACAAGCACCTCAAACTTGCGCGTCTACCATTCCGCCATCCGCGCGCGCACAGCCATCTACTCAATCACCGTTGGGCACGCAAGGCCCACGGTGTGTTTCTTACGGGGGGCTCCCGGCGGGTGCCCCGCCTTCGGGGGCAGGGGCGACCGGGGGCACCGGAGCCCCAGGCGCAGCGGCCGGTGCGGGAGCGGCCGGAACGACCTCGGGAGCCGCTGCGGGAGCGGCCGGGGCCGGAGCCGTGGTGCCGAAGCCCGAGCCTTCCTCGCCTTCCTGAAGAATGCGCTCGATCTCTTCTTCGTCGCCGCTGGTGGTGGGCGTGCCGCTGTAGAGCGCGAGCGAGATGCTCGTGACCATGAACAGCGCGGCGATGAGGCCGGTGCCCCGCGTGAGGAAGTTGCCGGGACCCGCCGCACCGAAGAGCTGCGAGGAAGACCCGCCTCCGAAGGCGGACGAAACGTCCCCGCCCTTACCCGGCTGCATCAGGATGATGAGCACCAGGAAGAGGCACAGGATGACATGCAGGGTGACGACGAAGACGTACATGTACCTTCCGAGCCCCCCGCGCTATCGCGGCGGTGGGCGAGTTGCCAGGATCGACGGTTCGCCGATCCGATTCACCGATTACTTGGCGGCGGCCTGCGCCCCCGCGATGATGCCCAGGAACTCTTCCGCGACGAGGGAGGCGCCGCCGACGAGCGCGCCGTCGATGTCCGGCTGGGAGAGGAGCCCGGCGGCGTTGCTCGCCTTGACCGACCCGCCGTACAGGACGCGTACAGAGCGGGGCACGAACGCCGGGTAGCGCTCGGCGAGCCACTCCCGGATGGTGGCGTGCATCTCTTGCGCCTGGGCGGGCGACGCGACCTTGCCCGTCCCGATGGCCCACACGGGCTCGTAGGCGAGGGTGACCGACGGGAGCTGATCCGCGGAGAGGCGCCCGAGCGCGGCCGCGAGCTGCCGCCGCACGACGAGTTCGGCCTGCCCCGCCTCGCGCTCCGCGAGGGTTTCGCCCACGCAGAGGATCGGGAGGAGGCCGGCGCGGAGGGCGGCGTGCACCTTCTTCTCGGCTTCGGCGTCCGTCTCGCCGAAGATCTGGCGACGCTCCGAGTGGCCCACGAGGCAGTAGGTGACCCCGGCTGCGCGGAGCATCTCGGCGGAGATCTCCCCCGTGAAGGCGCCCGATGCTTCGGCGTGCACGTTCTGCGCCGCGACGTGGAGGCCGCTGTGTTTGAAGCGCGCCACGACCGCCGGGATTGCGAGGAAGGGCGGCGCAACCGCGACATCCACCTGCGCCTGGCCCACGAGCACGCGCTTGAGGGCCTCGGCCAGCGTGTCGGCCTCGGCCGGCGTCTTGTGCATCTTCCAGTTGCCGGCGATGAAGGGCCGGCGGCTCACGTGCGGCTCCGCGCGCGGATCGCCTTGAGGCCCGGGAGCTCCTTGCCTTCGAGGAACTCGAGCGAGGCGCCGCCGCCCGTGGAGACGTGGGAGAACTTCTCGGCGAGGCCGAACTTCTCCGCCGCCGCGGCCGAATCGCCGCCACCGACGACCGTGTACCCGGAGCACGCCGCGCACGCTTCGGCGACGCCGAGCGTCCCGGCCGCGTAGGAATCGCGCTCGAACACGCCCATCGGGCCGTTCCAGAAGACGGTCTTCGCCTGCGCGATGACCTCGGCGTAGCGCACAACCGTGGCCGGGCCGATGTCCAGGCCCATGTCGCCTTCCGCGAAGACGTCGACGATGCGGGGCGGCGCCGTGCTCTCGAGCGAGGTGTTGACGACGTGATCGAGGGGGAGGTGCACCGTGACGCCGCGTTCCGCGCAGCGTTCGAGGAGCCGCTGGGCGAGGATGAGCTTGTCGCCTTCGACGCGGGAGGCGCCGACGGAGTAGCCCTGCGCCTTGAGGAAGGTGTACGCCATCGCGCCGCCGATCAGCAGGTGGTCGACACGGTGGGCGAGCGACTCGATGACGGCGATCTTGTCGGACACCTTCGCGCCGCCGAGGATGGCGACGTACGGGCGTGCGGCGCCGGACAGGCACCGCCCGAGCGCGTCGAGCTCCTTCTGCACGAGCAGGCCGACGCCCGCGGTGTCGAAGTAGTTGACGACCGCGGCGATGGAGGTCTCCCCGCGGTGCATCGCCCCGAAGGCGTCGTTGATGTACACCTCGCCGAGCCGCGCGAGCTGCTGCGCGAAGGCCTCGTCGCCGCCCTTCTCCCCAGGGTGGAAGCGGAGGTTCTCGAGCATCATCATGCCGCCGGGCGTGAGCTCCTTCGACAGGAGCTCGACGTCGTCACCGACGATGTCGTGCGCGAAGAGCACTTCGCCGTTGATGAGCTCGGCGAGGCGGGCCGCGGCGGGTTCGAGCGAAAGCGCGGGGTCGACGCCCTTCGGCCGGCCCATGTGGGAGGCGATGACGAGCTTGCAGCCCTTCGCGCGGAGCGCCGTGATCGTGGGGATCGCGGCGCGGATGCGCGTGTCATCTGTGATGCGGCCGTTCTCGAGCGGGACGTTGAAGTCCACGCGGAGGAACACGCGGCGATTGTCGAGATCGAGCGTGTCGAGCGTCGGGAGCTTCATCTACGCCCCCTTGGCGGCGAGCAGCTTGCAGAGGTCGACCATGCGGTTGGAGAAGCCCCACTCGTTGTCGTACCAGGAGAGGACCTTCGCCATTTTGTCGCCCATCACCTGGGTGAGCTCGAGGTCGACGATGGAGGAGTGCGGGTTGCCGTTGAGGTCGAGCGAGACGAGGGGCGCGTTCACGGCCGAGAGGATGCCCTTGAGCTCGCCGTTGGCCGCCTCACTGAGGGCGGCGTTGATCGCCTCCTTCGTGACGGGGCGCGCGGTGTTGATCACGAGGTCGACGAGGGAGACGTTCGGCGTGGGGACGCGAACCGCGAAGCCGTTGAGCTTGCCCTTGAGCTCGGGGAGAACGAGGCCCACCGCCTTGGCGGCGCCGGTGCTCGTCGGGACCATGGAGAGCGCGGCGGCGCGCGCCCGGCGGAGATCGCCCTTCTTGTGCGGGGCGTCGAGGAGGTTCTGGTCCATCGTGTAGGAGTGCACGGTGGTCATGAGCCCACCTTCGATGCCGAAGTGCTTGTGGAGCACCTTGGCGACGGGGGCGAGGCAGTTCGTCGTGCAGGAGGCGTTCGAGATGACGAAGTGCTTGGCGAGGTCGAGCTTCTCGTCGTTGACGCCGAGGCACAGCGTGATGTCTTCGCCTTCGCCGGGGGCGGAGATGACGACGCGCTTCGCGCCCGCTTCGAGGTGGGCCGCGGCCTTCTCGCGCTTGGTGAAGAGGCCGGTGCACTCGAGGACGACATCGACCTTCTGGTCGCGCCAGGGGAGCTTCGCGGGGTCCTTCTCAGCCGTTACGGCCACGAACTTGCCGCCGATCGTGAACCCGCCGTCGGCCACGGCCACGGGCACGTTCCAGTTGCCGTGCACGCTGTCGTGCACGAGGAGGTGCGCGAGCTGCTCTGGGCTGGTGAGATCGTTGATGTGCACGATCTCGATCTCGGGCGCATTCTGCGCGGAGCGGAGGACGCAGCGGCCGATTCGGCCGAACCCGTTGATGGCGACGCGGAGAGCCATTGGACACCCTTGGAAGAGGCGGCGGCCTTAACCCCATCGGGGGCTGGCGCCCTGCGGAATCGCGGCGTAGGGGGCGCGACGATGGCCATCTTCGTATCGAATGTCGCGCTGCCCGAGGGCGACCACGAGCCCGCCGTAGCCGCGTACCTCGGCGTCTCCCGAGCGCGGATCATCGGTGTCGAGCTCCTTCGCCGCTCGCTCGACGCGCGGGCCCGTCCCCCCGCGTGGCGCGGGACGTTCAAGGTGGAGCTGGAAGGCGAGGCGGCTGTCCTCGCGAAGAAGCTCCCCGGCGTGCGGCCCTTCACCGCGCGCGACGAGCTTAAGCGAACCGGGGACGTCCCCATGCCGACCGGGCTCGCGTGGCGCTCGCGGCCGATCGTCGTCGGTGCGGGCCCCGCCGGCATTTTCGCGGCGCTCCGCCTCGGCGAGGTAGGCGCGCCCGCGATCCTGCTCGAGCGCGGCGGTCCCGTGGACGCCCGGGTGACCTCGGTGAACGGGTACTGGCGGGGCGGCGCGCTCGACCCCGAGAACAACATCCTCTTCGGCGAAGGCGGCGCGGGCACTTTCTCGGACGGCAAGATCTACACCCGGCGCCGCGACGGCGAGCTCGGGTACGTGTTCCGAAAGCTGGTGGAAGCCGGCGCGGACCCCGCGATCCTCCAAGAGGCGTGGGCGCACCTCGGGACAGACAAGGTGCGGGCGATCCTGCCGGCCCTCCGTCAGCGGATGATCGACAGCGGCGTCGAGGTTCGGTTCAACGCCGCGGTGCGCTCGTTCCTCGTGAAGGACGACCGGTGCGTCGGCGTGCGCCTCGCGTCCGGCGAAGAGATTGTGGGTGGCCCGGTGATCGTGGCCACAGGCCACTCCGCGCGGGACACGATGACCGCGCTGCTCGAGGCGGGGGCCGTGGCGGAGCAGCGCGCCATCGCCATTGGCGCGCGCGTCGAACATCCGCAGGCGCTGATCGACGCATCCCGCTACCCCGGCGGCCGCGGTGAGCTCCCTCCGGGCTCCTACCGCCTCGCCGACAACGCGCCCGGCCAACCTTCCGCCTACACCTTTTGCATGTGCCCCGGCGGCCTCGTCGTCCCCGCCGCCAACGAGGTGGGCCAGGTGGTGGTCAACGGGATGTCGTTCGCCGCGCGCCGCGCGGTCTGGGCGAACGCGGCGCTGATTGTGCAGGTGAGCCCTTCGGACTACGGGGCGAGCGACCCCTTGGCCGGCCTGCGGTTCCAGGAGACCATCGAGCGGCGAGCCGCCGCCTCTGGAGACGGCAGGCGAGCGCCAGCGCAGCGGGTGGTGGACTTCCTCGAGGGCCGAGCGTCGACCGAGCTGCCTCGCACGAGCTACCCTCTCGGCGTTGTCCCCGGCGATCTCGCCGCGGTGCTGCCGCCCTCGGTGGTAGCGGGGATGAAGCGCGCGCTCCGTTCCTTCGAGCGCGACATCCCGGGGTACGCGGGGCCCGAAGGCGTGCTCATCGCGCCGGAGACGCGTACGACGGCGCCCCTTCGGTTCCTCCGCGGCGACGACCTACAGAGCCCCTCGCTCCCCGGGCTCCTGCCCGTAGGCGAAGGCGCCGGGTACGCGGGCGGGATCGTGTCCGCCGCCTTGGACGGCTTCCGGGCTGCGGAAGCCGTCATCGCGGGCGTCGGCAGGGCGTGAGCGCGATCTACCGGAAGACGATCGTGTACTCGCCCTTCTCGATCTTCACCTTGAGGCGCAGCGTCTCCGAATCGGGGCGACCCGCGCAGCTCGTCTTCGTGAGCTTCGTGGTCATCGAGGCGGTGTTCTCGTCCATGGCGGGATCGACCTCCCAGGTGCCCTGCTCCTTGCAGTCGAACGACTCGCCGTCCGCGGTCATCACCGCCTGGGCGGTCCAGGTGTTGTCGTTCCGGAAGTCGATGGTCTTGTAGACGAAGGCGGCGCCCGGCGCGTCGGTGGGGCGGAAGTCCTTTGCTTCGACGCGGATGAGGCGCTCGACGAACGACTTGCTGTTCGCGTCTGCGGGGTACTGAGCGCCCTCGATGGACTCCTCGGCCGGCCCGGCCGCTTCGGCGGACGCCTTCGGCGCGTCGGCCTTCTTCGCGCAGGCGGTGAGGAGAAGGAGCGTCGCGAGCGGAAGTACGGAGCGGATCATGGCGGAGTCCCTCGGAAAGTGGACGGTTCCCTAATCTGGCGGGCCGTCCCGCGCACGACCGCGCGGTTGTCCATACCTGTGGATAACCCCTCCTGGGGGTGCGTAACTGAATGTCATCCACGTAAATGTGTGATATTGTTCGTGTATAGGGGTGCTCAAAACTTGAGCATACCGTGTGCGGTAGGCCGCTGGGCTGAATTCTCCGCGGTTTCGATACACGTTCGGAACGGCTTGTCCATAAGTGCGGGGGAGAACTCGGGCGGGCGGTGTCGACGCGGGACTTGACGGCGCGGCCCGGCCGGCGGACAACGGACCCGACCATGCGTCGTCTCCCGCCCGTCGCCGTGTACTTCGCCCTCGCCGTCGGGCTCACGTGGCCCGCCGCCATTGCGCCGATCCAGCACGTGCCCGGCGCGGAACGTACCGATCTCTGGGACGGACTCTGGTCGCTCTGGTTCTTCTGGGTGCGCGTGTCCGCGGGCGAGGCGCCGTACCGGGTGGATGGGCTGCTGGATCACCCGAACGGGGGCGTCCTCTGGGTGGCCGACCCGGTGAACGCGGTCCTCGCGCTCCCCCTCATCCCGCTGTTCGGCGTTGCCGCGGCGTGGACAATCCTCGTGATTGGCCACCTGACCTTCGCCGGCTCCGCGGCGCACCGGCTCGGCGAGGCCCTGTCCCCGGACCGCCCGTGGGCGGGGTGGGTGACCGGCATCGGGTACGCCAGCGCGCCGATGCTGATGGCGCACGTCCGGAACGGGGCGACGGAAGCGGTGGGCACCGGCTTCATGGCGTGGGCGGCGTACCGCCTGGTTCGCCTCGAAGCGGAGCCGACGACGCGGAACGTCGCCCTGACGGCGTTCGCGCTGGGCGTGACCGCGCTGGCGCACTGGTACGCGGCTGTCGGCATCTTCTTGCTGGGCGGACTGTACATGCTCCGCCAGCGCGGGCTCCCTCGCCTCGGCGTGTTCGCGGGCGCGCTCGTCCTCGGGGCCACGCTGGTCGCGCCGGTCGCGTTCTTCGCGCGCGCCGCCGCGTCCGCGGAGGACAACGTCGTGGGCATCAAGTCGGACAAGGAGATCGCGACCGTCCGGCGCACGATCGGCGCCGCCGACCCTGTCGGCTACGTGCGGCCCGGCGACTACCGCTCCCCGGACTTCCGCGAGCTCTCCCGTTACGGCGAGCAGTACATCCACTGCCACTACCTCGGCTGGGTGGGGCTCGGTGCCGCGCTCCTGGCGCTCCGCAAGCCGCGCGGAACGGGCGTGTGGTGGGCGGGAGGGCTGACGGCCGCGGCGCTCGCGTGCGGGCCGGTCTTCGCGCAGAAGGGGGCGCCGGTGATCTTTCCCGGCAACCTCGCGGTGCCGCTCCCCTACTTCTTGATCGAGGGGCTCCCCGGCTTCTCCTCGCTCTCGCTCGTCTGGCGGCTCGGCCAGCTCACTGTCCTGGCGCTGGCGGTGCTCGCCGGGCGCGGCGTGGGCGGCACGCGGTGGGCGCTGGGTGTGGCGGCGGCGATGGTCGCGGAGACCCTGTGGATCTCGCCGATGGCGGGCCAACGGGAGACGACCGACGCGCGGGTGGCGGCGCCGATCCTGGAGCTCGTGTCGGAGGCCGAGGGGGCGGTGATGAACTTTCCGGTCGCGGGCGGCCGGGCGTTTCTTTACGAGCAGACGGTGCATCAGAAGCCTCTCACCGGGGGCTTGAACTTCCCGAACAACAATGCTTCGCGACGCGTGTGGAAGGAAGCGCTCGACCACGCGAACGACACGCCGGCCGCGCTGGCCGCGGCGGTGACCGCGAAGGCCCGCCAGCAGGGGGTGCGCTACCTCATCGTCCACATCGATCCGATGGCGCGGCCCGACATGCACGACACCGCCGTGCGGGCGTTGAAGGGCGCGTTCACGCCGCTGGCCGAAGCGGAAGGCGTGCGGGTGTACCGATTCTGGTGACGCCCGCCATCTGCGAGGGCCTCCGCGGTCCCGTCGCTGACCGGACGTTCCTCGACGGGACGGTGGGCGGCTGGCGCGCAGCGCGCGCGGGCGGAATCGTTGCGCCGCCGGGCGTCGTGTGGTCGACGGCCGCGGCGGCGCGCGTTCCGGACGGCGTTCGGGGCACCCCCGCGTTGACGCTGCTGGGCCCGATTGCGGCGCTCACCGGCGCCCCTGCCTGGATCGCGCGGAGCGCCGGCTCTCCGGACACCGTCGCCGCCTGGCCCGAAGCCGGGTTCGCCGTCGAGGAGCGGGAGATTCCCGGCGTGGCGCTGCCGACCGGCCCCGTGAAGGTGGCGGACGCCTGGGTGTTCCCGGTGGGGCACTGGAATCAACTGTTGTGGGCCAACCTGCTCGCGCTCGGCCCGTTCTTGTGGGAGCGGCTCGTCGGGCACGGGCCCGCGGCGGCCGCGCGGCTGGCGTGGGGCGCGCTTCGCGCGGGCTCGTTCGCCCCGGATAACGTTGCCGCCCGGCTGAACCGGCTCGGGCCCGGCGCCCGTATCCATCGGACCGCGACCGTAGAAGGCTGCGTGGTAGGCGCGCGCGCGCGCGTAGGCGCGGGCGCGGTGGTACGTGGCGCCGTGCTCGGAGACGACGCGGTGGTAGAGGAGCTCGCCCTGGTCGAGGGCGCCGTGATCGGGCGCGAGGCCCGCGTGCAGCGGCTCGCGATGGCCAAGTACTCGCTCATCGAGGACGCCGCGTCGTTCGCGGGGATCATGCAGCTCGGCGTGGTTGGCCGGGGCGCGATCGTGAAGCACGGGA
>CAXNIN010000012.1:0-25517 GCA_964202365.1 Myxococcota bacterium | reverse complement strand
GATGGACAGCTCGGCCCCGATGATCGACGCCGCCGATTCGCGCTCCGTCGCCGCTCGGAGCAGCGACCGGGAGCTCTCCCGGTTGTCCGCCACGGAAAAAACCCGCCGTGTACGGGGCCTCATTCGCGGTGTCACCTTCGACGACGACGAGCTCACGATCCAGAGAATCCTGAACGCCACGCTGATCTCGGGCGACACGGTAATGGTGGTGAACGGCGCCAACGCCTGGGACCTGGTGCAGGCCGTAGACGGCGCCGAGTACCGGACGCTCCGCACCTTCCTCCAGGAGAACTACTACGCCCGCAGCGAGGGGGAGACCGCGTTCACGCTCATCCGACGCTGCCTGGACGGCGAGACCTCGGAGTGGGAGGAGGAGATGGTGGCGGACATCCTCGTCGCCCGCTTCTGCTCGGACGGTCGGACGCTCATCGAGCGCCTCGGACAGCACTACGGAGGCAGCGCCACCGGCGCGGACGCCGCGTTCCGGAACGGGCTCAACAAGCTCGAGTGGCAGCTCGACGGCGCGGATGAAACCCGCTTGACGACCTCGTACGGCGCGAGCGGCCAGTGGTGGTGAGGGAGGTGCTCTTCCTGTTGGCGCTCGCGTGCGCCGCGCCTACTCCCACGGGGAGGATCCTCGCGGACAATGCGGTAGACCTTCAAAACGGACAGCTCGCCGTCTCGGATCGCGGGATCGACACGGCCGTGCTGCGCGCGCTGCTCGACGACCCGTCGGTGCCGGACTTGAAGCGGATCCGCGCGGCGAGCAACCGGCTCGACGGGGAGGCCGGCGTGCTCCTGGCCGGGCACGCCCACACACGCGCGCTCGTGGCGCTCGACCTCGGCTTCAACGCGGAGCTCGGCCCCTCCGGCGTCCGGGCGCTGGCGGGTGCGCCGCTCCTCGCGACGCTCGAGGAGCTCCACGTGCCCGGCACCGGCGTGGACGGAGGCGCGCTGACGGCGCTCGGCGCGCCCCCCGCGCTGCGCCTGCTCGAAGCCAGCTACGCTCCGGTCGGCGACGACGCTTGTGACGCGCTGCGCGCGTGGCCGGTCCTCGAGCGCCTCTACCTGCGGGAGACACGCCTCACCGGAGCAGGCGTCACCGCGCTGGCTGCGCACCCGACGCTCCTCCTCCTCGACGTAGAGGGGACGCCGCTTGGCGCCGGCGCGCTCTCCGGGCTCGTGTCGATCTCGCCGTCCCTCCGGAGCCTGGGCCTCGAGGCCACCGGGCTGGGGCCGTCCGACGCCGCGATGCTCGCCGCGGCGGCCGGTCGCCTCGAGACGCTCGATCTCTCGCGGAACCCCCTCGGAGACGCGGGCGTGGAGGCCCTCGCGGCGTCCCCTCTGCTGCGAGGGCTCGGCGGCTTGGAGTTGGTCGACGTTGGCGCCACGCCTGCGGCGCTCGGTCGGCTGCGGGCGGCGTGGGGCGCGCGGCCGGGCCTCACGCTGTAGGGGCCCGGCGGGGAAATCGGGCGCCGACCTCTCGGTGGGCGGGCGGCGTCGCGAGCCGAAGCCGGCGGCGGTGTTGCGCCGCGCGCACCCTTCCGTTTCGCCGAACGCCACGCTCGCGCACGACGGGTCCGCGGCCACAGAACGCGCTCGTCCTGTACCAAGCCGTTCGGTGGCCGCGTGGCGGCTCCGTCCACTCGTCGAGGGCCCGACGGCGCGGCGCCTACGGGTCTTCGAGGAGATCTTCCTCGGTGATCCGGCGGGACGGGGCGTCCATCAGGTTCGACTCGGGCAGGGTGGGGTCGCAGAACGTGACGTACCACTTGCCCTTCGTGAACGCGGACTCCTCGCTCACCCACTCCGACCAGCGCGGCATCTCGGGGTCCTTCACCTTCGGGTCGATCCGCACGAGGCGCGGCGCGGCCTGACGGGAGCCCACGCACTGCTTGAAGCGGGCGGCGCGCGACGACGAGAAGGCCTCGCGCACCTCTTCCTTGCAGCGGGTGAGCTTGTTGCGGTTGCCCTTCTCGCAGATGGACACCATCGCGTCGGACACAAAACCGCTCCAGCGCGCGTCCACGGTCTCGCCGCGGGCCACCTCGGTCTCTTCGCGCGCCACGGTGGTCTCCTCGCGGGCCACCTGCGTCTCCTCGCGGGACACCACGAGGTCTTCTTCGAGCTGCGCCTTCTCGGCGAGCGCCGTCGTGAGCTGAAGTTGCAACGACTCCAGCTCGGCGATCTTCGCCTCGAGCTCCTTCTTGAGCGTCGCGCTCTTGCCGGCGCTCTTCTTCGCCTTGAGCTCGAGCACCTTGATCTCGTCCTGCTTCGTGGCAACCTGCGTCTCGAGCTCGGTCACCTTTTGCGTCGCCTTGGTGATCTCGCCCTGCGCGGTTTCCTGCTTCACGGCGTTCTCCGCGAGCAGTTGGGCGTAGGCGGCCTCGCTCGCGTCGAGCTTCGCGATGAGCTCGGCGCGGGAGAACTCGCCCTCGGGGCGCGAGAGAATCTCGGGGTCCGCGTAGTACTCGGCCACGCGGGCGCCGCCGACGCCGAGCACGGCGCCCAGCACGAGCGCCACGCCGTGCGTCACCACCTGCATCAGGCACCCGCCCAACCGCCCGCTTCCCTGCGGCTCCTGCCCCTCGACTTCGTCCATGACGGCTCCTCTACGGCCGCAGGCTAACGCAAAGCGAGACGTTCATGTCGGGCCGCCCCCGCCGAATCGTGGGTGGCTCCAGTGATTTCAGGCACTTGTGGGATTGGCACGAACCTTGAATAAAGCCCGGACGCAACCCGGAGAATCGCATGAGCCCCCGCCACCTGTCCGTTCTCGCCTTCCTCGCCCTCGCCGCCTGCTCCGAGACCGGCCCCCGCCTCGATCGCCCCGAGCCGTCCCCGGCGCCTGTGCTCGCGGCCGGGGCGTACACCCTCGTCGTCGAAGACGTGGCGTCGTTCGCGTGCCGCGGCATGGGCTCGGCGCGCGACCTCATCGGCCAGCGCGTCGACGCCCAGCTCCGCGTCGGCGCGGATTCCGTCACCCTCGACGTCGCGGGCCTGGCGATGGAAGGCGACATGGCGCCCGGCGAGATCGTGGTGGAAGGCGTCATGTTCATGGACGGGCCCGTCCACCAAGACCACGACGGCGAGCCGGTGGGCGAGGAGGAGGTGGCCGAGGTGTCCTACGGCTCCGAGGCCGACCGCGGCGACGAAGACTGCCCCGACCACGGCTGCGGCGGCGACGACGGCCACGACGACGACGGAGGCGCCGACGACGACGTCGACGTTCCGGACGATGTGCCGCCGCCCGTCGAGGAGATCCACGCCTCGTTCGACGGCCGCATCGTGCGCGAGGACCTCGCGCGGGGCATCTACGCGGTGTCGATGCCGGGCTGCGAGATGGGCCTGAACGTGCGCCTTGAGCCGGCGGAACGCGCCGAGCCGCCGGTCTCGCGCGAGGAGCCGTCGCCCACCGAGGAGTCCGAGGGCACCGAGGAGTCCGAGGGCGGCTGCGACGCCGACGTCGACTGCGGGTAGGCGCCCGCGCGCGGGGGCGTGGAGACGCGCCCCCGCGCCCGGGACGAGCTACGCCTCGCTCGTCGAGGTCTTCGTGGTCTACGCCCTGGTGTTTGGCTTCTTGCTCCCGATGACGATCAAGATGAACGAGGTGCTCGGGCGCACCATCGGCTCGGTCCAGGCCTCCGCGAGCGTGCACGCCACCGGCGCGATCTTCCTCGTCCTGTGCGTCCTCCCCTTCCTCGGGCGGGAGTGGCTCACGGTGGTCGGCCGCGCGCCGTGGTGGTCGTTCCTCGGCGGCGTCGTCGGGAGCGGGCTCGTCGTGCTCGCGAACCGCTCCATCGGCGCGGTGGGCGTCGCGAGCTTCACCGCGTTGAGCGTGGCCGTTCAGCTCATCGTGAGCGCCGCGATGGACCACTACGGCCTCCTCGGCTCCGACATCCGCGTGTTGAGCCCCGGGCGCGCCGTCGGCATCGGGCTCCTCGCCGCGGGCGCCGTGCTCGTCGTGCGCGGGTGAGCGTGCCGCGCGGCTTCTGGCTCGGCTTCGCCGCGCTCGTCGTCGCGATCGGACTCCTGTTGGCGCCCGTGGCGGCCGCCCCCACCACGCGCGTGCTCGGCAACTTCCAGTCCGAGGCCGCCACGCACGCGCCCGCGCTCGCCGCCGCGCTCGAGGGCCTCACCAAGAACGGCCCCTTCCTCCTCGCCGATCACCCGCTGTACCCGGACCGCGTCAACGGCGCGATGTTCGAACCGATCACGACGCTCGTGATGTGGCCGGTCTATACGGCCATGGGCGGCGGCGCGCGCGGCTTCACCCTCGCGTGGAACGTGTGGCACCTCGTGGTGCTCGTCGGCACCGCGCTCGGCGCGTGGGTGTGGGCGCGGGCGTGGCTCGGGGAGGAGCGCGATCCGGGCGGGTGGGGCGCCGGCCTCGCCATGGCGCTCGCGTCCGCCTCGCTCTTCCTGCACCTCTCCCCCGAGGTCGGCCGCACCGAAGCGCAGAATTACCCGCTCTACGCCCTCCACGGCGGCCTCCTCTTCCGGGCCGTCCGGCGCGGCGGTCGGGCGTGGGTGCCGGCCGCGCTCTCGGTCGTCCCCGTCCTCTGGGCCGGGGGTTACGCGGCCGTCTTCTTCGCCGTCACCGAGCCGCTCGTCGCGCTCTGGGCGCTGAGCATCGCCGCCGATCGCCGCCGCACCCTCTACGGCCTGCTCGGCGTCGCGCTCACCGCGGGGGCGGCCGTCGCTCCGCTCGCCTGGGCGCTCCAGAAAAACCCCTACGTCGGCCTCAACCTCCGCGGCGGCGACGAGAGTGGCCTCTCCGTCGGCTTCGCGGTGCTCGTCGGCATCAGCGAGAACTTCCTGCGGGAGCTCGCCGGCTACGAGGTCGCCCCGTTCGCCGGGTACGCCACGCTCCTGGCCGCCGGGCTCGCCGTCGCGCGCTTCCGCGGCGCGCTCTGGCCGTTCGGCGTCGCGCTCGCGCTCTACCTCGTGGCCGCCGGCCCCGCGCCCACGCTCGGCGGCGCGGCCTCGTGGGGGCCCGCCGCCCTCCTGGCCAGCCTCCCCGGCCCCGTCGCGGTCGTGCGCGTGTGGCCGCGCATCATCGCGTTCGCCGTGCCGATCTTCGCCGTCGGCGGCGCGGCGCTCGTGGCGGGCCTCCCGCGCGGCCGGGCCGTCCTCGCCACGGCGTTCGCGGCCGCGGCGCTCGGCGAGGTCGCCCGCGTGCGCGAAGGCTCCTCCTGGTCGCTCGAGCCCCCCGCCGAGCTCGTCGCCCTGCGGGAAGCCGGCCACCGCCCCATCGTTCTCCCGATGGACGGCATCGCGCGCACCCTCCGCTGGATCGCGCCGCCCGAGCGGCCCGACGTGTGGAAGGTCATGCCCGACCACGACCTCTTCAAGTATTTCCAGGACACCCTCCCCAACGAACCCGAGCTCTTCCGCGGCGCCCCCTCCGACGCCACGTACGACACGTGCGTGCTCCTCGCCGACGCCGCCCGCGTCCGCGGCCTCGGCTTCACCCACGTCTACATGCGCGAGGAATACCTCCCGCGCGACGGCAAGGGCATGGCCGCGCGCGCGCTCAAGGCGCTCTTCGGCGTCCCGAAGGAAGCAAACGTCTGGGTGCTCCCCGAATCCGTCGATCCGAGCTGCGCCGGGGCCGACGGCGTCGCCACCACGCTCACGGTGGGCAAGGAGCGCCGGGGCGCCGACGCCGGGCCGCGAACGCCGGAAGAACGCGAGAAGATCCGCGCCGAGCGGCGGGCCGAGCGCGACCGGGTGAAGGCCGAGCGCATCCGTCGGCGGCAGGCCGGCGAGAACACGCCCGCGACGCCGGAATAGCCAGGGGGAAAGCGGGGAGATCGGGGCGGCCGGGGGCGGCGGACCGCCCCCGCCGCGGAAGCGTCGGCGGCGCGCGGGGGCGGCGGCGGTTCGGGTGGCCTACCGGCGCCCGCGCTTCAGAGCGTCTTCTTGGTGGGCGGCGGGTCCGCGGACCGGGGCGCGGCGCGCGCCGCCTTGAGCGCGTCGAGCTCGGCGCGGGCGCGCGCGACGGGGTCCACCTTCGCGGACGCGAGCGGGGCGGCGGTCGGGGCGCGCGGCGCGGGGGCGGCGGCCTTCGGGGCGTCGTCCGCCGCGTAGCGGGCGCGGAGGCGGGCGAGCGGGTCGCCGTCGTCGGCCTTGGCGGCCTGCTCGGCGGCGCCCACCTTGCCGAACACGAGCGCCTCGAGCCCGTCGAGCACGCCGTGGGCCACCTTGGCGGCGGCCTCGGTGGCGACGTCCGCCGCCGCCTCCACGGTCGCGCGCGCGGCGCGTGCGCGCGCCTCCTGCGCGAGGGCCTCGGCGGCGTCGGCCGCGCGGGCGAGCGGGCCCGGGTCCTGCGTCGTGGCCGCACCCGCACTCGGAACCTTCGCGTCCCCCGCCATCGGCGCCTCCGTCCCTCTGCTGTAACCCCGCTCGCGAAGGACGCGCGCGCGGCCCTCCTTCCGGCGCGCGCGGCGGATACCTACGTCCCATGCTGCTCCTCTTCGTCGCGTGCTCTTCGCCCGGCTCGTCCTCCTCGGGGGCGCCGTCGCCCGCCGCGCCGAAGCTCGACGCCCCGGTGGGCGCCTCGGCCGGCGCCCTCCCGCTCACCCCCGTGGCCGACATCGCCCAACCCACGGCGATCGTGGCGCCGGCGCGCGGCCCCGGCGGGCTCTACGTGGTGGAGCAGGAGGGGCGAATCTGGCGCCTCGATCCCGAGACCTCGGCGGCCCCCACGCTGTTTCTCGACATCCGGAAGCGCGTGCGGTCCGGCGGCGAGCTCGGGCTCCTCGGGCTCGCGTTCGCGCCGCGCTACCCCGACGACCCGCGCATCCTCGTCAACTACACCTCCGACGACGGCGGGCTCCACACCCGCATCGCCGCGTTCCAGGTCGCCGCGGACGGCGCCACGGCCAACGCCGCGTCGGAGAGCACGGTGCTGCGCTTCGATCAGCCCTACGCCAACCACAACAGCGGCTCGCTCGCCGTTGGCCCGGACGGCATGCTCTACATCGGCGTCGGCGACGGCGGGAGCGGCGGCGATCCCGGCAATCACGGTCAGGACCGCGGCGACTGGCTCGGCTCCATCCTCCGGGTGGACGTCGCGACCGCGCCCTACACGGTCCCGCCCGACAACCCGTTCGTGAACACGCCGGGCGCCGCGCCGGAGATCTGGGCCTACGGGGTGCGGAACCCCTGGGGCATGCACTTCGACGGCGCCACCCTCTGGTTCGCCGACGTTGGCCAGAACAAGTGGGAAGAGGTCAACCGCGGCGTGGCCGGCGGCAATTACGGCTGGAAGGTGATGGAGGGAAACCACTGCTACAAGGCGAGCAGTTGCAACTCCACCGCGATGGTGGCGCCGGTGGCGGAGTACAGCCACGCCGAGGGCCAGTCGGTGACGGGCGGGGTCGTGTACCGCGGTCCGTCCGTGCCCGCGATCGACGGCCGCTACGTGTACGCGGACTTCGCGTCCGGCGTGTTCTGGGCGGTCGCCACCGAGGGCGGCGCCCCCGTGCGCCTCGCCGACACCGAGCTCATGCCCTCCACCTTCGGCGTCGATCGCGGCGGCCGGCTCTACGTGGGCGACTACCGCGGGCGGATCTGGCGCGTCGGCGAGTAGGGGCCTCCCCTCGCCGCCGCGGCGCTTCCCGTCGTTACCCGGCGGTCCGCCGCCGGCGGCGGCGCCAGCCCAGCCCCGCGAGCGCGAGGAGGAGCGCCTCGCCGGCGCCCGCCTCCTTGTCGTCGCAACAGCCACCCTGCACGTCAGCGGGGGTCGCGCCGTAGGCGTCGAGGTCCTTGAAGCCCTCCTGGAGCGCCCAGCCGGGGTTCTCGCCGCCCGCGCGCTCGTAGGCGCCGGCGTCGGGGGCGGCGCCGTCGCGCGGGGCGCCGTTGAAGTCCGTCGCGGGCACGAAGGTGCTCGCGGCGGGGTCGGCCGCGTCCACGATGGCGGCGCCGCTCGCCGGGTAGAAGTCCCAGCTCTCGGCGTTGACGAAGTCGAAGTAGCCGCCGCCCGCGATCACCGGGAGGTCGGCGCCCGCGTACGTGGCCGCGAGGCCGTCCACGAGGCCGGTCACGACGTTCTGGCTGATGTACACGCCGTCGTCGTAGCCGCCCGCGTTGAAGTAGAGCGCGCGTCCCGTCGGGTTGGCGAGGACGTTGTTCGCGAAGACGAGCCCGGTGTACCCGGCCCAGTCGTGAATCTCGACCGCGTCGTCGAGGGTGTCGGCCACGGTGTTGAAGGTCACCACGGTGTCCTCGAGCGTGCCGCGGTCGCCGTCGGAGAGGCGCATGCCGATGCCGGCGCTGTTGAACACCACGTTGTTGCGGATGAGCGTGCTGCCGCGCACGTACAGGCCGCCGCCCGTCGTCTCCCACACCGCGTTGCCCTCGATGGTGTTGCGGGTGCCGTACTCGGTGGAGTCGGTGACGATGCCCCACGCGCTCACGCGGTACACGACGTTGTCCGCGATGGTGACGCCCTGGCAGCCGGGGTCGAGCTCGATGCCGTTGCTGTCCCCGCCGATGTCGTGGATCCAGAGCTCGCGGAACGCGCTGTCCTCGGTCCAGCACGAGGCGTCGCCGCAGCCGGCGTAGATGCCGTTTCCGTCGGTGGTGTCGTGGAGGTGGGCGCGCGACACGTCCACGCGGGCGTTGTTGCCGGCGAGGTAGAGCGCGGTGCCGGTGACGGGGCCGATCTCCACGTCGGTCACGGTGATGTCACTCGAGTCGTCGATCACGAGGCCCGAGTGCCGCTCGGAGTACCCGGCCGCGGTGCGGAACTTCAGGTTCTCGACGCGGAGGAACGTCGAGGCGTTCACGTAGGCGACGGTCCAGCCCGCCTGGAGCTCGAGCACCACGTCGCCTTCGCCGCGGAGCACGATGGGGGCGCTCTCGGTGCCGAGGCCGGTCCAGGTGACGGCGTCCGGGAGGGTGTAGGTGCCCGCGGAGAACACCACCTCGTCGCCGGGCTGGAGCGACGCGGTGAGCGAGGCGACGTCGTCGCCCGGGGAGAGGGCGACGCTCGCGGCGTGCGCCGCGGACAACAGGATCAGCATCATTCGCCTCCCTGACCACCGGTGTAGCCGCGGTCGTTCTCGGTGCCGTCGCTGTCGAGCCAGGTCCGGTAGCCGTCGGGGCCCTCGCCGTCGGGCGGGCCGCTGTCGCGGGCGGGCGAGCGCGGGCCGAGCGTGAGGTCGTCGTCGTAGGGGTCACCGTTGTTGGTGAAGTCGTAGAAGAGCGGATCGTCGATGAGGTTGGTGGCGCCGATGTAGACGCCGTCGTAGTCGAGGCCGCTGCTCGTCGCGTAGCCGAGGTTGTAGGCTGCGTCTACGACAGCACCGGCCGAGACTCCGCTGTCGCCCACGTTCCACGCGAAGACGTTCGACCAGAGCCACAGGTACGGCTCCGCGCTCGCGACGAGGATCGCGGCGCCCCCGGCGTCGCTCGTGTTCGCGACGAGGCTGTTGTTCGCCACCACGAGCGCGGCGTCGCTCCCCGTGAACGCGAGGCCACCGCCCTCGTCGGCGAAGTTGTCGAGGAACCGGCTGTTGCGGAGCCACCCGTCCGCCGCGCCCACGTCGTTGAGCGCGGCGCCGCCGCCGCGGGCGGTCGCGCGGTTGCTCGCGAACAGACCGCGGTCGATCCAGAGCGTCGCCACCGAGTCGAGCGCGAGGCCGCCGCCGTCGCCGGAGGCGCGGTTGGCCTCGAACGTGACGCCGTCGAGGTCGAGCGAGGACGACACCGCGAAGAGCCCGCCGCCCTGGATCGCGGCGTTGTCCGTGTAGGTGCTCCCGGTGTCGACGAGCGTGGACGACACGAGCGCGACCGCGCCGCCGTCGTCTCCGGCGGTGTTCGACGCGAACACGCACCCGTCGAGCGTGATCCACCCGGACGACACGGCCACGGCGCCGCCGTCGGCCGCCGCTCCGTTGAGCGTGGCCACCACGCCGGTGAGCTTCAGGGTGGCGTTCGTCACGAGCACGGCGCCGCCGTCGCCCCCGGCGTTCTGCGCGCCCACGAGGGAGAGGTTCTCGAGCGTGACGTCGCCGCCGCTCACGGTGAACGCGCGCTCGCCGACAGGCGGCGAGAACGTCACCCCGGCGGGGTCGCCCGCGAGGCCCACGATGCGGACGTCGCCGGCTGTCCAGGCGGTGGCGTCGTCGTAGGTGCCGGCGAACACGCCCACGGTGCGGCACGTCGCGTCGAGCGCGTCGAGGGCCTCGGTGAGCGTGCTGAACGGCGCGAGCTCGGTGCCGGTGCCGCCGGTGGCCGCGGCGTCCACGTAGAGCGGGAACGCGGTGGGGTCGGCGTCGTCGCAGTCGGGGAGGGCGCCGCACACGGAGGCGCCGTCGCCGTCGAGGTCGATGTCGTCCGTGGCGCCGGAGCAGTCGTTGTCGGCGCCGTCGCACACTTCCGTGTTGCCCGGGAAAGCGGCGGGCTCGGCGTCGTCGCAGTCGGCATCGCACAACGTGTAGCCGTCGCCGTCGGCGTCGTCGCGGTCGGGGGTGGCGCCGTCGCAGTCGGTGTCCTTGTCGTCGCAGCGCTCGTCGGCTTCGGGGTGCACCGCGCCGTCCGCGTCGTCGCAGTCGCCGTCGCAGAGGTGCCAGCCGTCGCGGTCGGCGTCCGCCTCGTCGGCGGGGACGGTGCCGTCGCAGTCGCTGTCGACGCCGTCGCACACCTCGTCCGCGCCGGGGAACACGGCGGCGTCGTTGTCGTTGCAGTCGCCGGCGCGGGGGGAGAAGCCGTCGGCGTCGTTGTCCGCGTTCGAGGGCCCGCCCACGCCGTCGAGCGTCACGTACACCGAGGGCGTCGCGGGGTCGGTCGAGCGGATCTGGAGGGTCGCGGGGCTCGCGCCCTCGGCGTCGGGCGCGAAGGTGACGGTGAGCGTGGTGACCCCGTCACCTTCGAGGGGCTCGAAGCCCTCGCGCGCCACGGACCACGCGCGGCTGTCGCCCTCCACGAGCGAGGCCGAGAGCAGCTCGATCGCGCCCCCGCCGTCGTTGGCGAGCACCACGGTGGCGGTCGCGGATTCGTTCACGGCCACGGTCCCCACGTCCACCGCTTCGGGCGAGACGGAGAGCGCGGGCCCGGCGTCCTCCTTGGGGGTGCAGCCGACCATCGCGAGGAGGAGGAGCGACGTCATGGGTCTCCGCTGCCCGTACTATAGTGCAGACGGAGGGCCGATGCCGACCGCGCGGACACGCATCCTCGGGCTCGCGGTGCTCGCCGCGTGCGCCCCCGCGGCCGAAGACACGGGCCCGGTCACGCTCCCCCCCGAGGACACCAGCGTCTTCCGCGAGGACACCGGCACCTTCCCCTTCGACACGTCGGACACCGGCGTCACCGACGAAGTCCCCGCCCACCTCCTCACCATCCGCCACGACGGCGCCTGGCTGCTCGGGGGAGACCGCGGCGACCCCACCTCGGTCACCGGCACCCTGGTGGTGACCGAGGTGCTCGACGGCGCCGACGAAACGCCCGCGTGCACCGAGACCTTCGCGCTCGTCGGGGAGCGCACCGACGCTGACTGCACAGGATGTACCGCAACCTTCCGCGTGCTCCACACCCTCGTCGCGGGCGCCGGCACGTGCCGCTCGCCCGAGCGCCCCGCGGACACCGAGGAGCGCACCCTCGGCTACGACGCCGGCACCGTGTGGTGGGACTGGTACGACACCGGCGTGTGGGTTCCCCTCTGGGAAGTCGAACCCGGCGACACGAGCGACGAGATCGTGTTCGCCTGGGAGACGACGATGGGCGTCACCGTCGAGGACATGGAGTAGGGCCCGGCCTACCGCTCGGCGAGCGCGCGCACCACGCCGCGGAGCGTGTTCAGCTCGGCCTCGCTGAAGCCGGCGCGTTGGAGCGCGGCGCGCAGGTTGCGGAGCGCGCGCACGCGGAGCGCGGGCTCGGAGAGGTAGCCCACGCGGTCGATCGCGGCGGTGAAGGCGTCGAACCAGGCGTCGAAGGCGGCGTGGGGCGCGGGCGTGTGCGCCGGCGTAACGCCGCGGTGCGCCGCCTCGTCCGCGCTGAACCGCTCCCAGCTCACGAGCGCCACCGCCTGGGCGAGGTTCAGCGCCGGGCACGCCGGGTCGGTGGGGATGTGCACGAGACCGGTGGTGGCGTGCGCCACGTGCTCGTAGCGGAGCCCGGTGCGCTCCGGGCCGAAGATCACGGCGGGCGCGGCCTCCTGGGCCTCCGCGGCGCGGAGCGCGGCGCCCAGCGCGCGCGGGCCGAGCGCCGGCACGGGCACCTCCTTCGGGCGCGCGGTGGTGGCCCACACGGCGCGCCGGTCGTGAAGCGCGTCGCCCAGGGTGGCGTACACGCGGGCCCCGGCGAGCACCGCCGCGCCGTGGGTGGCGGCCGCGACGGCGCGCGGGTGGTCCGGCGGGGTCTCCGGGGCCACGAGGCGGAGGTCCGCGAGCCCGAAGTTCGCCATCGCCCGCGCCACGGCCCCCACGTTCTCCGGCAGGCTCGGCTCGACCAGGACGATGGCGGTGGGCGACATCGGGGCGGTGTATTCCGCCCGCCCTGCCGTCAGTCGTTGAGCGAGTCGGTGCGGGTGCTGAAGCCGAACGCCGCGCCGAGCGCCGTGCTCACCTGCCAGGCGATGTCGCCTTCGGGGGTCACCTCGTCGAGGCGCCCGTTGCTCGTCCAGGCGATCAGGGTGTTGCCGCCCGCGAGGCGCTCCGCGCTGCCGAGGAAAGGCACGAGCAGGCAGTCCTCCGAGGCGTGGGCCCACACGATCTCGGCGGTGAACGCCGTCTCGTCGAGCGCTACGTCGACGGCCTCCGAGCAGCTCTCGGCGTTCGGCACGCCGCGGTTGAACACGAGCACGCCGCCGTCGATCACCTGAACGCTGTGCGGCAGGGACAGGAGCGGCTGGCCCGTGGGCGGCACGCGGAAGTCGCTGTCGTCCGCGGTGTCGGACAAACTCCAGATCTGCTCGCCGGTGGCGCGGTCGATGCGGATCACGCCGCTGTTGAACGTCGTCGTGACGTAGATGTCGTCGCTCGCGGCGTCGTAGTGGATGCCGTTGATGTGCGACCAGTCCTCGACCGTGGGGTCGAGCACGTACAGGTTCGGGTACGGCTGGTCGAGGTCGGGCGTGAAGTGGTCCCACACGTTCCAGACCACCCGCTCGGTTCCGTCGGGAGCCACTTCACGCACGGTGTCGCCGAGGATGCGGCGCCCTTCGATGTCGCGGATGTCCCAGCCCAGCGACAGGAACGCGCCGGGCGTGTACTCGGCGAAGTCCGTGTGGCCGCCGGTGACCTCCGCCACCGTGGTGGCGCTCCCGTCGCGCTTCACGGTCACGATCTGGGCCGGCGTGCTGTCGCTGTCGGCGCTCACGTGGTAGACGACGCCGCTCCCGTCCAGGGACTCGAAGGCGCGGTACGGCCGCAGGTCGAGGCCGGTGTCCTGCGGCGGCCAGCTCCACACGACGCGCCCGGCGTCGTCGATGCCGAGGACGCCGCCCCCCTGCGGGAGGATGACGGGCGTGATCGTGATTCCGCCCTCCGCCGCGTCGGGCGCTTCGCTCACGAAGGTGAGGTCGGGCACCCAGGTGGGGAGCGCACCGGTCGTGACGCGGCCTTCGGCGGTCGCGGTCGTGTCGTCGGCCGTGACGCGCACGACCACGACGGTGAGCGCCGGGATGCCCACGAGGGACACCGTGTGGTCCGTCGCGGGCTCGGTCTCGGAGAAGGTGACGCTGCCGCCGTCGAACGTCGCGGTGACGTCGGCGCGGACAGGCTCGGCGGTGCGCCAGGAGGCGGTCACCACGGTCTTCACCGCGGCGACGCCGAGGGTGAGGCCGTCTACCGTGAGATCGTCGACGAGCGGGGTGGAGTCGGTGCCGGAGTCGGCGCTGCCGGCGCCGTCGTCGGACGTGGGGCTCACGCAGGCGCCCAGCCCCAGCGCGAATAGGACGGCGGCCCTCACTCGGACGCCGGCGTGAGGAAGGTGAGCACGCGCGGCGCGGGGTTCGTGCACGTGCGGCAGCGGAGCGCCGCCACCCAGGTGCCCGAGCGGTCGATGCCCATGAACGCGGTCTCGCCGACGAGGGAGGCCATCTCCGCCGACGAGCGGCCGCTCACGTCCACTGTCCAGGAGAGCCCGGCGAGGGTCTCGAGCTCGAACATCCGGGCTTCGAGCTCGGCCCGCGACTCGAAGAAGCGGCCCACCCAGAGCTCGTCGACCGTGTCGGTGTCGAGCGGATCGCCGAGGCCGTCGCGGGTGAGGCCGCTCCAGTCGAGCACGAAGACAGGCTCGAACGGTTCGACCGCCACGGGCGCCACGGACGCGAGGTGGACCTCGACGTCGAGGCGGCTCGTGGTGTCCGTGAGCGCCACTTCGATGGCGCTGGCGCCGGCGCGCGGGGTGAGGAACGCCAGGGCGTCCGCGCCGGTGGTGCCCTTTGGGCCGAGCGCGAGGAGCCACGTGCCGTAGCCCTCGGTGAAGTACTGCTGAATGTCCAGGGTGTTCCCGAACATCCCGAACTCGGAGAGCAGGCAGGCGTCGTCGGTGGGGGCGCACGTGACGTAGGCGCCGGCGTCGGCCTGGGCGAGCTCGTCGTGGGCGAGGGCGTACGCCACTTCGTCCGGGGCCATGTCGCGGAAGCCGATGAGCTTCGCCTCGTCCACGTCGGTGGCGGGGTCGTAGGCGGCGCCGCGGATGTCGCGGGTGAGCGACTCCCAGCGCACGAGCACGTCCGCCTGCTCCGGAACCTCCAGGGTGCCGATCGCGAGCTCGGAGCTGTACGTGTAGTTGTTGGCGTCCGTGAGCAGGCAGGTGGAGCAGGGCTCCACGGCGGCCTCGGGCGGGCCGGCGCAGGCCAGCAGGAACGCGATGGGGGAGAGCAGGAGACGACGCACGAGGCTCCGGGGCGAGGACACGCGACGCGCCCGTGCCTCCGTAATGCCGCGACAATCCAAAACGGAGGTCAGCGAGTTGTCAGGGAACGTCCATCCCGTATGGAGACCCCCCCAAAAATGCAGGAGACAGGCACCCATCGGCGGATCTTTCGGATGCCTTACAAATCTGGGCTTGCTCCAATCGGATCGTCTGTTGGCGCGCCGACGGCGGACCCGCGATTCCCGGGCGCGTGCCTCCGGGGGGCGTTGCGGGGGGCCGGCCCCCCGCCCCAAGACCCCCTACGGCCCCAGCTCGGCCGCGATCTCGTCGGGGCGTCCCCCGACCGCGTCGAGGATGTCCTCCGGCTCGCACTCCCGCTCTTTCCGCGGATCTTCCGCGCACGCCGGCGCGATGATCTCCGAGAGGTTCCGCGTCCATCCAAGGAGATCTTCGTCCGTCCAGGTGGCCATCACCTCCCGGGACGCCTCTTCGAGCGCCGCCTTGCACGCCGCGTCGCCCAGGCACGCCGTCGTTACGCGCCCGCGCACGCCGGCGTACAGCGGCCCGCCGCCTCGGAACGCGGTGTCCTGTCCCCACGGGACGAAGTGCCAGCGGTCGGCGAGCGGCGCGTGATAGAGCAAGAAGTTGTTGGTGTTTCGCGAATACCCGTCCCAGTTCGGGCTCACGAGATCCACCGCGAGGAACGGGAGCAGGGTGGCGCGATCGAAGCGTGTGTCGATGACGTCGAGGATGTTGCCGGAGTCGAGCGCCCCCACGAGCGCGTCGAGCTCGGCGTCCGCCGTCGCGGGGTCCCCTTCCTCCAGCTCGAAGCTACCCTTTGCGAGCGGAGTGAGATCGGCCGCAATGAAGGTCGAGTCGTAGAGGTGCCCGTCGCCGTCGCCGGGGAAAGCGCGATCGAGGAAGTTCTCGTCGAGCGTCTCCACGAGGCTGTACAGGCCGTAGAGCGCGCCGTTGATGGTGACCCGCCCGAACCCGTGGCGCGGCGCGGGCGCGCCGACCTGCGCAAAGAGCCGGTACGCGGCGGCTTCTCGCAGCATGGTCGGGTCGAACCGCATCGAGTTGAGCGTGAGCCGCTCCACCCCGAGGAACGTGCCGCCGTCGCGAAACGCCGAGAAGCTCATCTTGAACGAAGGCTTTCCGTCGAGCGTGTCGAACGTGCTCGACCCCTTGTAGCGCACGCCCGTCTCCACTTCGTACCCCGCAAAACGAAGCGTGGCGGGCACATAGGGCCCTTCCCGCGCGAGCGCGTCCACGGACGAAGCGGGGAGCTCGAGGTCGAGGTCGAAGATCTTCCCCTCGGCGAAGGGAAAGCCGGCGCCGGGCGCCTCGTCCACGCCCTCCTGGCCGGTGTCGGGCGGCCCCCAGCCGTCATCCGGCGGCGGCGCGGGCGGGCCGTCGAACGGGTTCAGGTCGGTCACACCCAAACAGCCGGCGAACAAACTCATGAACATGGGCGGCACTCCACACCGGGAGAGGTAGCGCCCCCCGCCGGGCGGGTCCGTCACGAGTTGCCGTGGGCCCGGAAGCCGGCCGGGCGGCGCGCGGGGTGGTACCATCCCGACACCCGGGAGCGCGGATGCGACGGTGCCTCGCCCTCTTCCTCGGCCTCGCCGCGTGCGCGCCCGCCGAGGAGGCCCCGGTCGACCCCGGCACCCCGGTCGACCCCCTCTACCTGCCCGACACCTCCGACATCGACTTCCCGGCCGCCTACGCCGAGGCGTTCGCGCTTGCGCTCTCCGTGCGCACCGCCCCCGTCTGGCGCGGCCACGTGGACGCCCTCGCCCTCGCCGCGCCCGGCTGCCCCGACCTCTGGGCCGGCGCGCCCGACGACGCCCTTGAGGTGGACACCGACGCCCCAGGGGTGTCCTGGGCCGACCACTGTGCCGCTGGAACCGTTGATTTCGGCGGTGCCGCCTACTGGGAAACGGACGTCTCCGTCACCGGCGACGCCACCACCGCCGAGGGCCAGATCACGTCGGCCGCGCGCACGCTCATCAGCGACGCCGTCGTGGGCCAGGCCGGCGAGACGCGGTTCGAGCTCGACGGCGAGGCCACCGACGCCCTCACCCGCACCGTCGCGCCCGACTACGACCGCTACACGTGGTCGAGCCTCGTGCAGGGCACCGTCACCGGCACGAACGTCCTCGCCGACACGCCCACCCCCGGCGGCTACCGCGCCGACGTCTATCTGTACGTCGAAGGCGGAGACTCCGCGCGCCTCGAGGCGCGCGGCAACGTCTACCTCTACGAAGACCGCGTCGCCGAGCGGTTCGACAGCCTCGCGGCCGATCTCTCCTACGTAGGCGTCGGCGGGCCGTCCGACTGCACGCGCGAGCCCACGGGCTGGCTCTCGCTGCGCGACAGCGACGCGTACTGGTACGACCTCGTCTTCTTGCCGGGCAACGCCGACGACGTGGACACCGGGCTCGATCCCGCTTGCGACGGTTGCGGCACGTTGTACGTGCGCGGTGTCGAGTCGGGCGAGGTGTGCGTCGACCTGAGTTCCGCCTGGGACGGCCGGCTCTCGCCGCCCGAGACGAGCGAATTCGTTTGGTCGATTCACGGGTAGGGGCGCGGGCCTCTCGGTGGGTGGGGGGCGTCGCGAGCCGCGGGGGGGCTACGGCTCGTCGTTTGGGTCGAGCAGCGCGATCTGGCGGGGATCGACCTTGATTTCCGCCTTTGCCTTTCGGCCGGCTCTGGTGGTGGCCTTGCCCCGCACAGGGAACGCCGGCCCGGGTCCGTAGGTGACTCCAGGTCCGCGCTCGTGCTCCGAGGTCTTGACGAGGAGCTGGCGGCGAACCCAGTCCTTCAGAAGGTCGCGCGCGCGCGTGAGCTGCACGTCGAGCAAGTTCTGCACGGTGCGGTTGGTGACGAAACCGTACTCGGAGACGTGCGTCACCATTTTGCGGTCGAGGTCGTCGGTCGCGCGTTGGTTGTAGGCGACCGCCGGCCCGAGGACCTGCAGGACCGCGGTGCGCAGGCGGTAACTCGGGTGGCTGCGGTGCGCGGTCGATCGCGAGGGCTCGATGAGGCCGACGTCGTCTTGCGCGAGCCGGCGCAGCACGGTCTGCGCCTCTTCGACGGACTTTTGAAGCGACGGCGCGACGGAGTCGGCGGACACCAGGCGCCGCGTTCGGAGCGCATGCAGCACGAGCATCGTGTCGGTGTCATCGCGCTCCGTCGCGGGAAGCTGCGCAACGAGGCGCGCGACGTGCGTGTTCGGTGCGCCTCCGATGAAGGAGACACGCACTCCGTCAAAGGCGGAAACGATGATCGGGGTGTCGCGTCCGACGCGAATCATCTCGCGGTACATCCGGTCAACCCCGCGCCCGATCTCTTCGGCGATGCCGAGTATCCGCGCCGCGCGGGCGAGAGCGGGGTTTCTAGGTTGCGACGGGTGGGTCAGAATGTTGTCCGGGCGGACGCCGCCGACAAGGGGGCCCGGGGAGGTGACCACCAGCACTTGCGGCGATTGTTCCACGGCGATCGGACCGTGGAGGTGGTAGTCGCGGTGCAGAAATGCGTTGGCTACGGCCTCGCGGAACGCGAGTTCGGGGAAGTCCTCGAGCGGGAGAACCTGACCGTCCGGGAGCACGAGGGGGCGCGGTGGAGCACTGCGGTCGCGGACAAGCTGAAGCGTCCGCTCGAACGCAACCAACATGGGTGCAAGGATCCGTTCGGGGCGTGGCTCCCCCGCGGGCGTCGCCCGGTACTGGTACACAACGGCGTCCGCACCGCCGGCCGGTTCGCAGAAGAGGATCTCGCCTGCGCGGGTGAGGCGGCCCGCGTTGTCCACGCATCCGAGCGAACGCAACAAGTCGTCGTCCGCGGCGCGCGCGAGGGAGCGTCGGTCGTCCACGAGTCGCGCCAGCCGCTCCCGAGCATGCGCGAGAGCAAGCGGGGAGACCTCGGAGCGCGGGCGCTCGCTCAGAGCAGCCGTCCAGTCGATTCCCCTCCGCTCCTCCTGGAGCCGACGTTGGGTGACGGCATCCATGGGCTTGCACTCTTTCCCGACCCGCCGGGCGGCGCGCCCCAGAGGATCAGAGTGAAGGTCCGGGCTTCGCGGCACGCGCACCACCACAAGCCGTGCCGTCTCGTACATGACCGCTTCCACATCAACCGTGAGGGGCGGTAGAGACAGTTCGTAGATTCGGCGGGCAACCTGGTCTACTGCGATGTCTGTTCCGGTGAGGGCCTCCGGGCCGCCGGGCTTGTCTCGCACGCCGATGACCACCGTCCCTCCGTCGCTGTTTGCAAAGCAGACCGCTTCCTGGGCGACCTCCTTGAGCAGGTCGTTCCTACTCCTCCCTTCCTCCTTGAAGTCCAGCGTGCCCGACTCGAGCGCGTCGGCGGCATCGCCCTTGACGACGGCCTTCAACGCTCGGAAGAGCTCTTCTTCGCGACGGGATTGAGACATGGAGTTTGCGGGGAGTTTGATGATGCGATCCAGCCTGGTGGCCGACATCAAACTCTGCGCAAACTCGCGGTGCCCGAGCTCGCCCCGCCCTGCCGTCGGCCCCCCGCCGCCGAGAGGGGGAACCCGACCCCCCCCTCAAAACCCCGCAAAAACCTCCGCCTGCGCCACTATGAACCCCGGCTCCACCTGGGCGGACCACGTGACCGCGCCGGCGGCGTCGGTGCGCAGGACCTGGGAGTAGTTGCCCCAGGTGGAGAGGTGGCCACCGTCGGGCAGGGCGTCGATGTCGCCGAGGACAAAGGTGAACAGGGCGTCGGGGTGGCGCCACTCCCAGGCGCGGGTGGCGGTGCCGGCGGCCTCGTCGACCGTGTAGCGGACCAGGCGGGAGCCGAGGGGGTCGCCGTAGCCGTTGTCGAAGAACGCGAGCTGGCCGTCCTTCCACTCGGGCGCGTGCTGGCGGCCGGGGCCGGCGTCGTTGGTCAGGGTGAGGGTGCCGTTCGCGCCGCCGAGCACCCAGCGGGTCGCGCCGGTGGAACGGTCGATCTTCGCGACGCCGCGCAGGTAGAAGAGCGAGAGGAGGTAGGCGTCGTCGACGGGGTCGTACACGAGGCCGTTGGCGTGGGTCCAGTCGCGGCCGGCGGTGTAGGTGCCGGCGCCCCAGGCGTCGTGGGGGACGACGGGGAAGGCGTTGAAGGCGGACCAGACGGTGCGGCGGGCGCCGTCTTCGGCGACCTCGACGATCGTGTCGCCGACGACGGGCTCGCCGTCGACGTCGCGCACCTCGCCGACGATGGCGGCGTAGCGGAGGCCGGGGACAGCGACGGCGTCGTGGTGGGCGTAGGGGAGCGGGTCGACGGTGGGGGCGGTGCCGTCGAGGGGGACGCGCTCGACCGAGGCTTCCTCGATGACGTCGTGGTAGCTCCGCATCAGGAGCAGCGCGCCGCCCGTGTCGTGCGCGGCGGGCACGATGCCGGCTTCCGGCAGGTGGTACCAGACGATGGCGCCGTCACGGTCGATGATGTACACGCCGGTGCTCGCGACGGGGAACTCCTGCCAGGAGAGGAGCACGTAGTCGGCGCCGAGATCGCCCTCCGTCGTGACCGTGGGGATGCCGGGCGGGAGCGAGCCGGTGCGCGTGGTCTGCCAGTCGCCGCCGTCCATGCGCCAGCGAACGTCGGCGTCGGCGTGCAGGCCGAAGAGCGTGACGGCGCCTTCGCCGGTGGCGGTGTGGACCGTGCCGTCGGGGCGCTCGTACGCGACGCTCGCGGGCTCGGCGGGCTCCCACGTGACGTGCACGAGGGTGGCGATGCCGGGGTCGACCGTGGCCGTGGCCACGAGCGGCGCGTCGGGGGCGGCGCATGCGGTGAGGAGCGCGAGCGGGGGGCCGAACATTGTGGGGGCGGTAACGCGGCCCGGCTCGATCTGCTTGGCCGCCTCTGGTACCCTGATGGAGTACGGGAGGGCTCTTGCTCACCACGCTCCTGCTCCTCGCGAGTTGTGGAACGGCCCCCGAGGAGGCGTTCACCGCGCTTCCCCCCCGCGAAGCGCTGGTGCGGCTGTCGCTCGAGCTGCGCGGCGTGCGCCCCGCGGAAGACGAGCTCGCCGCCATCGAGGCCGACCCGCGGGCCTACGACGCGTTCGTGGACCGCTACATGGCCGACCCCCGGTTCCTCGGGCGGATGCGTGAGGTGTTCAACCTCCGCTACCTCACCCGCACCGGCGAGACGTTCTTCGACCCCGCGGAGGCCGGCCTCGAAGAGCTCGACGCCGCCCTGGTGGCCGACAGCATCGGGGAGGAGCCCCTCCGACTGCTCACCTACATCCTGGAGAACGACCTCTCCTACGGCGTGATGGTGACGAGCCCCCACACCATGGCGGATGCGTACCTCGCCGCCATGTGGGACCTCGACCGCGAAGCGGGCGACGGGTGGCAGCCCGCCACCTGGCGCGACGGCCGCCCGGCGGCGGGCATCCTGTCGATGACGACGATCTGGCAGCGGTACCCGTCGATGGGCGGCAACGCCAACCGGCACCGCGCCAACGCGATCTCGCGCATGCTGCTGTGCGACGACTACCTCTCGCGCCCGATCGTGCTCGACCGCGCCGCCGTCGATCTCCTCACGCTCGACCCCGAGAACGCCATCGCGGTCACCCCCTCCTGCCAGTCCTGCCACAGCTCGCTCGACCCCTTGTCGGCGAACCTCTTCGGCTTCTTCCACTACGACGCCGCCGACTCCCTCGCCGACGCCACGGTGTACCGCCCTGAGAACGAAGAGGAGTGGCGCGCCTACGCCGGCCGGGCGCCCGGCTACTACGGGCGTCCGACCGCCAACCTCGAGGAGCTCGGCGCGAGCATCGCGGCGGATTCGCGCTTCGCGGACTGCGCGGTGCGCACAGTGTGGGAGGGGCTCTCCCAGCGGGCCTACACGGACGACGACTGGTCGGAGCTCCAGGAGCTCCGGGCGGTGTACGACGCGGGCGGCGGGCGCCTCGGCCCGGTGGTGCGCGCCGTCGTCACCTCCGACGCCTTCAAGGCGGGCGCCATGGTCGACGCCGCCCTCGACGATCGCCTCGCCACCGTGCGGGTGGCCTCCCCGGTTCAGCTCGCGGACTCCGTTGCCGACCTCACCGGCTACCGGTGGAATTTCGGCGGCCGCGAAGGGCTCGCCCGCAACGACCTCGGCCTCCCCGTGCTCGCGGGCGGGGTGGACAGCCGGTACGTCACGTTGCGTTCGTACACGCCCTCGCTCGGAATGGCGTTCGTCCAGGAGCGGCTCGCGCAGGCGGCCGCGCACCACGTGGCCGAGCACGACCTCGCCGAAGGCCGCGCGGGCGACGCCATCCTGCTCCGCTACGTCACGGTGGCCGACACGCCCACCACCGCGCCGGACGCCTTCGCGGCGCAGATCCGCTTCCTCTACCTGCGCGTCACCGGCGTGCCCCTCGCGGAAGACGCCCCCGAGCCGGCCGCGCTGGCCGCGCTCTGGGACGAGCTGATGAAGGTGGAGGCCTCGCCCATCGCCGCGTGGGCGGGCGTGGTCTCCGCGGTCCTGCGCGATCCGCGCGTCCTGTTCTACTAGTCGGAGGCCCGGATGCGACTCTCCCGCCGCGCGCTCCTCACCGGTTCGGCCGCCCTCGCGGCCGGCGCCGCGCTCGGGGTGCGCCCGCCGCGCGCCCTCGCCGCGCCCCCCGATCGCAAATTCCTGTTCTTGTACGCCGGGGGTGGCTGGGACACCACCACCGTGCTCGACCCCCACTTCGAGCGCGACGGCGTCGACATGGACCCCGACACCACGCTCGGCAGCGCCGGCAACCTCCGCTGGACGGCGGGCGACGATCGCCCGAGCGTGAGCCGATTCTTCACGCGGTGGGGCGGCCGCGCGTGCATCGTCAACGGCATCGACGCCCACAGCGTGGGGCACGACTCCGCTCAGCAGTTCGTGATGACCGGCACCTCCGCGTCGAGCTACGCCGACTGGCCCACGCTCCTCGCCGCGCACGGGCAGTCCGACTACCCGCTCCCCCACGTGGTCTTCAGCGGGCCGAGCTTCGCCGGCACGCACGGCGCCACGCTCGTTCGCGCCGGCGGCGGCACGCTGCTCGAGCTCATCGACGGCTCCATCCTCGGCCGCGCCGACGCCCCGACCCCCGTGCCCGCCCAGCCGCAGAACGGCCTCGTCGACACCTTCGTCCGCAATCGCGCCGCGGCGTTCGCGGCCACGAAGTCGGGCCAGGGGCGCGCGCGGGCCGAAGCGCTCCTCTCCAACCTGGAGCGCGGCATGGAGCTCGAAGGGCGGGCGTTCGAGGCCGGCCTATCCGACCTCGGCCGCTCCGTCATCGACCAGGCCACCCAGGCGAGCGAGCTCTTCCGCCTCGGGCTCTCCCGGTGCGCGATGATCCAGATCGACGGCGGCTACGACACCCACGGCGACGCCGCCGCCCAGGCCCCCCAGCAGGACGAGCTCTTCGCCGTGCTCGACACGCTCATGGACCACCTCGCGCGCACCCCCGGCGACAACGCCAGTCGGCTCATCGACGAGGTCGTCATCGTCGCGCTCTCCGAGTTCGGCCGGACGCCCCTGCTCAACGGCGGCGGCGGCAAGGACCACTGGCCCTACGGCTCCGCGCTGCTCGTCGGCAGCGGCGTCGCCGGCAACCGCGTGGTGGGCCGCACCGACGCCGGGCTCATCGCCCAGGACATCGACTTCGCCACGGGCGAAGCCTCGTCCAGCGGCTCCCACCTCGCCTGCGAGCACGTCGGCACCGCGCTCCTCGCGATCGGCGGCCTCAACCCCGAGGAGCACCTCCCGGGGGTGCAGGTGCTCGACGCGGTGATCGGGTGATGCTCCTGTGGCTGCTCGCCTGCACGGGCGCGCCCGCGGCGGACTCCGGCGCCTGCCAGGAGCGCGACCCGCCGCTCACCTGGGCCAGCTTCGGCCAGGGGTGGATGGGCAAACACTGCGTGGGCTGCCACTCCTCGCTCCTCCCCGAAGCGGAGCGCAACGGCGCGCCCGTCGGGATCGACCTCGACACCTGGGAAGACGCCGTCGCGTGGGGCCCCCGCATCGCCGCGCGCTCCCTCGGGGATGCGCCCACCATGCCGCCCGGCGGCGGGCCGTCCGTGGAAGAGCGCAGGTTGCTGGCGGAATGGCTGGAGTGCGACGTGCTCCCGGCGGAGAAGCCGTGAACGCCGCCGTCCTGCTGCTGTTCGCCTGCTCCGAGTTCGCCCTGAACAACCCGCCGCCCGTCCCCCCGGCCGAGCCCCCCGACCCCGACCCCGACGCCGACTTCGGCGAGCCCCCCGACTGGAGCACGTGCTCCGCCGGCTGGTTCGGCCAGTACTACAACCTCCCCGCCGACCACCCCGACCTCGAGCCCGACGCCGCCCCGGTCACGACGACCGATCTGGACTGGTGGGACGACACCCACCTCGCGACGCGCCGCTTCGACGGCTCGCTCGACCTCGGCGCCAACTGGTGGCCCGTCGACGAAGGAATCGAGGGCGACCCCGACTACTTCGCCGCCCGGTGGACAGCCTGGCTTCGGGTGACGACCGCCGGCGCCATGCCGGTCGTGCTCGGCGCGGAGACCGTGGCGTGGCTCTCGGTCAACAACGTGGAAGTCGCCCGCGTCGCGGACGACGAGCTCGGCGCCACCAGCGTCGATGTCCAGGTTTCGAGCGGGCAGTTCCCCATCGAGCTGCGCTTCGGCCAGCTCCGGGCGGGCGCGAGCGGCCTCCGGTTCCGCATCGCCGACGGCGACGACGTGCAGCTCTGCTACCCGGACTTCTCGGGCGAATGACCGGGGCGTTCCGGGCGCGGGCCGCGTCGTGCGCCCGCGCCTCGCCCTGGCTCTCGCCGCCCCCCGGCCACCGAGAGGTCGGCGCCCGACGCGCGTTTAGTAGCCGCCGCCCGGGAAGTAGCCCCACGCGATGCTCCCGGTGGGGCGCAGGTCGCGGGTGGCGTCGAGCTTCAGGCCGGTGACGCTGAACTTGAGCGTGCAGACCTCTTCCTCGTCTTCCGGGCAGGCCTCGCGGATGCGGGTCTGGGAGGAGCTCGCGATGCCCTCCATGCCGAGGTCGGAGGTGAACGTGCCCTTGAGCTCGATGACGGACGAGTCGACGGAGTTGTCGCAGCCGTCGTACGACACCTGCGAGCCCTCTTCGTGGCCGAGCTCAAAAGCGTTGCCCTCGGCGGGCGGCCCGACGAGCAGCTCGCCGCCGAGGTCGAGCACGAGGCTGTCGCCGGTGCGGTAGAGCGACGCGAGGCTCTGCTGCTTCTGGCCGATCGACGGGTTTTCTTCGTCGCAGGAGTCGCTCTTGAGCTCGAGCGTCACCAGGTAGGTGCCGTCGTGCCCGGCGAACAGGCTGCAGCCGGAGAGAAGCGTAGCGAGAACGAGGAGAAGGGGGCGCATCAGTTCTCCGGGTACGCTTCGGGGGAGGAGACCGTGCGCTCGGCGGTGAACCGGTTCGACACGGTGCACTCGTAGGTGTCCTCGCCGTTGGTCTCCACGTAGGTGGTGGCGACGGTGCCGGAGAAGATGCCGGCCTCGAGCGTGCCGTCGAGCTCGATGTCCTGCGCCTGGGAGTAGTCCTCGTTCTCGTAGGACTCCGACCACGTGGCCTTGAGCTCGTTGCCTTCGGCGGTGCCGATGAGGGGCTCGCCGACGAGCACGACGAGCTCGCCGGAGCTCAGGCCGTAGATGTCCACCCAGGACTTCGAGGTGCCGGTGAGCACCGAGGTGTCGTCGG
>CAXNIN010000011.1:0-25876 GCA_964202365.1 Myxococcota bacterium | reverse complement strand
CCCCGTCGCCGCCGCCGTAGTGGAACTGAAGCGCGCCGCGGCGCGCGAGCTCCCCATCCAGAGCGTGCGCTCGTTGCTCGGGCTCGGGCACTTCGGCCGAAGGGTCTGGTTCTACCACTATCTTCGGCCGGGCCTCCCCGAGTCCGCGCAGCGCGCGCTCGACCCCTACGAGGGCGCGATCCGGAGCGGACTGTTCGACCACGGTGCCCTCGAACGCGAGATGGCCGTGCTTCGGGAGAGGGTCTTCCCGCTGCTCCTCGATCGCGCGGCGGCGGCGGCGTTCTTTACGGGCACGTCGGGCATGCCGCGGGGACCGTTCGCGGGGGTGCGGTGGCGCGCGTCCGCGCAGCTATGGGCGCCGCGCCTCGCCCGCCTCGCGGGCGCCCCCTCGGAGGGCGCGGCGGCGCGGCTCGCCGGCCTCCTCGCGCGAACCCGTCCGGGGTTCGCGGCCGCCTGGCTCACCACCGGCGCGTGGCCCGACCTCGACGGCGCCCACCCCTGGCTGTCCGCGGCGGGTCACGCGGCGCTCAAGCCTCGGGTGGCGCACCTTCGTGTGGCGGTCGAGGCACGCCTCACGGCGCTGGCCGTCCGAGAGGGGTACGACCTCGTGATCCTCGGCCGCGCACCGGTGTCGTCCGCGGAGGCCACCGCCCTTGCCACCGCCCTGCGACCCGGCGGAGCCGCGCTCGGCTGGAGCGCCGGGGAGCCGCCCTCGCTGCCGCATCCGTTGCGCCTCGACGCGCGTGCGTCCGCGGATCTATCCGCGGTCGATCAGGGGATCTTCCCGGGAACCCCCTGGATCGCCCGGCGCCCCGGTTAGGGTTCGGGCACCAGGCCGACGGCGCCGTACGCGGCGATCGCGAGCGCCAACAACGTGACGCCGGCCCACCGCTGGCCCGCCCGCCGCTGATGGCGAACGACCTCGGCTTCTTCGCGGTCCGACACCAGAACCCCGCCGTCGTCGGCGCTCGCGAGGGTCCAGGCGTCGCCCGCGCGCTCGGCGAGCCCGACCGCGAACACCTTGTCGTCCGCGAGGAGGATCTCTTCGCGCCACCGCAAGAAGGGGCCCGTCGGCGGGGTGGTCGGCGCCCCGACCTTCTCCAGGAGGGCCGCCAGCTCGGCGCTCGGCACCGCGAAGATGCCGGTGCGCACGCGGTCGGGAGAGGAAACGACGACGTCGGCGTCGTTGAGGTGGAGCGTCACCGCGCCGGTCTCGTCGGCCACGGCGGACGGGAGCGACTCCTTCTGATCGAGGACGGTTTCCCACCGGTTGCGACGGCGCTGCTCCAACAGCAGCCGGTAGTAAACGCAGGCGCGGCCGGTGAGCGGGGAGAGGATCTCGCCCTCGGCGCGGAGCCGCCCGGCGATCTCGTGCAGGCCCTCTTCGAGCGCGGCGGCGGGCGTGGCGGCCGCCGCGGCGAGCAGGCGCGCGTTCCCGAACGCCCGCGTGGCGAGGACGCCCGCGCCGACGCCCACCAGTCCGCCGGTCGCGGCGAGCACGCTCGAGAGGAGGTCGGTCGCCATTCAGACGTCCCGGTACCGGATCTGGTGCTTCTTGAGGAGCCGCGTGATCGATTTTCGGTCCATCCCGGCCGTGCGCGCGGCGCGCGAGACGTTGCCGTCGTGCCGCTCGATGAGGTCGATGAGGTACTGCTTCTCGAACTCCTCGATGAGCGCGTCCTTGGCGTCCTTCAGCGGGAGCGCCGAGATCGACGTGTCGGTGGGGAGGTTCGGGCGCGGCGGCGCGGCGGTCGCGGGGCGGGCGGCGCGGAGCGCCTCCGGGAGCGCGTCGAGCGTGATGATCGGCCCGTCGGAGAACGGGAGCGCGCGCTCCACCACGTTGGCGAGCTCTCGAACGTTCCCCGGCCAATGGTAGCTCTCGAGGAGCGCGCGGACCTCGGGCGCGACGCCGCGCGCTCCGCGCCCGCCTCGGCCCGTCGTCTCCGCGCGGTGCAGCAGGTGCTCGACGAGGAGCGGGAGATCTTCCTTGCGTTCCCGCAGGGCGGGCAGGCGAACTTCCACGACCGCGAGCCGGTAGTAGAGGTCTTCGCGGAAGCGCCCGGCCGCCACCTCGTCGCGCAGGTTGCGGTTCGTCGCGGCGACCACCCGGACATCCACGTGGCGCACCTTCGTCGAGCCGACGCGGCGCACTTCCCGCTGCTCCAGCACGCGGAGCAGCTTCGGCTGAAGCTCGAGCGGGAGCTCGCCAATCTCGTCGATGAAGATGGTGCCGCTGTCCGCCACCTCGAACAGCCCCTCCCGGCCGGCGATGGCGCCGGTGAACGCCCCGCGTTCGTGGCCGAAGAGCTCCGACTCCACGAGGGTCTCGGGGGCGGCGCCGCAGTCGAACACCACGAACGGCTTGTTCTTGCGGCTGGACCGGTTGTGGATGGCGCGGCTGACGAGCTCCTTGCCCGTGCCGGTTTCCCCGGTGACGAGCACGGTGAGGTCGGTGGGGGCTACCCGTTCGAGGATGCCGAACACTTCACGCATCGCGATGCCGCGCCCGACGAGCCCCTCGAAGCGGTCGCTCTCGGACGGCACCACGTCGATGATCTCGTCGGCCGGGCTGTACACGAGGTCGGTCTTGCCCACCCGGAAGCGCGTGTCGGGCGCGAGGTACACCTCGCGCACCCGCACGGGACCTACGAAGGTGCCGTTCGTACTTCCCAAGTCGCGGAGGATCGTACCTTCGCGCCCCCGCACGATCTCGGCGTGCAGCCTGGACACCGTCGTGTCCGTAAGGCGCACGTCGTTGTCTTCGCGGGCGCCGATGCGGATTACGTCGCGCTCAATCTGCCAGTTCATACCGGCATTTGCGCCGTCTACGCACGCGAGGCGGGCTCGGCGCAGGTGGATCTGGCGGCTGCCGCCGGCGCTCGCGATCGTGCTGGTGATCTCGGACATCGGGCGCAACCTTACCGCATCGGCTCGTCGCCGGTGTCGTCGTCGCCCTCGTCGTCCGCGCCGGTGTCGCCGCGGTCGACGCCGCCCTGCCGCTTCATCATGCGCTGGACCGACTTGCGGTCGATGCCCGCGGCGCGCGCGGCGGCCGAGACGTTGCCGTCGTGCGCGTCGAGCAGCCGCTTCATGTAGAGGTCGTCGAACCAGTCCGACCACACGCGTTTCGCGTGCTTGAACGGCACTTCGGGCCGGATAACGTCGAGCGGCGGCGCGTCGTCCGCCGGGGGGGCCTCCCCGCGGTCGGGCGCGCGCGGCGCCACGATTGCCGGGCCGCGGAGCGCCGGCGGGAGGTCGGCGAGCTCGGCTTCGGGCCCGCGGGCGAGCCCGACGAGGTACCGCATCACGTTCACCAGCTCGCGCACGTTCCCGGGCCACGGGTGCGCGGCGAGGCGGTCCCGCACGGCGGGCGACAGTCGGAGCGCGGCGCGCCCGCTCTCCTGGCGGAACCGCTCGAGGAAGTGGTCCACCAACGGGAGGATCTCGTCGGGGCGCTCCCGCAGCGGCGGCAGCTTCACGCGCACGACGTGCAGCCGGTGGTAGAGGTCTTCCCGGAATCGTCCGGCGGCCACCTCCGCTTCGAGGTTCCGGTTCGTCGCCGCCACCACGCGCAGGCTCGCGTTGAGCACCTTGTTCCCGCCGACACGGCGAAACGTGTGTTCCTGCAACAGGCGCAGGAGCTTCGTCTGCACGGCGTTCTCGAGCTCGCCGATCTCGTCGAGAAAGAACGTGCCGCCGTCGGCTTCTTCCACGAGGCCCCGGCGTGCGGTGTTCGCCCCGGTGAACGCCCCGCGTTCGTGGCCGAACAGCTCGCTCTCCATGAGGCTCGCGGGGATCGCGGCGCAGTCCACCGGCACGAACGGCGCCGTGGCGCGCCGGCTCCGCGCGTGAATCGCCCGCGCCACCACTTCCTTGCCGGTGCCGGACTCCCCGGTGATGAGCACCGTGAGCTCCGTGGGCGCCACCCGCTGCAAGAGGTCGTCGATCGCGCGCATCTCGGCCGAGCGCGCCAGGAAGGCCGGCGCGCCGCCCCGCGCTTCGAGCTCGTTGCGCAGCCGACGGTTCTCCTTCGCGAGACGCCCGTGCCCGAGCGCCCGATCGATCACGACGCGGAGCTCTTGCATGGAGAACGGCTTCGCGACGTAATCCCACGCGCCCGCCCGAATCGCCGCGACCGCCGTTTCGATGGTCGCGTACGCGGTCATCAGCACCACGGGCGCGCCGGGGAGCCGCTCCAGCGCCGCCGCGAGCACGGCCATGCCGTCGATGTCGGGCATCATCAGGTCGGTGAGGACGAGGTCGAACCCGTCGTTCTCGAGGGCCGCGAGCGCCTCCCCGCCGGAGCCCGCCGCGACGACTTCGTGGCCTTCGCGCACGAGGATACGCCGAACGGTGTCGAGCATCTCGGGCTCGTCGTCGACGGTGAGGATGCGTGCCATGCGCGTAGGGTAGCAGGGTTCGGGCGCCGACCTCCCGCAGGCGAGGGGGCCGTCGGCGAGCCTCGGGCGCGTCGGCGGGGGCCCCCGCACGGGCACCCCACCCTGCCGAGGGCGGTATGGGCACGGCGCCGCCGCGGCGGCTCGGCCGGCCGCCCCCCTTCAGGGCTCCGGCATCGTGATGCGGAAGCGCGCGCCGCCTTCCGGGAGGTTCTCGGCGGTGATCGTCCCGCCGTGATCGCTCACGATGCCGTGCACGATCGAGAGCCCGAGCCCGGTGCCCTCGCCCGGCGGCTTCGTGGTGAAGAACGGCTCGAATACGCGGGGGAGATGCTCGGCGGCGATGCCGGCCCCGTCGTCCTCGACGGTGAGCGTGTTCGCGGTCGTCACGACGCGCACGGCGCCGCGCGCGGCGTGCGTCGCGTTTCGGAGGAGGTTGTAGATCACCTGCTCGAACGCCTGGGGATCGGCGGCTACGGGCAGGGGGGCGAGCGTCGCCGTCACGACGACGTTCCGCGCGCGCGCCTCGAGGCGGACGAGGCCCACGGCGTCCCGGGCGACGTCCGCGAGGTCGACGGGGCGCCGCTCCCCGGTGCGGGCACGCGCAAAGCGAAGGAGCGAACCTGTGATTTGCCGGATGCGCTCCGCCTGCCGCTCGATCACCCGCAGGTCGGCCGTACGCTCGGAGTCGTCTCCCTCCTCTTCGGCGATCTCCCGAAGGAAGCTCGCGCGCCCCAGGATGACGCCGGCCGGGTTGTTGATCTCGTGGGCGACGCCCCCGGCGAGGCGGCCGACGCTCGCGAGCCGTTCGGCGTCGGAGAGCTCGCGCTGCGCGGCGGCGAGGGCGTCAGTGCGCTCCCGCACGCGGCGTTCGAGCGCTTCGTTGAGCTCGCGCTGCCGGGCTTGTTCCTCGAGAACTCGGCATCTCAGGCGCTCGAGGGCCTCTCCGAGCTCGCGGGGTTCGTCGATGCCGCTCGCCACGAAGGGCTCGGCGAGGTCGGCGGCCTCCATGCGGCGCACCTGGACGGCCAGGCGCACGAGGGGTCGCACAACGAGCCAGTCCAGCGCCAACGCGAAGGCAAATGCGCTCACGATGGCGACGGCGAGCGCCACGGCGACCCAGGCGGTGTCGCCGCTCCCGTCGTACGCGCGGGTGAAAATCGAGGAGAGGAGCATCACGCCGACCACCGCGAGCGTGAGCAACGCGCCGAGTTTCAGGGCGAGGCCGGGACGACGGGGCGAGCGCATGGGGGTGTAGCTTACGGACAGGCGGCCGCGCGGGCGAGTAGGATGGCGCGATGCCGAACTGGAAGCACCACGTCTTCGTCTGTACGAACAAGCGTCCGCCGGGGCACCCGAAGGGGTCGTGCGGCGAGCGCGGCTGCACCGACGTGCTCCTCGCGCTGGAGGCCGAGGTGGAGCGCCTCGAGCTGTTCGAGACGGTGAAGGTGAACTCTTCGAGCTGCCTCGGCCCGTGCCGGAAAGGGCCGACGATCGTGGTCTACCCGGAGAACACCTGGTACTGGGGCGTGCAGCCGTCGGACGTGCGCGAGCTCGTCGCGTCGCACTTCGTTCAGGGGCAGGCCGTCGCGCGCCTCGTGCTTCCGGAGAGTTGATGTTCGGGAACCTGAAATCGGGCCTCAAGTCGCGCCTCAAGGGCGTCGTCGAGGACATCAAGGGCCGGCGCGTGGACGCCGCGGAGCCCTACGTCGCGCCCCCGGTGACGGCGCGCCCCACCCCCATCGCGCGGCCGGCCCCGGCCCCGCGGGTGGAAGCCGTGGCCCCCCCAACCCCCGCTCCGGCGCTCGCCGCGGTGGTCGCGCCGAAGCCGGCCACGATCGCCCCGACGCCGGCGGAGCCTCCCCCCGAGCCGGCCGTGCGTGCCGTCGCGACGGAGCCCGTCGCCGAGGCCGCGCCGGCGACCGAGCCGGTGGTCGAGGCGCCCGCCCCCGAGCCGGTCCTCGCGCCGCCCCCCGCGGCGCCCGCAGTCGCCGCGTCCACGCCCGCCCTCGCGACGCCCGTGGTCGAGGCGCCCGTCGCGCGGTCCGTCGCGTCCCTCGCCGCGGCCGCGGCCGCCGGCAAGGTGTCCAACAAGGTGCTGCACGCCGACATGGGCTCCACCGACATGGACGCCTACGTGGCGCGCGCGAAGGCAAACGGGCGCGATGTCGCGTCGCTACGTGGCGGCATCGGCCTCAACCACGCGGACGACGGCGAGGCCTACTGGGGCCCCGTCGACAACGATTCGTCGCGGGCCAAGGCCGCCGGGAAGGTGCTGAGCATCGACCAGTTCGAGTGCATCAGCTGCGGCACCTGCGTGGAGCAGACCGACAAGGTGTACTACCTCCCGGACGACGGAAAAGCGACACCGATCGCCCAGGATGGCCCGATGGACCTCATCCAGGACGCCATCGACGCCTGCCCGGTCACCTGCATCCACTGGGTGCGGCCGGAAGAAGCCGAGGAGCGCGGGCTCGCCACCGGCACGGACCACGCCGAGGGGTAGCCCGCTCCCTTCAGCGCCTTCTACACCGACAGTTGGCGAATGCTCCGGCGAAGCTCCGCGAGGTCGCCGCTCGGGCGGGCGCACGCGGCCGACGTGCACGCCATGCCGTGACCGGCGACGAGCCCGAGGCGCTCCGCTTCGGGGGCGTCGAGCGCGAGCGCCAGCACGGTGCCGTGGGCGTCGGCGAGGAAGGCGTCGCGGAGCGCGGGCGCGTTCCACACCTTCACGACCACCGCCGGGCGATCGAGCCGCTCGCGGATGGCCGCGGCGTTGGCGGCCATGAAGCCGAAGGTCTCGCCCTCGTCGAGGGCGGCGTCGGCCGCGCGCCGCGCGACATCGAGCCAGGCGCGGTCGCCCGTGAGCGAGCCGAGTCGCCAACACGCCTCGGCGAACGCCGCGTTGGCGAGCATCGGGCGCCGCCGCTGCCGCAGGAGCCCTGCGCCGCCCGGCCCGTCGAAGCAGCCGCCGGCGGGCGCGGCGAGGTGGTCGCGGGCCCAGGTGAGCGCGCGGATCGCGGCGTCGCGCCAGCGTGATTCGCCGGTGCGCTGCCAGAGGTGGAGCCACGCGTCGGCGACCTCGGCCTGGTCGGAGAGGAGGCCGGCGGTGCCGCCCGCCGCGCGCGAAATCCGGCCGCCCTCCTCGAAGCCCAACAACACCTCGCCCACTTCGCGCGCCACGCCCACGAGCCCCGGCCGCTCCCATGCGGCCCCCGCGCGAATGAGCGTGGCGACGAACAGCCCGTTCCACCCGGCGTAGATCGTGGGGTCCACGGCGGGGGCCTCGCCCCGCTCCACGCGCGGACGGCGGTAGTAGTCCTCGTCGGCGTCCTGGCTGCCCCCGAACGCCCCCGCGGCGTCCTGCCAGAGCGTCGTGAGCACCCACTGCACGCCGGCCTCCGCGCGCGCCCGCCAGAGCGGGTTCCCGAAGGCGGTGGCGGCCCGGCAGTACAGCCGGATCATCCGCGCGTTGTCTTCGAGGAGCTTCTCGTAGTGCGGCTCGTTCCAGTCGTCCTGCGTGGCGTACCTGAAGAACCCGCCTTCTTCCTTGTCCCACACGCCGCCGCGGGCCATCCCGTCGAGCGTCTTCTCGAGCATGCCGCCGTCGTCCACTCCGGCGAGGCGACGGTCCAGGAGCCAATCGAGCACGCCCACGTGCGGGAACTTCTGGAAGTCGCCGAAGCCCCCGTGGTACCGGTCGTACGCCTTCTTCACGCGCTCCCACAACACCGGGAGCCCCGGCGAGGGGTCGGGCACGGGCTCGTCGAGCGACGGCGCAATCGACCACCGCTGCCCCGGCTCGGACACGCTCATCAGGAGCATCGCGAGCTCCTGCGCCGGCACGTAGGTGCGCCCCACGAGCACTTCGCCGCGGGCGTCGAGCACCGCGACGGTGGGCCAACCTCCTTGGTTGTACCGTTCGTTCACGTCGGGCCGCTGGTCGGTGTCCACGCGCACCGGCACGAAGCGCTCGGCGATGAGCCGCGCCACGCCCGGGTGGGCGTACGTGGTCTCGTCCATCACGTGGCACCAGTGGCACCAGGTGGCGCCGATGTGCAGCAATACGGGTTTGCCGAGGGAAGTTGCCTCGTCGAACGCCGCGTCTCCCCAGTCGCGCCAGGCGATCATCGCACCCCTCCCGCCCAGTCGTCCGTCTTGAGCCGGCGCCACCCGCGCGGCGGCGCGTCGATCACCCAGGCCTGCGCGGGCACAGAACGCAGGTTCGACGACGCACGTACGGGGGTGCGGTGCAGCGGGCCCTCGCCGGCGCTCTCCACGAGGTCGAGCACGGCGAGCCGCGCGTCGTCGAGCTCGACGAGGGCGCCGCGAATCGGCGTGCCGCCCGCGTCCGGGAGGAGCGCCGGCCGGTTGCGCGGACCGCGCCACAACGAGCCCCGCACCGTCGCGGGCGCGAGCGGCAGCCCCGCGAGCCAGCGGTGATCGGGCTGTCCGGGCAGGGACGTGCCGTAGACGAAGAGGGTGGCCATGCGCGGCCGTATCCGGGCGCCGGCCTCTCGGCGGCGGCAGGACGGTCGCGAGCCATACGGGGCGGCGTGAGGAAGCCGCTACCGTCGGCCGAGGCGGCTCGCGAGGAGCTCTGCGAGGGGGTCGAGGCCCTCGAGGAGATCGCGGTGTTCGGGGTCGAATCCGAGCTTGCGGAAGAAGGCCTCGTCGACCGTGAGCCACGGCGTGACGGTCGCGAGGAGCCCGAGCTGCTCGGCCACTTCCGCGAGCGTCACCCACGACGGCCCGGTCGGGCTGCGCGCGATCACCCAGCCGCGGGCGAGCCCGAGGGCGTCCACGATGGCGTCGATGCGGCGCGGGCGGCCGCCGCTCGCCTGGACGAGCACCTCCTGACCGTACACGCGCAGCTTCGCGACGCCGCGCCGGTCGAGGAGCCCGAGCGCGACGAGGATCGCGAACGCCGGCACGTTGCGGAGCGCGCGGCCGCGGAGGCTCACGGCGTCGGGCACGACGCGCGCGGGGCCCTCGCCGGGGTGCACGAGGGTGCCGTGCACGCGAACCCGGCGGTCCAGCGCGTGCGGCGGCCGGGACACCATCCCCTGGCGCGCGCCGCGCAGGAGCTGGTTCACCGTGCCGAGGCCGCCGGCGAGGGCCGTCAGGGAAGACGGGAACGCGAGCACGAGCCCGCGCCGATCGGTGGAGGCGAGGAAGGGGTCGGCGTGGGTGAGCGTGGGCTCGCCGGGGTCGCCCGCGAGCGGGAAGTTGGAGAGCTGGCGGCCAAACAGGAGGCGGTCGAGGTTCTCGTCGAGGGTGCCGGCCCGAAAGAGGCGGTTCATCCAGGGGCGGAAGCGGCGCGCGTCCCCCGTGCGACCCGCGGCGACCTCGGTGAGGTGGGCGCGGAAGTCGGGGTCGGAGAGGGCCACGGAGACGGGAGACTCGGCGAGGTCGCGCCGCGCGGCGGCGCCCGCGGTCACGACGAGGGTGTCGCCCACGCGCTCGGCGTCGCCTCGGCGCGTCGCCATCGCGAGGTAGCCGCCGATGCCGCAGTCCTGCCCGCCGGCGACGTCGAGGATGCCCCGGAGCTGGTGTGGATCGATCTCGCCGTGGTCCAACAGCGCGCGGAGCACGTGCGTGTAGACGTCGGGGTTGTCGTCGGCGCCGGCGCGCAGGTCGAGGGGAGGCGGCGCGGTGGCCACCTCGCTCGCGAACCCGAGGGAGAGCTGCTCGGGGGGACGGGCAGGAAGCGGCACGTCGTCCTCGCGGGTGTCGGGGAGCGGGGGGACGGCCACGCGGGCCGGGGGGCGCAGGCCGGGCCCGAGGAGGCGCCGGAGCGCGAGGGCGCGCTTGCGAACGGTGCGCGGCGCGAGGCCCGGTTCGTCTGCGAGCACGACGCGGACAAGCTCGTCGACGCCGATCGGGCCGCGCGTGGCGAGCGGGCCGAGGGTGGGGTGCGCCGTGATCTGCTCGGCGAGCACGGTCGGGCGCCGCGCGCCGGCGTACACGAAGCGGAGGCCGGCGCGGGTGAGGGCGGGCTCGTCTGAGAGGTCGAGGAGGCCGAGCCACTCGGCGGCGAGGAGGTAGCCGCGTAGGACCGTGGCTTCTACCCCGAGCACCTCGGCGAGCGCGCGCTGCCGGCGATGTCCCGCCGCCACCTGCTCCACCAGACGCGTGAGCACGCGCGGGCTGGTGGCGTGGGGGAAGTACGGCATCGCGGAGGCTCTCACCCGCGCCCGGTAGCGGGGCGGTCGACACGGGGGCGGTTTTTGGAGTCAAATCCTACCACGACGCTTGACATGGCAAGAGAGACGATCGTAACTTCTATGCCCATGCACCGCTTCGAACGACGTCGAGCGCTGCTGCAGGGTCGCCGCGCCGCCGCTTTCGACCCTGAGCAGCTCCGAATCGAGGGCGCGCCGCGCGCGCGCCTCGCGCGGCGCATTCGCGGGCACCTGCGCCGCCTCGAGCCGATCGCGATGCTCACGCCGCGGTGGTCGGCTCCCCAGGGCTTCCTCGAAGACCTCGCCCTCGACCTCGCCGTCGGTGAGCCCGAGCTCGGCTGCCGCACGGTTTCCTTCCGCCCGCTCATGGGCCGAAGCGCGCCCGAGGCCTGGAACTTCCTGCTGCGCGTCCTGGGCGACCTCGGCGGGCAGGACTACGGCACGCGCATCGCGCCGATGGTGTGCGACCGCCGCGGCTTCTACAACGCCGCGGAGATGCTGCTCGACAACGCGCAGGAGGAGGCGGAGTACCCCATCGCGCTGCTCGCGCACGGCGCCGAGCACCTCCCGGTGGAAGTCCTCGACGACATCGCGCAGGTGTGGGCCCGGTACGCGGAAAACGTCACGACGGACCGCCGGTGCACGCTCCTGCTCGCCGGCTCGGTCGACACCCCCGCGCTCGACGTGGGCAACGCCACCCGCATCGACCTCGCCGACTTCGGCGAGCTCGAGGCCGCCGACAGCCTCGTGGTGCAGCTCGGCGCGGCCGACGCCGAGGCCGTGGAGCGCGCCGCGCGTTTCTCCGGCGGCGTCCCCGCGATCGTTCAGGCCCTCATCAACGGCGTCGGCCGCGCGGACGAACTCCCGCGCACCCCGCAGGATCTCCTGCGCGCCGTGGGCCCCGTGGGCGACGAGATCCGCGGCGCCGTGCAGGGCGCGCTCACGACGCCCGACACCGCGGAGCGCCTCCACTGCCTCCTCGACGGCGAGCCCCAGCTCGAAGAGCCCCACGTCGACGAGGCCCTGCTCCTCGCCGGCGTGATCCGCCGCGTCCGCCGCGTGGGCGGCCCGCACGTGGCGCTGCGCTCCCCCGCGATCGCGTCCGCGGCTTCCTGATCGCGCCCTACCCGCGCGGCGCGCCCCGGTAGAGTCGCGCGAGACGCGCCGGCGCCACACCGCACCGGTACGCCGCCCGGAGTGTCACCATGGTGGCCAGGGTGCGGGCCACGCCGCGCTCCTCCCAGCGCCGCGCGGACGTCGTGAGCACGGGCGCCAGCACCGCACCCCGGTCGCGCGCGCGGGCCTTGTCCGAGAACACGAGATCCTCCAGGGCGTCGAGCGGAGGGAACCCGCCGATGTCCGCGTAGAATGCCCGCCGCGCCCAGATTCCCATGTCGCCGGTGCACGAGCCGGTGCGGCGCGCGCGGACGTTCATGATGGCCGTGGCGGCGCGGAGCCGAACGTCGTCACTGGGGATGCGCACGGAGAAGCAGCCCCACGGCGCGTCGGCGGCGCGGAGCGCGTCGAGCGCGCCGCTCGGAACGCCGGTGTCCGCGTGGAGGAACCAGAACACGTCGCCTGTGGCCGCCGCGGCGCCCGCGGCGAGCTGACGCCCGCGGCCGCGCGGCGCTTCGAGCACGGCGGCGCCTGCGTCGCGGGCAATCCGCACGGTGGCGTCGGTGCTCCCGCCGTCGACCACGAGCACCTCGTCGGCGGCCGCGAGCTGACCGAGCAGCGTCGGCAGCGCGCGCGCCTCGTTCAGCGCGGGGATGACCACCGAAACCCGCACCTCACCCTCCCGCGACGGCCTCGTACTCGGCGAGCGTGCCGATGTCGTTCCAGGCGCCCGCGTGCATCACCCCGCGCACAACCCCGCGCGGCACGAGGGCCTTGTACGCGGTGCGGACGATGCACTGTTCGCCGGGCGGAACGAGGTCGAGTACGTCGCGATGCAGAACGTGCACGCCGGTGAAGTGGCGGGCGGGGTCGCCGGCGCCGACGATGGCGCCGATCCCGGTCACCACGCCGTTCTCGAGCGCAACGCCGGTGTGCGCCGGCTCGTTCTGCGCGCGGAGCGCCATCACCGCGGGGGCATCCACCGCCCAGAGCGCGCCGAGATCGATGTCGGAGAGAATGTCGCCGTTGACGACGACGAAGCGCTCCGCGAGGAGCGGCGCGGCGTTCTTCAAGCCGCCGCCCGTGCCGAGCACGGCCGGGGCTTCGACCACCACGCGCACCCCCGGCTTATCCGCCGCCCACGCCACGATCTGGTCGGCGAGCCAGTACGCGTTCACCACCACCTCGTCGTGCCCGTAGCGGCGCAACTGGTCGAGCACGTGGTCGAGCATCGGGCGACCGCGCACGGGGAGGAGCGGCTTCGGCGTTCGCGAGGTGAGCGGCCGGAGCCGGGTTCCGAGGCCGGCGGCGAGCAGGAAGGCGGTAGCGGACATGCTTCGACCCCTAACGGGGGGCCGCGGGAGCCGCCGACCGTCTCGCCGCCGCCGCCGCCGCAACGGCCCGCCCCCGGCGGGTCCGGTTGCCCCTTCGCCCGCCCTGGCGCCGCCCCGCCAACGTGTCATGTTCATCCCATGGAAACCCTCGCCTCCCTCCTCGTCGACAAGTTCGAGCGCCACCCGGGCGCCGTCGCAACCTGGGTGCAGGAAGGCGGGGAGTGGCGGTCGGTGACGTGGGGCGACGTCGAGGCGCGCGTCGCGGCGACGGCCGGCGCGCTTCACGCGCTCGGGGTCGGCCCGGGCGACCGCGTGGCGATCCTCGGGAGCCCGCACCCGCACTGGTTGGACGCCGACTTCGCGACGTTGTGCCTGGGCGGCATGGGGGTCGGCATCTACCCCACGCTCACCCCGGAAGCGGTGCGCTACCAGATCGAGCACGCGGGGGCGAAGGTGCTCCTCGTCGAGACCGACGCGCGCATCGCCGAGCTCCAGCCCTTTCTCCACGATCTCCCCGTGAAGATGCTCCGGTGGGACCTTCCGTCGGGCCCGCCGGACCGGGCGTGGCTCCGCGCCCGCGCGCGCGCCGTGAAACCCGAGGATGCCTGCGCCATCTTCTACACGTCGGGCACCACGGGCGAGCCGAAGGGTGCCGTCGTGACGCACGCGGCAATGGTGGCGGTGTGCCGGTCTACCCAGGTCACCGTGCCCATCGCGCCGGGCGAGCGGTCGATCCTCTTCCTCCCGCTCGCGCATTCGCTCCAGCGCATGGTCGCCTACCGCGGTATCATGGAGGAAGTAACAGCCTACTTTGTGTCCTCGCTCGACCGCGTGCAGGAAGCCCTCCCGGTGGCGCGGCCGTCCGTCATCGCGACCGTTCCGCGGATGCTCGAGAAGATCAAGGCGGGCGTGGAGGCCCGGCTCCTCAAGGAGTCTGCGACGAAGCGGCGGATCTTCCAGTGGGCCCTGGGTGTCGGCCTGGAGCGCTCGCGGCTGCTGGAGGCGAAGGCGCCGCTTCCGGCATCCCTTTGGGCAAAGCTCGCGATTGCCGACCGGCTCGTCTTCCGCAAGGTCCGGGCCCGGTTCGGCGGCGCGCTCCGGCTGTTCATGGTCGGGGGCGCGCGGCTCGATCCGGCGGTGGGGCGCTTCTTCCACGCGCTCGGCATCACCGTGTGCGAGGCCTGGGGCCTCTCGGAGACGTGCGCGCCCGCCACGGCGAACAACCCCGTGGATTTCCGCTTCGGCACGGTCGGGAAGCCGCTCCCGGGCGTCACCTTGCGCCTCGAAGACGACGGCGAAGTGCTCGTGAAGGGGCCTGGATTGTTCTCGGCGTATTGGCGCGACCCCGTCGCGACCGCCGCCGCGTTCACCCCCGACGGCTTCTTCCGCACGGGCGACATCGGCACGGTGGTGGACGGCTACCTCACCATCGTGGACCGCAAGAAGGAGCTCCTCGTCACGAGCGGCGGCACGAACATCCCGCCGGTGAACATCGAGAAGCGGCTCGAGGGCGGTGTCGTGGGGCAGGCCGTCGTGATCGGCAACGACCGCGCCTACCTCGTCGCGCTGCTCGCGCCGGACCCCGACCACGCCGCCGGCCTCGATGCCGCGGCGCTCCGGGCGGCGGGCGAAGCGCGTGTGCAGGCCGCGAACGCGCACCTCGCGCCGTTCGAACAGATCAAGAAGTTCGCGTGGTTGCCGGAGCCGCTCACCCCCGAGAACGGGATGCTCACGCCCACGCTCAAGCTCAAGCGCAGGGTGATCGCCGAGACCTACCGCGACGTCATCAACGGGCTGTACGCGTAGCGAGCCCTACCCGAGGTCGAAGCCTACCCCGAGCACCTGGCGGAGCACCCCGGCGACGCCGAGGCAGCCGCAGCACACGAAGAACAGCGCGGCAAGAACGCCCGCCGCGAGGAGGAACTTCTTCGTGTCCGCGCTGTTGTCGTTCTGGGCGTCGGGGTCGACGTGCACGACGCTCTCGCCGCCGCGCACCGGGCCGCCCCACGCGGCGAGGAACGGCGCCACCTGCTGGAGCACCGGCGGGCGGTCCACGTCGATGAACACAATCGGCTCGCCACATCCCTCGATCGTGAGGCGGGCGTTCTCGGCGCCCACGCGGGGGAAGTGCGAGAAGCGTAGGTTCGAGCGGTAGGACGCGAGCCGGTTGATCATCTCCCACCGGTCGACACCCGGCGCCGCGCGCATCTGGATCACGAGGAGCCGCTCGCGCGTGAGCGCCACGTGCCACCAGGTGCGCTCCATGCCGTTGCCCCGCTCCGCGCGGCGTCCTTCGCCGGCAAGGTGCGCGAGGACGGTCTCTCCGGGCTGGAGCAGTTCTGTAAAGGCGGCCGCGTTCATTCGCGGACGCTACCACGCGCGTAGGGTCCGTTACCGCCGCTTTGCGGACAGAGGTGGTAGATCGATCGTGTTGAGGGCCGCCACATGCGCATCGCGTTGATCAATCCCCCGCTCGACTCGGTGCTCGCGAACGGGCACGTGAGCCCCGTCACCGCCTACCTGTTCTACAACTCCGCACCGCTCGGCATCCTGTACATCGCCGCGGTGCTGGAGCAGTCGGGCCACAAGGTGTTCGTGCTCGACGCCGCCGCGGAGCGCCTCGACGTGCCCGGCACGGTCCGCGCCATCGAGGCCATGCGGGTCGACGTCATCGGCATCGGCTCCACCACCGTCGTCTTCGAGACCACGAAGATGCTCGGCGCCGCGCTCAAGGGCTCCATGCCGAACACGCCCGTCGTGCTCGGCGGCTACCACGTGACGCTCCTGCCCGAAGAGGCGATGAGCCACACCTGCTTCGACGTGGGCGTGCTCTCCGAGGGCGAGCACACCATGGCCGATCTCGTCGACCACTACGCCGGCAAGAAGCCGATGGAAGACGTGCAGGGCATCTGCTTCCGCAAGCCCGACGGCGTGCTGCACTTCACGCCCGCCCGCGCCCGCTTCAAGGACCTCGACAAGCTCCCGTTCCCCGCGCGGCACCTGCTCCCGAAGGACCTCTACCGGCCCATCCCCATCGACGAGCACGCCTCGCCCAAGTTCGCGATGATGACGAGCCGCGGCTGCCCGCACGCCTGCGCGTTCTGCCAGAAGTCGAAGTCCGGCTACCGCAGCCACTCGCCCGAGTACATCGCCGACGAAGTGGAGCACCTCGCCCGCGACTTCGGCGCGAAGGACATCGCGTTCGTCGACTCGCTCTTCTGCGCCTCGAAGAAGCGCGTCATGGGCATCATGGACGAGTTCATCCGCCGCGACATCGCGAGCAAGGTGAGCTGGACCTGCTCCTCCCGCGTCGAGGTGGTCGACAAGGAGCTCCTGCAGCGCATGAAGGACGCCGGCTGCTGGCGCACGCGCTTCGGCATCGAGTCCGGCAGCGACCGCGTGCTCGACTTCATCTCCAAGGGCATCACCAAGGAGAAGATCCGCGCCGCCATCACCGCCGCGCACGAAGTCGGCCTCCGTCCGAAGGCGTTCTTCATCGTCGGCCACATGCCCGACACGAAGGACACCATCCGCGAGACCATCGAGTTCGCGAAGACCATCCCCCTCCACGACGTGACGGTGCAGATCAACACGCTGCTCCCGAAGACGCCGCAGATGGAGATCTGGGAGCGCGAAGGCACCAAGTGGGGCCGGCTCATCAACGAGTCAACGGACGAGAAGTCGTTCTGGGAGCCCACCTTCGTGCCCTGGGGCCTCGAGCCCGAGGACATCGTCAGCTTCCACCGGCAGTTCTACCGCGAGTTCTACTTCCGCCCCATCACCATCGCCCGTCACCTCGAGACCATCAAGTCCTGGCGCGACGTGTACAAGTACGCCTCGGCCTCGAACCTCTTCTCCTTCCTGTTCTACAACAGCGAGAAGCCGAGCCTCGGGATGCTGAAGACCGCGTTCGGCATGGGCGCTTCGGACGAGCAGGCGGCGTAGTACGAGCTGGATTGTCTTGAGGCGGGGGGCGGGCCCCCCGCAACGCCCCCCTCGTGACGGAGGAGGCTCTCCCAACCGGGCGAGCCCGGCGCACGGTACGTTCCGACGATGCGCGGCCCCACACAGGTCCTCTCCGACTGCCCCCACTGCCGCGTCGAGAGCGCGCTCGTCGAGCTCATCGACCCGTCGGAGCGCATCGGCGTCGCCATCGAGGCTCGGTGCCGCCTGTGCGGCTACGCCGCCGAGCTCGGCGACGTCGTGCAATTGGGGCAGCCGTTCCTCGATCACGACGACGTGATCGAGGCGCTCGCGCGCTGGGCCGCGGAAGACGGTGAGGCCGACGTGGCCATGTTCGCCGTCGCGAACTTCAACGGCCGCGACCCCGGCGCAATCGCGCGGGCCGTGCTCGCGGGCGAGCGCGTGGACACCGGCTTCGACGTAATTGCGTGGTTGTTCCCGGCGCTCCAGGGCGGCGGCCCCCGCGGCGACGACGAGGAGCGGCCGCGTCTCCCGCGGGTGGGGGCTGGGGTCGGCCCGTCCGCCGAGGCCGGGGGTCCAGGGGGGAACCCCCTGGCGGGGCGTTACGGGGCAGAGCCCCGTCCCCAACGAACGGCACCCGAGCCGCCTCCCGTTGTTGCCCCGTCCGCGCCCGACCCGCGCGACCTCGGCCGGGCGCTCGCGAGCGTGATGCTCGCCGACGGCCAGATTCGACCGGCCGAGCGACGTTTCCTCGATCAGGCCCTCGCTCGCGCCGGCGCCGCCCCCCTCGCCGACGAAGACCTCCGCGTGTGGCGCCCCACCGAGCTGGGCCCCGTGGGCGACGCCAAGGGCGTGATCGCGGCGATGCGGGCGTTGGCCCTTTGTGATCACGAAGCCGACGGGAGCGAGCGGCGGGTGCTCGAAGAGTACGCCCGCGCCTGGCAGGTGCCGCTCCCGGCCGACCCCTTGCCGCGCCCCGGCGCCATGGCGGAGCTCGGGCGCGCGTTGCGCCGGCTCCTCGTGCGATAGTCCGCCGCCATCAGGAGCCGCCCGTGCTGCACGCCCCCCCCCGTCGCGACCCCGCGCTCGCCGCCGCAACCGAGCGCTTCGTCGCGGACTTCGCGGCGGTCCGCGCCAACATCGGGAAGGTGATCCTCGGGAAGGACGACGTCATCTTCAAGGTGCTGCTCGTGATGTGCGCGAAGGGGCACATCCTCCTCAAGGATGTCCCGGGCACCGGCAAGACGATGCTCGCCCGCGCGATCGCGGCGTCCATGGCGTGTGAATTCCGGCGCATCCAGTTCACGCCCGACCTGCTCCCGATGGACATCACGGGCACGAACGTGTTCGACCTCCGGCAGAAGCAGTTCATGTTCCAGCCGGGGCCCATCTTCACGAACCTCCTGCTCGCCGACGAGCTCAATCGCGCCACTCCGAAGACGCAGTCGGCGCTCCTCGAAGTGATGGCGGAAGGGCAGTGCACGGTGGAAGGCGTGACCCACAAGCTCCCGCCGCCGTTCCTCACCATCGCCACGATGAACCCGCTCGACCACGACGGCACCTACGCGCTCCCGGCTGCCCAACTCGATCGCTTCACGATGCAGCTCTCGATGGGCTTCCCGTCGCCGGACGCCGAGATGGCCATGCTCGACACGCACCTCGGCGCGCGTCCGCCCGTGGACGACCTCACCCCCGTGCTCGACCGCGACGCTTTCCTCGGCTGGCAGGAGCTCGTCACCCGCGTGTTCCTGTCGACCGAGGTGAAGCGGTACCTCGTGAACCTCGCGGGCGCGATGCGTTCGGACTCCCGCGTGCTCGCGCCGCCCTCGCCCCGCGCGATGATCATGCTCGCGCGCGTCTCGCAGGCCCATGCGCTCGCAAGCGGGCGCGACTACGCCACGCCTGAGGACGTGCGCGCGCTCGCGCCCGAGGTGCTCGCGCACCGCATGGTGATCTCCGGCGACGAGGTGGGCATCGGCTACGTGCAATCGGTGCTCGAGAAGCTGCCGCTCGCGTGATTCGGCACCTCGTCGGCATCGCCTGGCACCTTGGCGGGATGTTCCTGCTGCCGTTCGTGCTCGGCTTCGTGGCGGCGCTCTTCTTCGAGGTGAGCGAAGTCGCGGAGACGATGTGGGTGATGCTCGCGGTGTCGCTGGCGCTCATAACCCCGGCGTTCTTCGCGCAGCTCGTCGGGCTCCTGCTGAAGGTGAGCCGCGAAACCCGGCAGTTGAGGGCCCGCGGTCGCCTCGACACGGCTTCCTGGCTGGCGGCGGTACACCGCCACGTGCGCATCGTGACCCCCCGCGGCTGGGCTGTGCTCGTGGCCGGGCTCTCGTTCGTGGTGTGCGCGCTCGGCGCGAAGTGGGCGAGCCTCGCGGTGCTCGCGGTGCTCGCGTTGTTCCTCTTCTACGGCACGGTGGGGGCGACCTCGTTCGTGTCGACGTTCCTGGCGGGCGGCTTCGAGACGACGCTCCGGCGGCAGGCCGCCATCACGCGGGAGATGGTGCCGGCGGTGGTGCTCGCGGGCGAGCCCGCGGAGGAGCGGTTCACGTTTCGGCGCGTGCCGGTTCCGCCGGGGTTCTACCTGCTCATCGAGGACCCCCTCCCGGCCCGCCTCGGCACCACGAGCCGCTACGCCGTGGGGGCCGGGGCGCGGCGGCAGGAGCTGGTGGTGGGCGGGCGGCTGCGCGTGACGCCGCGGGGCCTCTACCAGCTCGGGCCGGCCGAGGTGTACTACCAGGACATGCTCGGATTGACGCGGATCTCCCTCGCGAGCCTCGCGACGGCCGAGCTCAAGGTGCTCCCCCGCTTTCGCCCGCTCGAGATCCGCGAGCCGCCGCGCAGCCGGCTCCAGTCGCCGGACGTCATCACGCGGCCGCACCGGTTCGCCACCGAGGACCACTTCCGTTTCCGGGAGTACGCCGCGGGCGACGACACGCGGCGCATCCACTGGAAGTTGTCCGTTCGCAGCGGGCACCTGACGCTCCGGCAGCCCGAGACGCGGGAGATCAGCACGAAGAACGTGCTCCTCGTGCTCGACACCTTCCTGCCCGCGGGCCGCATGCTCGATGACGCCGTCGGCATCGAAGAGGTGCTCGACCGCATCGTGGAGACGTTCCTCGCGCTCGCCAAGGAGCTCGTGGAGCGGGGCGACAAGGTGACGCTCGTGGCGGTGGCGCGGCGGCCGGACGGCGCGGGCATCGAGATCGAGCAGATGGCGGGCGCGCGCGGGGGGCACGCGCGGTGGCAGGACCTCGGGGCGCGCGTCGTGTGGCAGAGTCGCGCGGATCTGCCGGAGCTGCTCGAAGCCGTGGGGCCCGGGATGTCGGGCGTGGTGGTGTCGAGCCGGTTTCAGGCGCCGCCGCCGCAGATGGCCGCGGGCCAGTCGCTCACGTGGGTGTACCTGCCGCCGGAAGAGGCGCTCGGCCCGCGCGACCCGACGCTGCTCCAGGTGCTCGCGGGCAACACCGCGAACGCCACGTCCTGGCTCTTCCGGCTGCCCTACCTCGCCGGGAGCGACGAGAACGCGTTCACCGCGCAGCTCCGCACCGTCCGCTTTCACGCGGCCCGGCTCGCTGCGCGGCGGCGGCTCCGTGAGGTTGCCCGCATCAACGGCGGGCGCGCGCTTCAGGCCATTTTGGCGCGCGGCGACGCGGTGTACCGGCTCGAACCCGGGGTCATGTCCCATCGGCTCGTGGGGCTCGGGCAGGGCGGCCTGGGGCGAGGCGCGGCATGAGCGGCAGCGTCGCCCCGCCCCGCCGGAGCACGTTTCGCGGGCACCAGACCGCGTCGTCGCTGAGCGTGTGGCAGGCGGCCAAGGAGGCCGCGGTGCCGGTGCTCGCCTACCAGGCGACCGCGGCGTTCAGCTTCGTCGCGTTCGCGCTGGCCGTCCTGGTGTCCGACGGCGCCGATCCTGGCACGTTCATCATCGTGGGCGGACTCGGAATCACCGTGGCCGCGGGCGTGGTGTTCGGGCAACTGCTGGCGTTCCTGCGGGTTCGAACGTGGCTCGTGGTCCTGTTCGGGATGGCGTGTTGGGTCGGCTCCGCCCTGGCCGTGAGCGCCGGGATCGCGGGGATGGGGGAGATCGGCGTGGTGATCGGGCTCGCGCTCTGGGTGTTCCCGATCGCGATCTCGGGCGGTCTGTGGAGCCTGGAAACGCACCGCGCGTTGTGGTCGACGTGGCTGCCGCTCCTGTTCACCACCGCCGCGGTGATCGTGTGGTCGGAGGCCCGCGGCACCGTCGCCAACTGGTTCGCCGGCGAGAAGTGGGCCATCTGGGACATCGCCTCCGCGGGCGCGCTCGGCGTCACGGTCATCCTCCTGCTCCTGTTCCTGGTGAGCCGGGAGACGCACCGCCTCGCGTTGTGGCGCCGCGGCCCGACCGCGCCGCTGGCTCCCACGATGCGCGAGAAGGGCCAGGCGCGCCCGCGGCTCACCGTGCTCTCGTTCGTGCTCCTGGGGCTCATGGGCGTGCTCCTGACCGTCGCCACGGCCCTCGTCGCGCCCTACCTCTGGCGCACGGGCGACGAAGGGGACCGCGAGTCCGAGTACACGGCCCCCCCACAAGAGGCCCCCGAGCCCAGCGAGCCCGTCGAAGAGAGCGAGTTCATGAAGCGGCTTGGGGAGGCGCTCCAGAAGCTCATGGAGGAGGGCGGGGAGGCCGCGCGGAAGGCCGGCGGGGCCGTGTGCATCTCGCTGACGATGCTGCTCCTGGCGCTCGCGGGGCTCCTCATCGGCTACCGGCCGCTCAAGCGCCTCTTCCTGCTCCGCCACCTCCGCGATCCCTTCTGGGAGGTGCCGGCTACCACCCGCATCGAGCACGGGTGGCGGCTCGTCGAGATCGCGCTCGGCGACGCGGGCGTGTTCCCGCGGGCCGGCGAGGACGCCGCCGGGCTCGCCCGTCGCGCGGCGCCCGTGCTCGCGCAGCTCTCCCCGGTGGAAGTCCACGGCCTCGAAGACGCCGCCGAGGTTGCCGACCGTGTGCGCTTCGGGCTCGGCGTCGGGCCCGAAGACGTAGACGTGATGCAGCGCTTCTCGGCGTGGGCCATCGACACCGTGTGGGAGCGCCTCGGCGACCGCGAGCAGATTCGCTGCCTGTATCGGTCGTTGTAGGCGTCGGCAGCCCTCCGGCCTCGGGCCCTACGGCGTCGGCGGCGCGGCGGGGGTGGCGGCGCCGTCGCCCGCGCCCGCGGTGAGCGCGGGGTCGGCGGCGGGCTTGGACTCGAGCGCGACGATGCGCTTCTCGAGCGCGGAGATTTGCTGCTCGAGCTTCACGTCGCGGCGCGCGGCGTTCACGTCGAGCGCGGCGGCGCCGACGGCCACCACCTGACTCTGACGATTCAGGTAGACGCCGTAGGCGAGCGCGAGGAGGGCCGTGATGGCCGCGACGGCCGCCACGGTGGAGAGGTTGGCGGGAGCGATAGGGCCGGTGCGTTCGGACATGCGGTGAGCCTCGGGACCGACGGTAGATCCGAAGGTTCGCCGATGTCAATCCGCGGTGCTCACAGGTACCACTCGGCGCCGAGCGTCACTGAGCCGCGGTAGAAGCCCCAGTAGCGCGTGGCGTACGGGATGTTGGCGCCGAGCACGATGACGACGGGGCTCTTGTCGTGCGAGACGAACGCGCCGTTCTTCTCGGCGAGCACCGACGGGAAGCCGCCCTTCGTCGGGACGAACTTCATGCCGAAGCTCATCACCATGAACTGGAAGGCGTCGTACTGGTCCTCGCCGAGGTGCTTGAGCGTACCGGAGGTCTCGACAAAGGCGTACACCACCTCGTTCGCGCGGAGCTCGGCGGCGAAGCCGTACGCGACGCGGGCGCCCACGGGGTCGCGGAGCTCGAGGTCCGTGCCGATGGAGGCCTGGAGGTAGAGCCCCTGGAGGAACGGGAGCTTCTGCCCGAACAGGATGCTCGGGCGAACCGTGGGGAACGTCGGGCTGAAGTTCAGGTCGAAGTCGAGGGCGCCGGAGAGCACGGTGTTCGTGCGCGCGGACTTGATGATCGCGTACTTGCCGCCGAGGATGAACCCGGTGCCGGTGGGGCCGCGGTCGACGCCGGCGTGCACCGAAAGCTCGCGCAGGAGCTGAAGCTCGGCGTCGAGGCGGGGCGCGAACCAGTTCGGAATGCCGATCTCAGCCGTGCCGCCGATCCGGTTGCGGGGCTCGGCGGAGGTGAATTGCAAAGGAGACGTGAAATTCAGCTCGCGATTGGCGGCGTCCTCCCGCGTGGCGCCGCGATCGCTGCCCGGGACGCGCTCGCCGAACAGTTCGGACGACAATTCCTCGGTGCGGTTCTCGATGCGCTCGCGAAAGAGGGACTTCGGGTACTTCTTGAGGTACGCCTCCCACGCGATCAGCTCTTCGTCGGGCGTGGCCTCCAGCAGCTTCTTCTGGGTCTCCCTGTAGATCTGCGCGGTGTCCTCGCCGGGGCCGCGGGGCTTGACCGTCTCCTGATCTTCCGCGTCGCGGAAGTCGAGGTCGCCTTCCTCTTCGTCGGTGAAGTCGAGATCGTCAGGTTCAGCCTCGTCTTTGTCGGCATCGAGGCGCGCGGGGGTCGGCGCGGCGTCGTCGTCGCCCTCGGCTTCCTTGAAGTCGTCCGTGTTCGGGACGGGATCATCGGAATAATCCTCTTCTTCCTCGTCCTTTTCCTTGTCCTTGTCCTTGGGCGCGCCAAACGCGGGGCCGGCCGCGAACAGGGCGAGGAGGGCGGAGAGGCCGAGAAGACGACGCATGAGGGTCTCCGAATACGGGGCGCGGAGGATAATACAGCCGAGCGACGGGCGCGATGGCGACCTGCGGGTCGCGCGAGGGTGCGAGGGGATGGGTGGAGTAAACGAGGCGGTGGCCACGGCCGCCGACGACGACATCGTCGCGCGTGCGGAAGAGGTGCGGGCCTGGCTCGTGCAGCTCCGGGGAGGCGCGCCGTTCCTGTCCAGCGCCGACGGAAAGTTGCTCGCGGACTGGCTCGACGCGGGCGTCCCCGTGCCGACCATCCTGCGCGGCCTCGAGCAGGTGGCGGAGCGTCGGCGCGCCAAGCGCACGCGCACCCCGTTCACGCTCACGAGCTGCCGGGCTGTCGTGGAGCGGCTCGCCAAGAACCACCTCGCGTGGCGCGTGCCCACCGACCTCTCCGCGGCCCTCGCGCCGGCCGCGCCCGACGCGCTCGCCTCCGCCGCGCTCACCGAGCTCGCCGCCCTCCAAGGTGACGCCGAGACCCGCGCGCGGCGCGCGTGCGCGGTGCTCCGGCGCTTCCACGACACCGTGTGGGACGCCCTCGGCGACGAGCGCGCCGCCGTGCTCGCCGCCGCCGCGGAAGACCTCGGGCCGCTCGCGGAAGTGCTCGGGGAAGAGGGCTTCCGGCGCGCGTGCGAAGAGCACGCCCGGGATCGCGTCCGGGCGCGTTACCCGACCCTCTCGGCGACCCGTGTGTGGGAGGAGTTCGGCCTTGGAGTGGCGTGAAGGCTGGAGCGTCAGCGCGGCGTCCGGCGGCGGCATCGCGCGCGCCGCGGTGCTCCCCGGGCCCCCGTGCCCGTGGTGCGGCGGCGTCGGGCGCCGCGAGGTCGAGATCAACGGGGTCTGGCGCGTGGGCAAGTGCCGCTGTCAGCGCGTGGCCGACCGCGTCGCGCTCTTCAACGCCGCCGGCGTGCCCGCCCGCCACGCGGACAGCACCATGGAGAGCTTCCGCCACGACGTGCCGTCTCCCAACCACGCCGTGCGCCCCGTCCGCGCCTGGCTCGACGCCTTCCGGCCCGGCCAGGAAGGCCGCGGGCTCGTGCTCTGGGGGCCCCCGGGCCGCGGCAAGACGCACCTCATGGTGGCGGCCGTCCGCGAGCTCGTCTTCCGCTACGGCGTCGCCGCGCGGTTCATCGAGTTCACCCACCTGCTGAGCCGCATCCGCGAAGGCATCGACCGCAACGACGGCGAAGCCACCACGCTCACGCCGCTCGTCAACGTGCCGGTCCTCGCGGTCGACGAGCTCGGGAAGGGCCGCAAGACCGACTGGGAGCTCGCCATCATCGACGAGATCATCACGCGTCGGTACAACAGCGGCGGCATCCTCCTCGCCACGACCAACTTCCCCTTTCGCGTGCCCGACGCCCGGCCTCGCCCGGCCTCCCCGCCCGCGGCTGGCGGCACCCTCGCCACCGGCGGGCTCGAACCCCTCGCCGAGCGCCTCGGGGACCGCGTCTTCTCGCGCCTCCGCGAGACCGTGAACTTCGCCGAGGCCGTCGGCGACGACTTCCGCGCGCTCCGCGGCATGGGCCGGTAGCGCGGGTTCGGTGGAAGGGGGCGCGGGCCTCCCGAAGGCGGGGGCGCGTCGCGAGCCAGCGCGGGCCGGGGTGCGCGGGCCCGGCCTTTCAGTCCCCGCCGAGCGCGGGCTGCTCTTCGACGGGCGCTTCCTCGGGCGCTTCGAGGGCGGGCGGCACCTCCTCGACAGGGTTGCCGGCGCGCTTCTTGGCGCGGTCGAGCGCGCCGCCCGGGGAGCCCGTGCGCGGGGCCACGGGGTTCTTCTTCACGGGCACGGCGGCGTCGGCCTTCTCGGGGTCGATTCCGAGGCGCAAATCCCGCACTTCTTCGGCCGCGCGGCGCGTCCAGGAGAGCGTGGCGTCGATCGAGAGGGCGGCGGCGTACGCGCGGTAGGCGGCGTCATAGTCCTCGGCGGCGCGGGCGGCGTCGCCTTCCGTCACGTGCACCTCGGCGAGCGGCTCCGCGAGCGCCACGAGGGAGGGCTCGTGGTGGTCGAGCTTGCGGGCGGTGGCGAGGATTGCGGCCTGGGCCAGGGGGTCCGCCACGGGGCGCGCGCGTTCCACGAGGCAGCGCACCTGCGTCGTCGTGACATCGTCGACGTTGGCGAGGAACCACTTGTCGTTGCGGGCGATGTGGCGGCGGGCGTCGCGGAAGGCCTCCGCGGCCGCCT
>CAXNIN010000010.1:0-27920 GCA_964202365.1 Myxococcota bacterium | reverse complement strand
CCCAGAAGTCCGAGGCCGAGGTCGAGCGCATCGACGACGAGACCGTCAAGGCCACGTTCACGTCGGCGCGCGGCTACCACCGCGAAGTCTTCGTCGCGCCCCGCCAGGACGCCGTGGCGATCGCGCCCACCGTCACGCTGCGCGTGATGCGCCCCGGCATGGAGCCCGTGCCGCTCGCCCCGCTGTTCTTCGACGGCGAAGGCGGATCCCTCGCGCGGGTGCAGGCGAGTGGTCGTACCGTCGAGGTGACCTACGCCGCGCTTCCGCTACCGGTGGAGGGCTCGGTGGTGGGCATCGACGAGGAGCAGCGCTCCGCCCTCGAAATGCTCGGCTACCTCGACCCGAAAGACGCGCCGTAGCGGGCTGGTAGCGGGCTGGTAGCGGCCTCTACTCGGCGCGCGCGCCACACGCGCCGACGCAGCCGAGCGCCCACGTGCCGTAGGCCGTGAATTCGTCGCGGGCCGTGACGCGCCACGCGCCGTCGGGGGGCGACACCGTGAGATCGTCTGGATGAACCGCGATCGCGACGCTCGGCCGGAGCGCGCTGGCGAGCACGATCTCCACGGGCGCGCCGCGCGCCCCACGAATCTCGAAGATCGGGTCGGTGACGACGAGCACACCGTCGCACACGGCGGCCGTCGCGGCGCGCGCGACCACGTCCCGAACAAGCGCACGCTCAAGCCGCGCGGTCGGAAGGAGCCGATCGGCGGCGCGCCACGGGAGCACGACCCCGGCGCGGAGCGCGGCGACCACCGCGGGGTCTGCCGGAGGTTCACACCCCACAGCCCCGAGGAGCGGCCCGGAGACGCGGAGCCGGCCCCCGGAGGCCCCGAGCGCCACCACGATGTCCCGGCCGGCGGGGGGCGTTGCGGGGGGCGCGCCCCCCGCCCCAAGAAGGACAAACCCCAGGATCACCCGGGGGTCGGCCCCGTGCGCCGCACCAGCGCGCCCATGCCGCGGGCCTCGAGGGCCTCGAGGAGCGGCTTGAGCTCGTGCGGATCGAGCACCGCTTCGGTGGGCGAAATCCAGCCCATGACGTGCACGTCGAGGGGGAGCACGGCGCGGATCTCGTCGATGACGGCGGGATCCGCGACGCGCAGGACCGCCACGTTGCGATGGATGACGCTCATTCGCGGGCCTCGATTCGGTAGGCGTATCCCTGTTCGGTGAGGAAGAGCTGGCGCTTCTCACCGAAGGTCTGCTCGACGGTGTCGCGCGTGATGAGCGTGTAGAACAGCGCCTTGTTCGCGCCCTGCTTGGGGCGCAGGATGCGGCCGAGGCGCTGCGCTTCTTCCTGGCGGCTGCCCCACGTGCCGCTGATCTGGATCGCGACGTTGGCATCCGGAAGATCGACGGAGAAGTTGCCGACCTTGGAGATGACGAGGACGCGGTCCTGGCCGGTGCGGAAGCGCTCGTAGAGCTCGTCGCGGCGCTTTTGCGGGGTGCGGCCCTCAATCAGCGGCAGGCCGAGGCGGCGCGAGAGGAACTCGAGCTGCTCGACGTACATGCCGAGGATGAGGATGCGGTCTTCCTTGTGGCGCTCGAGGAGCGACTCGATGACCGGCGTTTTCCGCGCGTTGATGCTGGCGATACGGAACTTCTCGCGGTCATCCGCGACGGCGTAGCGGATGCGGTCTTCCTCGGAGAACGCGCACCGGATCTCGGTGCACGTGGCGGCCGCAATCCAGCCCTGGTGCTCGAGGTCCTTCCAGGGAACGTCGTAGCGCTTCGGCCCGATGAGCGCGAAAACGTCGGCTTCCTTGCCGTCTTCTCGGACAAGCGTGGCGGTGAGGCCGAGGCGACGCCGCGCCTGGAGGTGCGCGACGGCCCGGAAGATCGGCGCGGGGAGGAGGTGCACTTCGTCGTACACCACGAGACCCCAATTCTCTTTGTCGAACAGGCCGAAGTGGACAAAGCTCTCGTTCCGGGACTTGCGGAAGGTGAGCATCTGGTACGTGGACAGGGTGACGGCCTTGATGTCCTTGAGCTCACCCGAGTACTCGCCCACCTGCTCTTCGGTGAGCGTGGTCTTGTCGAGGATCTCGTTCTTCCACTGACGCAACGCGGTGACGTTGGTGCAGAGGATCAACGTCTTCATGTTGAGCCGCGCCATCGCGCCGATGCCCACCATCGTCTTTCCGGCGCCGCACGGGAGCACGACCACGCCGGAGCCGCCCTGGGCGAGGCCGTCGCCGTGGAACGCCTCGACCGCGAGCCGCTGGTAGTCGCGAAGGGCCCAGGACTGCCCGTTCTTCATGTCCTGCGTGACGGTGAAGTCGAGGTGCTCGCCGTCGCGGTAGCCCGCGAGGTCTTCCACGGGGTGGCCGGCGTGCGTGAGCGCCTGCTTCAGCTCGCCGCGGTTGCCGGGCTCGACGAGCACGGCGAGGTCGCCGAGGCGGCTCCCCAACAGCGGAATCACGGGCTTGAGGCTGCACACCTCGGTCATCAGGATCGGGTCGGTGGCTTCGAGGCGGAGCCCGCGCGGATCCTTGAACAATTTGAGGCGCCCGTAGCGCCCCATGGTCTCCCGCACGTTCACGGGGACGTTCGGCGGCACGTCGTACTTGGCGAAGTGCTCGAGCGCGGCCACGACCTCGTCGACGGTCATGCCCGCGCTGGCCGCGTTCCAGAGCGAGAGCGGCGTGACGCGGTAAGTATGGACGTAGTCCGGGGACTTCACGAGCTCGGCGAAACGCGCGAGGGCGTCGCGCGCGGCGCGGAAGTGAGGCCCCATCGTCTCCAGGAGGAGCGTGTGGTCGGACTGGACGATGAGGGGATTTTCAGGAACGTAGCGCACCGCGCCATCTAACCGGTCGGCAGCGGGCTTCGTCGTCGGACGGTCATTGGTCGTCGATCCAGTTCGGCGGAGCACACCGAACCGGCACACGCCCACCGCCGGGGCCGCGCTACACTCCCGCGTGCTCGTCGCCTTCCTCCTCGCGTGCGCGCCCAAGAAGGCGCAGGATTGCCCCCCTCCGGACCTTGAGACGGCCGCCGTCGACGGCGCGCCGCTCACCCTGGAGACGGGCGCCGAGGGACTGGCGCGCACCCGCGCGCTCGCGATCAACGGAGCCGGGATCTTCGCCGTGAAAACGACGGGGCCGGTGGAGGTCGTGGACGCCGGCGGGACGGTGCTCCAGTCGGCGACGGGGCCGGCGGAAGTGTACCTTCGCGCGACGGGCCTCGGCGCGGGGCGCGTAACGCTCGGCGCCGGCGAGGCGTGCGCGGCGAGCGTGGACATCGTCGGCGTTGTTCCTTCTCCTCTCGTAGGGCGCCCGCGTACGCTCGCGCCGTTCTGGATGTCCACCCCGAGCGTGTGGGCCGGCGAGACCGTGTGGCTCGGGCTGGACCCGACGCGCTGGCCCGACCGCGTGGGCCAGCCGTTCGACGTGTACGTGGTGGCGCACCGCACCGCCGCGGAGTGGGCCGACGACGCCACGCTCGTGGGTGTGGGCGGCACGCCGGTGGCCGGCACCTTCCCGGAAGCGGAGCTCGCCCCTCTCGAGGTGGGCGCGTTCGACGCCGGGAGCGAGGCGCGGGCTCAGTTCGACGTGGTGGTGGACGCCGACCGCGACGGCCGGCTCGGCCCGGACGACCTCCTGCAGGGCGTCGGGGACGACGTGGGGTTCACGGTGCTCGGCGATCTGAGCGCGCGCGGGCCGCACGGGGTGGAGACGGTGGACGCCGACGGCGGGCGGTGGCTCGGCCAGCGCGTGTGGTGGCCGACGGACCTCGCCGCGCTCGGACCGCGGCCCCTCGTCGTGATTTCCCACGGCAACGGCCACCAATTCATCTGGTACGACTACCTCGGCGAGCACCTCGCGAGCTGGGGATACGTGGTGATGGCCCACGAGAACAACACGAACCCCGGCGTCGAGACGGCGTCGACGACGACCCTCCGAAACACGGACTGGCTCCTCGGGAACCTCGACGTCGTGGGCGACGGCGCGCTGGGGGGCCTCGTGGACACAGGCCGCATCGGGTGGATCGGCCACTCGCGCGGCGGGGAGGGCGTCGTGCGCGCGCTCGACCGCCTCATGGACGGCGACGACACCCCGGACACCTTCGGCGCCGACGACATCCGCTTCGTCGCGAGCATCGCCCCGACCGTGTTCAACACGGTGGACGACAGCAATCCCCACGATGTCCCCTACTTCCTGCTCGCGGGCACCGCCGACGGCGACGTGACCGGCGGCGTGGACTGCCCCGCGTGCCAGTTCTTCCGCATCTGGGAGGCGGCCACCGGCCCGAAGGCCGCGGCGTACGTGCACGGCGCCTCGCACAACGACTTCAACTGCTGCGCGGAGCAGGAGGGCCGCGGGCCCGACCTCATCGGGCGCGAGCGGGCGCAGGCCATCGCCCGGGCGTACCTCCTCGCGGCCGCGCGCGGCTGGCTCGACGGCGACGACGCGCTCCTCGACGTGTTCCGCAACGAATACGCGGGGTTCACGCCCCTCGGCCTGGACGACGCCGACCGCGTGGCCGCGACTTGGCGCAACGCGGAGGGCGTGTCCGACGTGGTGCTCGACGACTTCCAGAGCGGGTACGGGCCCGTGATGTCGAGCTCGGGCGCCCTCGTGACGTGCACCGCCGACGCCGTGGTGGAGGATCGCCTCGACGACAGCGACGCCGTGATGACGTGGTCCGACGCAGACCCGATGAACGGGATGACGCGCGCCGCCGGCGCGGGCGACCTCGCGCGCGGGCTCGTGTTCGCGTGGTCCGCCGGGGCGAGCCCCACCTGGAGCATCGCGCTCCCCGACGAGGCGACCGACACCACCGCCCTCGGCGCCGTGTCGTTTTCGGTGGCGCAACGCAGCCGGCACCCCGAGACCGTGGCGCGGGGCGCCGATCTCGCGTTCGCCGTCACCCTCGTCGACGCCGACGGCACCGAGGCCACCGTGGCCTTCGCCGACCAGGCGCTCGTGCCCACCCCCTACCTGCGCGCCGAGCTCGGCGACGGCGCGGGCTGGGCGACCGAGTTCGTGACCGTGCGCATCCCGCTCGCGGACTTCACGGTGGGCTCGACGCTCGACCGCGCGCGCCTCACGACGCTCCGCCTCGACTTCGGCGCGGCGGTCGGCGCCCCCGCGGGCGCCCTCGCCCTCGACAACGTGGAGCTCGTCCCGTGACCCCCCTCCTCTTCGCCCTCGCGTTCGCCGCCGAGCCCAGCGTCGTCACGCCGTCTCCGGTGCGCGCCGTCGTGTCCGCAACGCCGTTCGTGCTCGACGTCCCCTACCGTTCGGACTGGCGCGCGGACCGCCCCGAGGTGCGCGCGGGCACGCTCCTCCTGCTCGACGTCGACCCCGCCGCGCTCGTCGTGCGCGACGGGCCGTCGCCGGTGCTCTACGTGGGGGCGTCGCCCGCCGAGGTGGTCGCGCGCGACATCCCCGCCGGCCGCGTGACCGTGGTGGTGCCCGGCGCGCTCGGCCCCGACGTGTTCGCCTACTTCGCGGCCGGCGATCGGCTCCCCGACCGCGTGACGCCCGAGGAAGGCGCCCGCACGCTCGCCGACGCCACGGCCGCGGGAGTCGCCCCCCTGCGCGTTCCCGCCGCGGCGGCCGCCCGCGTGGTGCGGGACATCGACGCGCTCGAGGCGCTCGCCACGGCGAAGTAGCGGCGCGGCGCCGAAGCCTCCCGCTACCCGACGCCGCTCGCCGCGACGGGCCGCTCGATGCCGTCGAGCTGCCAGGGGTTCTCGAGCTGGTCGCGCACGACCTTGGCGAGCACGCCGCCCTGGAACCCGTCGAGGAAACGATGGTCGATGGTGGCGGTGATCGTGAGCTGCTTGCGGACAACGGGCGCGCCGTCGATGACGACGACGCCGTCCCGCACCGCCCCCACGAGGACGAGCACCGGCACGCGCGCAAACGGCGTGAACGGCGCGAAGCCCTCGTCCAAGCCAAACATCCCCACACTCGTGACGACGCAGCTCCCGAACGGGAACGCCTCCAGCCCGAGCGCCGGCACGCTCAGCCCGAGGCTGCCCGTGAGCCAGCCGGTGAGCGTGAGGATTGGGCGGATGAGCCACGTCGGCAGGAGCCGGACCGGCCCCATCGACTTCTTGAACGCGTCGTCCTCGCCCTTGCGTAGCCGCTCGGCGCGCGCGCGGAGGTCCCGCGCGACCTCGACCACCGACTTCTTGTCGACATCGTCGACCTTCGCCTTGGCGAGATCGGCGCCTTCCTCGAGGGCCACGAGGTACGTCACGTTCACGTGTTCATGCGGGATGTACGTGCCGAAACGCAGGTACCCGTTGAGCCCGGGCGCCTGGGCGAGCGCGTTGCCCACCACCTTGCCGACGAGGTGGGTCAAGGTGACCTTCTCGCCGGTGGTGGCGCGCACGTGGGCCAGGTACGCCACGGCTTCCGTGGCGTCGACCGTGAGCTTTCCGTAGATCGGGCCTTCGTCGGGCGCGCCCCAGGTGGCGATCGCGAGCTTCCGACGGGTGGACATGGGCGGCATCCGAGGATGCTACCCCGTCGTGGGCCGCTCGAGGGAGCGGCCCGTGCCCCTCGGCTACTTGTGCCGGAAGGTGATGCGACCCTTCGTGAGGTCGTACGGGGAGACGGCGACCGTCACCCGGTCACCGAGGACGACGCGAATGCGGAAACGCCGCAGCTTGCCCGCAAGGTGGGCATGCACGTCCGTGCCCGCGTCCGTCTGCACCAGGAAGGCTCCACCAGGGAAAACCTCCTTGATGACGCCGTCGATCTCGATGAGGTCATCACTCGCCAACCGGCACCTCTAAAAGGAAGGCGCGCTTCTAACCAGAACCTGAACCGGCGGCAAGGACGGGCTAAAAGGGGAGCGTGATGCGTTTCGGTTGCCTCGTCTTCGCCCTGCTCGTTGCCGCCTGCCGCGGCACCGACGGCGGCGCGCGAATCGACAACGACACCGACATCCCGAAGGACCCCGACGAGCCGGTCGCGGAGCCCGCCTGCCCCGGCGCCACCGACATCGACGGCGACGGCTGGGACGCCCCCGCGCACGGCGGCACCGACTGCGACGACCTGGACGCCGGCGTGTCGCCTTCCGCCGGCGATCCCGCGGTGGACGGGATCGACGCCGACTGCGACGGCACCGACGGCCCCGTTTCCGAAGACGTATGCGTGCCGATGGGGCCCGAGGCGTGCAACGACGAAGACGACGACTGCGACGGGCGCGTGGACGACGCGTTCGGGGTGATCGTGGACGGCACGCCCGCCGGTTCGGCGGCAGGGGCGCTGCTCGCGGGCGGCGCCCCCGCGCTGGTGGTGGGCGACACGAGCGAATCGGCCGGAGAGGACGGCGCCGTGGCGCTCTACGACCTCGCGGGGCGCGAGGTGGCGCGCATCGTCGGCACCGGCCAGAGTCCGAGCTTCGGCCAGCAGATCGCCACCGGGCGAGACCTCACGGGCGACGGCATCGTGGACCTCGTGGTGGCGGCCCCGACCGCGGTGGTGGACGGCGCGCCCAACACCGGGCGCGTGTTCGTGTTCGCCGGGCCCATCGGGCCCGACACGACGCTCGGCGACGCCGTCTCCGTGTTCGTGGGCGGCGACCTCGACGGCCAGCCGGGCACCACCCTCGCGCTCGCCCCCGACGTGACCGGCGACGGCCGCGCGGAGCTCCTCGTGGGGTACTACCGTGCGGTCGTTCTCTTTTCGGGGCTTCCGCCCGCCGAGGCGCGCCTCGCCGACGCCGCGGCCGTGTGGGAGCGCAACACCGGCGGCGGCGCCTGGGCCTTCGCCACCGCGCCCGACATCGACGGCGACGGCCTCCCCGAGCTCGTGCTCGGCATGCCCACCGCGAACGGCGGCGCCGGCTTCGTTGGGCGGTGGGACAGCGGGGGAATCGGCGGCACCATGGGTGCCGAGGACCACGCGTGGGACGGCGCCGACGCCGTGGGCCTCGGCGCCGGGCTCGCGCGTGTGGGCGACACGGTGTGGGCGCTCGCCGGCGAGACCGTGGTGCGGCTGGGGGACGCCGGGGTGGAAGACGCGCTCCCGTACGTCGCGACCGGCCTCGCGAACGCCGGCGATCTCGACGGCGACGGCACCGAGGATCTCCTCGTGAGCACGGCCGCCGGGGTCCTCGCGCTCGGCGCAAACGGCGAGATCGGCACCTTCCCCGCCGCCGTGACCCTCCAGAGCGACCGCTCCCTCGCCGCCCCCACCGACCTCGACGGCGACGGCGTGCCCGACCCGCGCGCGCGCACCGACACCTGGGCGGCCGCGCTCGACGGCGCGCTCGGCTTCGGGGGCGGCTGCGACGCCGACGGCGACGGCGTCGGCGCGGTGCAGGGCGACTGCGACGACGGCGATCCGGCCATCGCGCCCGGCTACGGTCGCGACGTGTGCGACGGGGTCGACCAGGACTGCGACGGCGTGGTGGACAGCCCCGCGGAGTCCCCCTTCGCGGCGCGCGTGCGCTGGGCGTCGGGCCTCGGCGACCTCGACGGCGACGGCCTCGCCGAGCTGGCGACCGTGGACGCGAGCGGACTTGTCCTCGCGACGGACGGCGCCGGCGCCACCCGCGCATCCATCACCGGCGCCCAAGCGGACGGCACCGCCGCGATCGCCGGCGCCGGCGACACCGACGGCAACCACCTCGTGGAGCTGCTGGTGAGCGGGCCCGACGCCGCGTGGCTCGTGCCGCCCACCGTGTCCGGCGCCGCCGACGCCCTCGCGCGCACCACCTTCGTGGACGGCACCGCCTGGAGCCGCGACGGGCACGTGGGCCACGCGGGCGACCGCGACGGGGACGGCCGCGCGGACGTGTGGCTCGGCGCCCGCGCCCTCGACGGGACGCTCGCGCTCGCGCTCTTCTCCGGCCCCGAAGCCGGGGTTCTCGCCCTCGACGACGCCGACGCGCTCCTCACCGCGCCCACCACCTGGGCCGGCTACACCACCGCCGGCGCCCGCCCCGGCGCGCGCGCGGACCTCGACGGCGACGGCCTCGACGATCTGCTCGTCGGCAACGGCGAGAGCGCCTACGGGGCAGGTCGCATCTATCTATTTTCGGTGACCCCCGCGGGAACGCTCACGATGGACGCCGCCACGCGCCTCGCGCTCTACGGCGAGCCCGGCGAGCAGATGGGCGCGCGCCTCGCCGTAGGCGGCGACCTCGACGGCGACGGCCAGGACGACGCGCTTATCGGCGGCGTGGCCGGCGTGCGCACGCTCGGCGGGGCGGCGTGTCCGATTCCGCTCGCGACGCGCTGGGACGTGGGCGCCGAGGGCCTCGCGATCGTCGACCTCGACGGGGACGGCCGGTTGGAAGCGTGGCTCGGCGACGACGACGGCGAGGGCGGCCGCGGCGTCGTGTGGCGTGCGCGTTGGGACGAGGCGCCGGAGCCCGTGCGGGTGGGCGCGCTCGGCGAGGGGCTCGGCAGCGCGCTCTGGGCGATCGGCGACGCGGACGGCTTCGGCGGCGGCGATCTCGTGTGGCAAACCGCGACCGGCGCCGCGCGGGTTGGCGCGGGGTGCAGGTAGAAGGCCGAACATCGGGGGCGCGGGCCTCTCGGTGGCCGGGGAGCGGGGGCGAGCCGGGAGAGCCGTTGGCCGCGCACCGCCGTCGGCCCCGGGGCTCGCGACGCCCCCGCCACGACGGGAGGCCCGCGCCCTCTCCCCTACCCGTCCGCCGCCGTTCGCCAGCCTTCGACCACCTCGGCGGTGCGCCGCGCGGCGCGCGCGCCGTACAACGTCGTGATGGTGTCTACACACGCCGTCGCGATTGTCGGGGCGTTTTCGAGGCCGAGGCACGGGAAGGCGCGCGGTGGCCGCGAACCGGTGAGACGCCAGGTTCGACGGTCGATTGCCGTGAGGAGCGTGCGGCCGTCCTCGATGTCGACGACCACGAGCGGGAAGAGGCGGCACGGGAGCGGCTTGAGCGCGCCGCGGGGGCGGCCGGTGGCGTCTTCGAGGGTGTGGAGGCCGCACGAGAGGCCGTCCGGGCCGGGCATGGCGAAGATGCAGCGGCGGTCGGCGCGGCGGAGGGCGTCGCCGTCGAACGGGGAGGCGGGCGCGGCCCAGCGGGGATCACGTGGGGCGAGGAACGCCGCGATCTCCGGGAGCGCGGCGTCGATGGCGGCGCGTTCGGCGTCCGTGGGCGTGACCTCGAGATCCGCGCAACACGAGCGGGCTTCCTTCGCGCGGCGGCCCGGCGTGCAGAGGCCCGTGGCGCATGTCCACGGCTGGGAGAGCGCAGGAAGATCGAGGAGAAGCGTGCGGGACGCGTACCCGAGGCGGCCGCGGGCGGCGAGCTGGAGGAGGTGCACCGACCAGTCGGGATCGTCCGGATGCACGGTTACCGGGCCTCGGCGACGAGGGTGTCGAGGCCGTGCCCGTCGATGGCGCCGCGGGCGGCGGCCTTGATGGTGCCGTCGGGACCGACCACGATGGTGGTGGGGAACACGTCGACGTCGTAGGCGTCGAGCACGGCGTCGTCGGACTCGAGCACGGGCCAGGTGACGCCGAGGCGGGCGGCGTCGCGCGCCAGTTTTGCGCCTTCCCCGCTCCGGACCGCGATGCCGAGGATGGGCACGTCCGGGTTGTCGGCGGACCAGTTCGCGAACTCGGGGATCTCCTGCACGCACGGCGCGCACCAGGAGCCCCAGAAGTTGAGGATCACGGTGCGGCCAGCGTAGTTCGAGAGCTGGAGCTCGCCGCCGGCCACGTTGACGAGCTTGAAGTCGGGCGCGGGGTCGCCGCGGCGGTCCGCGCCGGCCGACAGCCAGTCGACGAGGAGGAAGACCGCGAGCCCCACGGCCACCGCCGCGCCCCAGTCCCGGATCATCCGCATCATTCGGCCTCCGCCAGCAGGATGCGCAGGCGCCGCGCGATCTCGTCGCGGGCGGCCCGACAGGCGTCCATTCGCTCGTCGGGTGGGGCGGCGAGCGGATCGGGGATGTACCAGGACAGTTCGCGAACGAGCGCCGGCAGCCGGAGCCGCCCCTCGTCGGGCACGAACCGCACGAGCACGTCAATCTCGTCGGACGCGACGCTTAGCAGGCCGCGCGCCCGGAGCTCCTCGGCGGGGACGCCTTCTTCGGCCAGGACCGCCCGGATCTCGGGGCGGACGTGCGACGGCGCCCACCCGGCGGCGGTGGCGTCGTGCCAGGGCGCCATGTGGCGCAGGAGGGCCTCCGCGAGGGGGGCGCGCGCGCCGGCGGATTCGTCGAGGAAGAGCACGTGCACGAAGGACTCCGCGCGAGGCTCGTCCCGGTATCACGGCCGCGAGGGGGCCCGCGATCGGCGCGTCGCGCCGGCACGAATCCCGGGGGCGCCTCTTGTCACGTCAAGCGTTACATCCGCGCCCATGAACATCGTCTTCTTCGGCCTGGTGCTCGTGTCGGTGGTGGCGGCCGCGTTCGGCGAGCCCGGGACGATGGCCGCGGTGGGCAAGGCCGCGCTCGACGGCGCGAAGTCCAGCGTGGAGCTGGCGATCAGCCTCGCCGGCGCCATGACGCTGTTCCTCGGCCTGATGAAGGTGCTCGAAGCGGCGGGCGGGCTCGACGTGCTCGCCCGGATGATCCGGCCCGTGATGGTGCGGCTCTTCCCCGACGTGCCGGCCGACCACCCCGCGATGGGCGCGATGATCCTCAACATCGCGGCGAACGTGCTCGGCCTCGGCAACGCCGCCACCCCGTTCGGCATCAAGGCGATGCAGGAGCTCAACGCCCTGAACAAGACGCAGGGCACGGCGACCAACGCGATGGTGCTGTTCCTCGCCATCAACACGAGCGGCGTCGCCGTGCTGCCCTCCGGCGTCATCGCGATGCGCGCCTCGCTCGGCGCGGCGACCCCGGCGTCCATCTTCGTGCCCACCATCGCCGCGAGCGTGATCAACACGGTGGTGGCCGTGCTCGCGGCCAAGCTCTTCTCGCGCTTCTCGCCGGTGCCCCAGGGCGACGTGCCGCGCACCCCGGACCGCCTCCTCGACTTCGTGCCGGTGGTGCTCTTCTCGGCCGCGTTCGGCGCGCTCGTCGCGACGGTGTACGTGTATGGAGAAGTCGCGACGGCGTGGATCATCCCCGGGTTGATCCTGGGGCTCCTCACGGTGGGCGTGTTCGGGCGCGTGAAGGTGTACGAGACCTTCATCGAGGGCGCGCGCGACGGCTTCCAGTCCGCGATCCGCATCATCCCGTACCTCGTCGCGATTCTCACGGCGGTCGGCATGTTCCGCGCCAGCGGGGTCATGGACCGCGTGATCGGGCTCTTCGGGCCGATCGTGCGGCTCGTCGGCATGCCCCCCGAGGTGCTCCCCCTCGCGTTCCTGCGGCCCCTCTCCGGGTCGGGCGCGTTCGCGCTCACCGGCGAGATCACCAAGACCTACGGCCCGGACTCGTTCATCGCCCAGGTGGCCGGCACGATGCAGGGCACCACCGAGACCACGTTCTACGTGCTCGCGGTGTACTTCGGCGCCGTCGGCATCTCCAAGACCCGCCACGCCGTTGCGACCGGGCTGATGTCGGACGTGTCCGGGGTGCTCGCCGCGGTTTGGGCGTGTCACGTGCTGTTGGGGTGACACCGGCCGGGGATTGATCGACGCGGCGTGGTCAGTCCTCAGCCGCGCCGGCTCGGTGGAGCTCGAGCTGCCGCGTTTCGTATAGTAGGGTGTCGTAGCACGCGTCTTCGGGCCCACAGATTGACCGGAGACTCTCCACCTTCCGTTCGAGGTCCGCGGCCTGCGCCTCCGTGAGCCGCCGGAGCTCGGACGGGGGTGGGACGCGAATGTCGAGCATCGTGTCTACCTCCCCGGTAGGTTCTGCCAGGGGGAACGGTCCGGCGACGGCCAGCTTGCCCTCCGCGCGGAGATAGACCTGAAGCGAGCAGGGTTCGGGGTCGCGGCGCTGGAGGAAGAAGGTGCCATCCGGCTCGATGTCCGCGAGGCCCTCGCAACCGCGAACGACAGCAACCGTGTCGGAAGGCCAGGCCTCCCAACCGAGCGCGCGGCCCTGGAGTCCCCACGTCGGAGCGGTCGGGGCCACCTCACAGCGGACCACGCCGCCCTCGTCGCGCCACGACACCTCCCACTCGCCGTCCACCGCGAGCCGGAAGATCCCGCTGCCGGTGCGGGACACGACGCGGGCGCGGAAGACCCCCGATTCGTACGGCGCCCCGGAGCGATGCCCGTCGCTCCCCTTCAACAAGCCGAATCCGGTCCCGATCAGGTCGGGCACGGTGCACGCGAGCTCCACATCGCCGCCCGTCAACGCCACGGGGAGTGGAGCCGCGGACGCCGGCGGGGCCGGCACCGGCTCGCTGGGCGGGCGGGAGACGCCCGGGCGCGAAGCCGGCCCGGGCGCCTCCGCTTGGACGGGCCCGGCCGGCGCGGCCGCGGGAGGGCGTTCGCGCCAGAGCGCGACGCCCCCAATCGCGAGCACCAGGACCGAGAGGATCAGCCCAACAACTTTGCGGGTTCCAGGCATTTTCGGTTGTACTCCTCGATTGCGTCAGCTTGATCCTTCAGCGCCTCCTCGAGCGCCGTGAACAGTTTGTTGAGCTGTGTGCTGTCGCAGGGAGTGTCGCCCTCGTCGCAGGCGTCGATGTCGTCATAGATTTTCATGACGGCTTTGGCGTGGTCCTTCATGTCCTGCTTGAGCGCGTCGCACAACACGGGGCCGTGATTGCCGTCCCCGGCTTCGCTGCGTCGGACGAAAACGTTCACGCGGCCGATGCTCCCACCGTACCGCGCCAACTCGGCCGCCGCTTGGGCCCCGCCCCCACCGAGCACCTCCGCGGGCGCCGCCGGCCCTGGCGTCCAACCTCCCAGCGCCACGGCTACTTCCGGTCGACTTTGAGGGTCGTGGTCGCCATCTCGGTGGCCGTCCCCGACGTGTTGATCACCCCGACGCCCCACTGAATGAGCTGTTTTCCCTTCACCGCGTTCGTGAGGTCCACGTAGTCCGCGCCGTACGCAGTCCCGTCGTTCGTCTGCTCGGTAACGCCGTCCGCGTAGAGGGCCGTCCACGCGTCGAACGTCGCGCCGTCGTTCGAAGTCCGGTAGTACGCGCGCGTCTTCACCGCGCCCGTGCTCGACCTGTTCTCCAGCGCCGCACGGACCCCGCCCACGCCCACGGTCGACTCCGGCGCCGACATCGCGTGGACCAGCCACACGCTCGTGCTCTTCTGGGAGTACACCACCTGCGGCCCAAGCGTCGAGGACGCGCTTCCACAACCAGTTGCCATCACTACCTCCGGGTTGAGCCTCCAGAGGGGTTGAGCCTCCAGAGGGGTCTTCGAAACCCTACACCAGCGCTTCGCGTCCCGCAAGAGCCACTATGCAGTACATCCTACCTCAGACATCGGAATTCTGAGCAGCTTCCCGAGACGACGGTCCCGGGCCGGGCGAGCCGGCGCGACACGGGCCGGGCCCCACGACCCTGACGCCGACGCCACACCCAGCCGTGTGCGCCGCCACCGCGCGCCTACGCCGTAGGCTCGTCCGGCGCGGCGTCTTCCGGGGGGGGCGTTGCGGGGGGGGCCGCGGCCCCCCCTGCCCCATGAAGCGGACGAGCCTCACGCGCCCTGCCCTCCGCCAACGCGCGAAAGAGCACCCGCGCATCCTTGATGTCGAGAGCCGGCAGGGTGACACTCGTGCCTGCCACCCAAATCATGATGCGGGCGAGGTCGTAGCGGCGCAGGAGGGGGTCGGAGAGCATGTGCACGGATTGGATTTTCGCGCGCGGCACGATGAACGTGCGGCGTGTCAGGAAGCCGCCGCGCCCGACGACGTAGCCGGGTGACATCGCCCACCCCTGGCGTTGCCAGTCGAGCCAGCCGAGCAGCCCGCCGACGAACGGGAGGACGATTGCGACGGGCCCCGCGAACCACCCGACGATGCCCGCGAGGATGCCCCACCGGATCGTACCGCCGACGACGGCGCGCACCGCGGCCTGCTTGGCGGCGGGGCGGAGCGGCGCGGTCCAGGGGTCGATGTCGAGCGAGGGCAGGATGATCCGGCTGACTTCGGCCTGCTCCTCGGCGGTGACCATTGGGAGGAGGCCTTCGGGGGAGGCCGACTCGCCGGGCGCGCCGGTGGCCGCGGTCTCGACGACCACGGTGCCGTACCCCATGAGCCGGCGCATCCAGGGCTCGTCCACCCGCACGAGCTGCACCTTCGAGAGCGCCATCTCGACGCCGCGGCGGGTGAACAACCCGGCTTCGAAGCGCAGTCCGCGCGGGGACCGGAAGAGGCGGAAGTTGTAGTGGCGGATGATGGTGCCGGCCACCGAGAACGCGTAGCCGCCCGCGAGCGCGAGGAGGCCGAGGCCGGCGGCGGCGCCGGGCTGGAGCGAGGTCATGCCCTGGGCCACCTGCTCCGGCGAAATCTGCCCAAGCACCTCGAACGCGACGCCCGCGGCGAGCACCACCGCGCCCACGCGACCGGCGCTCACGCCGTAGCCGACGAGCTCGACGAGCGTGGTGGCGAGGAGCTCTTCGGCGGGGGGCGGCGGCGGAGCGTCGGGAGACGTGGGGTGCTCGGTGGCATGGAGACCCTCGCGGAGCGCGTTCGCCTCCGCGACCGAGAGCGCGGAGAGGAGGCCCTCGGCGCCGGCGTCCCCGGCGGTCTCGATGCGGAGCTCGACGAGGCCGGCGAGCTTGTGGAAGACGTTCTGGACGATCTCGACGTTCTGGATGCGGCCCGGGTCGATGACGCGAAACCGGCGCCCGATGAGGCCGGTGCGGATCTCGAGCTTGCCCTCGTGAAGGCGGTAACGGAGGGTGAGAAAATGCAGCACGGTGCGCCCGATCGCGGAGCCGAAGAACACGGTCAACAGGCCGAGGTTCACGACGTTGGCGATGCCGCCGCCCACGAAGACGGCGAGCAGGAGCGGCCACGCCGCCCGCGCGGTGCGCCAGAGATCCGGCAGCAGGTTGACGAGGAGGGACGCGGGCTCGAGCGAGCGCCACGCGCCCACCTCGGCCGGCGCGGCTTCAGACGCCATCGTCCCCTCGGCGGCGGACGAGCGCGTCGCGAAGCGCATCCGCACGCTCCTCTTCCAGGCCGGGGATCGAGCCGTCGGCGCTCATGCCGGCCGCCGTGTACACCACGAGCCGGGAGAGCCCGAAGGCGCGCTCCATGGGGCCCTGCCGCGTGTCGACGTGCTGGATGCGGTCGAGCGGGATGCTGACCGTGTGGCGGAAGAGGACACCGCTTTCCACGAGCAGATCGTCGTCGCGCACGCCGTAGCGGAAGTGGCGCCACGAGACGCTGGGCCACGCGAGGGTCCACACGCCGAGCAGCAGCGCGAGCGCGCCGGCGACGGCCGCGGCCGGCACGAACCCGTAGCGGAAGCCGACCCAGCCGGCCGACACGACGAGGACAGGGAGCCAGAAGGTGGCGAGTCGGGCGAGGCCCTGGAGGCGCCAGAGGTTCACAACACGAGGGTCGAGGGAATTCACCCGCCGAACCTATCCGGGCGGGCGGCCTCGTCGTTGGCCCCGTGCGCACGCAATCACGCACGGCGCATGCTGCCTCACTGCTGGCGCCGGCTCTCGCCGATGCTCGCGTCGGGCAAGCCTTCTTCGTCGATGTACCCGAGGGCCTCGAGCTGCTCGCGGAGCTGCTTGTCGGCCGTGCCGCCGTCGGCCGCGCCCACGGTGACCGCGGCGCGCTCGAGCGTGCGCGTGGGAACGGGCGGGAGCGCCACGACGTCGAAGGCGTCGATGAGCACCTTCCCGGGCATGTCCGCGGCGCCGGGGAGGCCGAGGAGCGCGTAGAGCGTGGGCGCCACGTCGAACACGTGGAGCTTCGCGCGGCCGGGCTTCACCGCGCGGCCCGCGGCCAGGAACACGGCGGTGTCGTTGTGCGAGCCGTTGATGAGCGGCTGGGCGGACGAGATCCGAAAGCCGTGGTCGCTCACGACGACAAGCGTGGTGTCGGCGTCGAGGAGGCGCCACACCCGCGCGACCACGTCGTCGAGGTAGCGGTAGTAGTCGGGCACGTACCGCGCGGCCTGGGCGAGGGTGTCGGGCGTGATGCCGTCCGCGTAGGGGAGCGGGCGGCGGCCGGGCTTGCTCGCGGCCTGGGCGGCGGCGGTGTGGGCGGCGGGATCGGCGCGGATGCGGTCCTGGATCTCCGGCTCGGAGTAGGCCCAGTAGAGGTGGCTCACCTGGTCCGCGCCGTTGAGATAGATGGCGCCGAAGCTCCCGTTCGTCTCGGGCCACATCGCCTCGAACACGCGCACGTGCGTCTCGTCGCGGAGGAGCGGGTGGAACGGCGCGCCGTACTCCTGCACCTGGTAGCCGAGCGGGTGCGCGGCCACCCAGGCGTCGTCCGGGCGGAGCGCGGCGGCGCGGGTGGCGAGGGCGTCCGGGAACGTTGTCGCGACACGATCGGCGCTCGCGACCCCCACGCTCTTCTCGTTGGGGTCCTTGTTCATGGGGAAGGACCACACGAAGCGCTCGGAGAGCATCCACCCGTCGAGCGGGCTCGACGGCCAGGTCATCAGCCAGCCGCTCACGCCCACCTTCTGGCCGGCGGCGCTCGCGATGTCCCACACGCGGCTCACGCGCACGTCCGCGCCCGAGAAACTATGCCCCTTCCCCGTGGTCCATCCGCCGATGCCGTGCACGTCGGCCGGGTAGCCCGACGCGATCGTGGTCCACAAGATGGGCGACATGATGGGGGCAGTCACCTGCATCTCGCCGCGGAAGCCCTCGCGCTGGAGCTTCGCGAAGTTCGGGAGGTCGCCCGCGGCGATCATGCGGTCGAGCAGGGTGTATTCGAGGCCGTCGAGCCCGAGCACCACCACCTTCCCCCCCGCGGGGGCCGGCGTGCACGCGAGCAGCGCGACGAGCCACATCTCGGCCGCCTACCCGGCCTTCCGCTGCTCGTCCTCGTCCTCGACGAGCACGCGGAGCACCGAGATGGCGGTGGCCTGGGGATCGGTCGGGAGGAGGCCGGCGGCCACGGCGTGCCGGTGCTCAAACAGGCGCTTCGTGAGGATGGCCGTGGCCTTCTGGGCCGGAAGCGTGCTCACGAACGTGACGGCGTCGATGTAGCGGCAGCCGTCGGGCGTGGTCTCGAAGAGGTGGTCGTGCTCGAAGCGCGAGAACAGCCGGTTCACCGACGTGTCGCGGTACGAGGTGTGGAGCACCGCCGACTCGAGTCGGATGGGCCACGCCACGGGGAGAAGCTGGCCCAGGCGGAGGCGCGCGGAGAGCTCGACCGGCACGTCGCCCGCGAGGGCGCGGGAGAGGCCGGCGGCGTCGAACGAGAACGCGGCGTAGGGCTTGAACTCCGCGGCGAGCGCGGCGGGGTCGGTCTTGATCCGCCAGACGTCCTCGACCGGGGCGAGGAAGCGCGTCCAGACGCGAAGGTGGAAGGTGGTCGACATCGGAGCCCTCTAACGCCAATCGGCGGTCGCGAGTCCGCCGGAACCGCGGTTACTACGGCGGCCGACCCCGGAGCCCCCATGCTGCTCGCGACGCTCTTCGCCGTGCCCCTCGCCCTCGCCGAGTCCTACGCGCTCACCGACGCCGGTGTCACGCTCGACCTGCCCGGCGGCTGGGAGATGACGCGCTGGTCGGACTGGGACTTCAAGGGCCGCACCGGCGACGGCGGCGTGGCGATCGAGGCGTGGTACACGGCGTTCCAGGTGCCCATCGAGAAGGACGCCGCCGAGAAGTGGGCGGGGCTCTACGCCGAGAAGCTCGATGAGATGCGCGCGAGCAACGTCACCCGCGCCGATCTGAAGCTCGACGACGTGGCGGGCCGGCGCACGGCGCGCACGAAGATGACGTTCTCCATGGAGAAGGGCGGGCCGAAGGGCGCCATGTTCGCCGCGGCCTTCCCCGTCGAAGGCAAGGTGATGCACGTGGCCACCTTCGCGGTGGGCCCCAACGTGCCGAAGGCCCAGGCCGCGCTCGACACGCTCCTCGCCCGGCTCTCCGTGCAGAAGCCGGCGGCCGAGCTCCTCGCGCTCGGCGGCAAGGCCCCCACCGAGCTCGGGTTCACCGCGACGCTCCCCGACGGCTGGCGGCGCCCGCTCCCGAACGAAGAGGAGGCCGCCCTCGCGTCGCTCACCGCCATCGGCATCGGCCCGAAAGACCCGAGCGCCTGCCTCCGCGCGATCCACCCCGGCCCCGGCGGCGAGGCCGACCTCATGGTTTTCTGCTCCGAAAGCTGGAAGATGGGCATCGTCGACGACACGTCGTTCGTCGACCAGGAGGTGCTCCTCAAGCAGCGCTTCTTCGGCCAACTCGCCGACAAGCTCCCCGCGGCCGACCGCATCGAGCGCGCCGACCGCCTCGGCTTCTTGCTCTCGCCCACCATCAACGACCACGATCTCCGCATCGCGGCCGTCCCCTACGACCGCGGCACCGTGGTGGCCTGGGCCGTCGGCGAGCCGGGGCACGGGGACGCGCTTGGGTCCGCCCTGCGCGCGACCGCGGCCGGCCTCGAGTTCTCCGGCCCCGAAGGTGGCGCGTCCGTGCACGAGACCGGCGAGTGGATCGTGCACGTTCTCACCTACGACCCCACCCACCCCGCCGTGCTCGCCTCGGGCCTGTTCGTGGTGGCGATGCTCGGCGGCATCGGCTGGCTCGTGTTCCGCCGCCCGTCCACGCCGCCGCCGGCGGTGTGAACGCGGGATCTTCCCGCATAAAACGCCGACAAGGCGCCGCGGCCAGCGCCTTTCGGCCCTGACCGCGACGCGGTGCCAGCGTTCCCCCCAGGAGCGCGTCGGGCAGGGGCCGAGGCCCCCGCCTTCGCGGGACTCCTACGCGGGCACCGTCTGCTGCAGGGCGGTGATGGCGCGGCACGTGCGTTCCTGCTCGGGCAGGATGCGGCTGCGCATCAACTCCTGCGATTGCGGGTCGAGATCCGACAGATCTCGACGGTAATCGTTGAGGCCGTGCTCCTCGCCCTGCTGGAGCGCCGCGAGCGCCGGCCCCACGCCGAACGCCTTCCCGGCGCCCTCGATGAGCTTGGCGAACGCGCCCCAGAGGCCGGAGCCCTGGGACGGCGTGCCGCCCAGCTCCACGATGCGATGGCGCAGAAGGTCGCAGCGCTCCTGGTGCGACCTCAGCAGGTTCTGCAGCTCGTTGCGCACCCGCTGATCCTGAATCTTGTCGAGCGCCTGGCGGTAGGTCTCCACCGACGAGATCTCGCCCCGGAGAAACGAGTCGAGCTGGTTGACCGCGGCGTTCGTATTTCCGATGTTCTGCATGCGCCCTCCGATGTTCGATGCTCCACGAAGGTAGGGCGACCCGGCCGGGCGACAACCGGGGCCCCGATCGACCGCCGCCGCCCCGCGGCCACCCGGCTACGTGGGCCGGCCCCGGAGCCCTCGATGGACCTCGCCGACCTCCACGCCCTCCTCGGCGCCCACCCGCCCGTGCTCGACGCCCCCGTGGACGGCCCGCCGCTCGTCGGCGCGCTGCTCCCCGGGCCGGACTTCGTGGACCGCGCGTGGGGCGCCTCGGAGCGGAGCCCCGCCTGGCTACGCAGCTTCCAGGCCCTCTTCGACGCGGGGCGCCTCGGCGGCACCGGCCACCTCTGCCTCCTCTCGGCCGGCAACGGCGAGCCGGAGGCCGTGGCGGCCCTGGCGCAGGAAGGCGGGTGCAGCGCGCTCATCGCGACCGAACGTATGCTCGCCACCGTCGCGCGGCGCTACGCCCACCGCGTGCCGTTGCTCGTCGACATCGGGGACCCCGACGCCGTGGACGCCGCCGCCATCGCCCGCTTCCGCCACCTCGGCGCCGTGGGCGTGTGCGTGCCCGACACCGGCCCCGGCCGCCGCGTGGTGTCCGCCGCCGCCGCCGAAGGGCTCGTGGCCGTGGGCGTGAGCACCACCGCGCCCGGCTACGCCACCCAGTGGCTCGGGGCCGCGCTCGGCTGGGCTCAGGCCCCCGCGCGCGCCCCCCACGAGCCGCCCGGCTACCGCTGGGGCGACGCGGTGGACGGCCTGCCGGCCCCCGAAGCGGCGCACCGCGCGGCCACGAGCATGATCCGCCTCCTTCGCCAGGAGATCGTCGACGCCTGGAGCGGGCGCCTCGGCCTCCTCGTGGACGCCGAGCTCGCGCGCCGTGACGACGCCGTGCGCACCGCCGCGCTGGGCCGCCGCGCCGGTTCGATGGGAATCGTCGTGAACGCACGCACGTTCGGCGACGCCACGGACGATGTCGCCACGCTGCACGCCGTGCAGGACGTGTGGGCGATCGGCGAGCTCGGACCCGGGTAGCCCGGGGTTCCACCTCTCGGCGAAAGTGGACCGTCGGCGAGCCAGGGCGGAACGGGCGGTGGCTCCGGGGGGCGTTGCGGCGGGCCGGCCCCCCGCCCCAAGAACCCGGCGTTGATCCCTAACTGAACTGGTACCCCGGGCCGATGCCCACCTCGCGGGCGTACACCACGGCCGGGCGCGCGGGGCGCCACCCGGGGCGCAGGCGTTCCACGCGGACAACGCCGCGACCGGTGGCGATCTCGAGGGCGTCTTCCGCGCGGACAATCACGCCGGGGTCGAAGCCGGGCGGTGTTTCGCTCGCGACGAGCCGGGCGTCGAGCAGGAAGACCGCGGCCTCTCCGACGTGCGTGCGGGCGCCGCCGTAGGGGCCGGCGCAGGCGCGGATGCGCGCGACGAGGCGCTCGGCGGGCTGCTCCCACACGAGGTACGACTCGCCGGCGCGGAACCGCCCCCGGACGAGCGGGCGTGGGAGGGGATCGACCGGGGCGCCGGCCACCATGGCTTCCCACCCGTCGTCGAGGGCTTCCACGGCGCGGGTGGTGGCGAGGTCGAGGAGCGCGTCGGCGTCGAGCGCGGTGACCTCGGCGGGGTCGAGCGGGCGGGTGCCCCAGGCCCCGGCGCCGTCGGCGGAGGTGAAGACCATGGCCCAGTCGCCGCCCGTGAGGAGGGCGCGGTTGAGGTCGGGCGAGGCGGCCCCCGCGGGTGCCAGGACGCGGAGCATCGGCGCGTCGCCGACGGTGGGCCGGGCGTCGGGATCGCAGTCGAGCACGATGTCGGCGGGGGCGCGGCCGAGGACGGCGCCGTTGTCGCGCGCGAGGCCCCGAACGGGCGCGAACCACGGGTTGCCCTCGTGTTCGTCGCCGGGGTCGATGCCGACGATGCGGGCCCCGCGACGCTCGGTCACGTAGGAGGCCACCACACGCGCAAGGCGCGTCGCTCCGAGGATCTGGACGCGCGGTCCCATGCTGCTCCGTGCTTTCCCTCCTAACCCGCACGGTGTATAGGGGCGCCCCGAAGGACCCACCGGTGACGAGCGCGCATCCTCCCGGACTGTACGGACGACTGGCACGTGCGGTGCTCCGTCGACGTACGCCGACGCTCGCGGTGCTCGCGCTCGCTTCGCTGATCGCGGCGTTCTTTGCCGTACGGTTGCGCGTCGACAGCGACATCCTCTCGCTGATGCCGCAGGACGAGCCGTCGACGCAGGCGCTCGCCAAGCTCGATGCCGAAGAAGGTGGGGTGAACTACCTCACCGTCGCGGTGGAGTCGGACGACGCCACGGCGCGGGACGCCTGGCTCGCCGACGTGAGCGCGCGCATCGAGGCGCTCCCCGAGGTGGACTACGTGTTGTGGCGGGTGGAGCCGGAGGTGGCGTTCCGCCTCGGGCTTCTCCAGATTCCCACCGCGGACCTCGTCACCATCCGCGACCGCCTCCAGGCGGCCATCGCGCTCGGCCCGGCGGCCTCCAACCCGTTCATCGCCGCCCGCCTGCTCGACCTCGGGCCGCTCACTCAGCGCCTCCAGGGCGACGCCGCCATGCCCCTCGCCATCGGCGGGGACGGCCGGATGGGCCGGATGCTCGTGCGGCCCACCGGATCGGCGCACGACATCGCGTTCTCGCGCGTCTTCATGGCGAAGGTCCTCGCGATTCTCGAGGACTCCGGGGCGTCGCTCCCGGAGGACAGAGAGCCCGTGTCGGGGTGGCACACCCTCGCGGAGCCCTTCCTCCAGGGGTTCGGGCTGGAGGAGCCGCACCCTGTCGTGGCGGCCGGCGCCGCGGGCGGCGTGCACATCGCGTGGATCGGCGGCGCCTACCGCCACAACGTCGAGGACTACGAGAACATCGTCCGCGACATCGGCTGGATCACGGCCGCGAGCTTCGTGATGGTGCTCGTCATCATCGCGGCCGCGTTCCGCACGCCCCGGTCGCTCCTCATCATCTTCGCGCCGCTCATCCTCGCGAACCTCTGGGCGCTCGGCGTTGCGGGGGCCACCGTCGGCTCGCTGAACACCTTCACGAGCTTCGTGAACGCCGTGCTCATCGGCCTCGGCGTCGAGTTCGGCGTGCACCTCTACGCCCGCTACCGCGAGCTGCGCGTGGCCGGGCACCTCGTGGAAGACGCCGTCGTCCGCGCGTGGGACCTCGTCGGCAGCGCGTGCACCTCGGCCGCGCTCACCTCCGCGGCGGGCTTCGCCGCGCTCCTCGCCGCCCACTTCGCCGGGTTTCGTCAGCTCGGCTGGCTGCTCTCGCTCGGGCTCCTGTTCTGCCTCGTCGCCGAGATCGTGTGCATGCCGATCCTGATCTCGTGGCTCGACCGCGACGACGCCTCGGAGGCCCCGGCCCGGGCGCGCGCCCGCCACCGCCGCAAGCGCCCGGCGTCGTACCGCCTCGCGCCCATGGCGCTGATGGTGCTTGGCTGCATCACGCTCGTGTGCGCCCTGTTCATCCCGCGCATCGGGCTGGAGTACGACCTCTCCGAGCTGCGCCGCACCGGCCTCGCCTACGAAGACCTCTCGGAGACCGAGAAGCAGCTCGCGCGGCAGTCGTACGCCCCGATGATCGTGAGCTACCCGACCGAAGAGGCGCTGAACGAAAGCTACGCCCGCATCACGGCGCGCGTGAAGGACGGCCGGTTCCCCGAGGTTGCCAACGTCCTGTCGCTCCGCACGGTGATCCCGCTCGACCAGGAAGAGAAGCTGGCGCTCCTCAAGGAGATTGTCGCCTTCGGGCAGGAGCCGAACGCCGCCTACCTGCCCCCGCAGGTGCGCGAGAACATCGCCAAGGTCGCGACGGTGCCGCTCTCCCCGCTCCGCGCGGACGACCTCCCCGCCCCCATCCGCCACGTGCTCGGCGCCAACAGCGGCCAGCACCGCCTGCTGCTCCTGCCTTCCGGCAACATGTGGGACATGCGCGAGGCCGCCCTGCTCGCGACGGCGGTGGAGCGCGAGCTCCCCGGCCAGAGCGTGGCCAGCGAGTACCTCACCCTCGGCGTGCTCTACAGCCTGATGCAGCGCGACGCCCCGGTGATCGGCGCCATCGCGTTCGGCCTCGTGCTGTTCTTCACCCTCCTCGACCTCCGGGCGCCCCGCGCGACCGCGGGCGCCATCGCCGTGCTGCTCGCCGGCGTCGCGTGGTGGGGCGCGCTCCTCGTGAGCGCCGACATCAAGATCTCGATCGTCAACTTCGTCGGCATTCCGATCGTGCTCGGAATCGGCATCGACGTGATGATCCACCTGATCCACCGCATGAAGCAGGAAGGGCCGGGGCGCATCCAGAAGGCGCTCTCGACCACCGGCTGGGCGTCCGCCCTCGGCACCTCCACCACGGTGGTGGCCTTCGCGGCGCTCTCGCTCGCGTCGTCAGAGGGCATCCGGTCGCTCGGGCTGCTGGTGCTGCTCGGCGAGGTAGCCGTGACCGTGGCCGGCTTCGTGCTCGTGCCGCTCGGGTTCGCCACCACCTGGCGCTTCCAGGGGCACCACCCCGCCAGCGTCGAAGACACGAACCCCGGCGTCTGAGGAGCGGACACCGCCCGCGCGGTGTAAAACGGGGGCATGCTCCTCCCCCTGCTCCTCCTCGCGGCGTGCTCCGGCGACGCCGACAAGTCCTCGACGGACGACACCGGCGGCCCCGCCACGTGCGCCGGCAAGCCTGTCCTCACCGTGCTCTCGCCCGCGGACAACAGCTCCGTCGCCGTCGGCGAGCGCGTGGCGCTCGAGGGCGAAGCCGTCTCGTCCGTGGGCGAGCCGGTGGTGATGCTCTGGGCGATCGACGGCGACGTCGAGGTGATCGGCGGCGTCGGCGGGTGGACCCCATCCGTTGCCGGCACCTACGAGCTCGGGTTTCAGGGTGAAGACCGGTGCGGGGTCACCCAGACGTTCCTCACCGTGCGGGTGACCGGCGGCGACACCGGCGGCGACACGGGCGGCGGCGACACGGGCGGCGGCGACACCGGCGACACCGGCACCCCCGCCGAGGCCGGCGTGACGCGGTTCGGCGGCGAGGCCGGGCTGCCCGTGGCCGGGTGGCGCGGGCTCTCCGTGGGCCCGGCGGGCGACGTGTGGGGCGCCACCACGGTGGGCCTGGTCCGCCTCGACCCCACCACCGCCACGAGCACCACGTACGGCGCGGCCGCGGGCCTCCTGTCGGACGCCCCCACCGCCGTTCTCGCGGCGTCGGACGGCACCGTGTGGGTGGGCCACATCGGCGACCCCACGCGCCAGGGCGAGCAGGTCTCCCGCGCGGAGGACGGCACGTTGACCGTGCTGCGCGCGATCGACTACGCCGAGAGCGAGGAGATCCTCGCCGTGGTGCGGCTGTTCGAGTCCGGCGTGGGCGACGGCGACGGCGACATCTGGATGGGCACCAACGAGGGCCTGTGCGTCTGGGACGCCAATCTGGACCGCTTCGCGGAGCACGCGCACCCGACGCACCCGCACGGCTACAGCGAGGGCGTCGCCGTGTCCGACGAGGGCGACATCTGGAACGGGGACGCGTACCAGCTCTCGCGCTGGCGCTACTCCAACGACGGCGACCTCTCCCCCAGCGCCGACCTCTACGAGACCGTCCCCACCTGGCCGATCGAGCTGGAAGACCCCGTCGAGATCGCCGACGCCGACGCGTACGGCGGCGAGTTGTGGGTGACCTCGGAGCTCTTCGGCGTGGCGCGCGTGGTGATCGGCGAGAACGCCGGCACGAGCGACGTGAGCCTGTTCAGCGAGCCCGCCTCCGCGCGCGCCGTGCGCGCGGACGGCGCCGGCAACGTGTGGATCGGCACCACGACGGGCCTCTGGCGGTGGGACGGCGCCACGCTCGCGGAGGTCACGGCGGACTGGATTCCCGCCGACGGCGTGCAGGAGATCGCGGTGGACCGGCGCACCGCGCCCCCCACGCTCTGGTTCGGCACCTCCGGCGGCCTCGTGCGCCTCGTAGGCGAGCCGGGCTGACGCGGGAACGCCCCGTGCAACGCGGCGCGCCGGCGGGGCGTTAGACCGACCGCGCCCATGGCACCGTCCCGCTCGTCCCGCGCCCGCCTCCGCCGCGCCCTCCTCGTGGGGCTCGTGCTGCTGTCCGCGGGGCTCCTGGCGCGCCGGCTGCTCCGGCCCGACCGCGCCCCCCGCGCCGGCGCCGACGCCCGCGAAGAGGAGCCCGAGCCGGTGATCGTGCGGACCGCGCCGGTGGTGCGCACGACGGGCGCCGGCGGCGGACTGCTCGGGATCAACGAGGGCATCTCGCTCCCGGGCAAGGTGGGCGCGCGGCTGCTCGCCGGGGACTCCCCGCTCGAGCGCCGGGTGGGCATGGTGCGGTCGCTCGGCGCGCGGCTCGTGCGCGCGAACAGCCACGCGTGGCCGAACCTCGCGTATTCGAGCTGGAAGGGGAGCTTCGTCGACGCCGACCGGTACATGCGCACCGTGGGCGACGCCGGGTTCGACGTGGTGCTCGTGATCGGCCCGTGGCCCGGCACCCGCACCGCGCTCTACACCGATCGGTACGTCCCGGACGATCTCGACGGGTACGCGCGCTGGGTGGAGAACCTCGTGGAGCGCTACGACGGCGACGGCGCGGACGACATGCCCGGCCTCGCCCGCCCGGTGCTCGCGTGGGAAGTGGACAACGAGCCCGACCAGCACCACCTCGTGGCCCCGCGCGGCGCCCGCGAGCGCGGCGAGGCGCCGCTCGGAGAGCTCGAGCTAGGCGGAGACCCCGGCGAATTCGACCCCAGCGCCGAACGCGCCCCGTTCCAGACCCCCGCCGAGTACGCGACCGTGCTCCTCGCCACCTCGGCGGCGATCCGCCGCGCGGACCCCGACGCCCGCATCCTCTCCGCCGGGATGTACCGTCCGGCCATGCCGGCCGGCCGCCAGTACCTCGCCGACGTGCTCGCGGTGCCCGGCGTGCGCGACGCCATCACCGGGCTGTCGCTCCACGCCTACGCGAGCTCCGACAACCTCTCGGCGGTGCAGCGCACGATGCGCACGGCGCGCGCGCTCGCGCCGGAGCTGCCCGTGTGGATCACGGAGACGAGCGTGCCGTCGGAGGGGCCACAGGGCTGGGTGGACGAGGCGTGGCAGGCGCGGATGGTGGCCGGCATCGTCGGGGCCTTCCTGGCGGACGGCGCCGATCGGGTGTTCTGGCACAGCCTCGTCGACGCGCCGAACACGCGCGAGGGGCCCACCGGCTACGCCACGAACTCGCTGTTCCGCGGGGTGACCGAGGGGACGCGCGTGCGCTACGAGCTCAAGCCCGCCGGCGAAGTCTTCCGGCGGCTCGCCGCCCACCTCGACGCGGTAGACCCCGCCACGCTCGCCGAGGTGCCCGCCGAGGGCGGCCGGCTCCTCGAGACGGACCGCGGGTGGCTCGCGTTCGACGGCGCGCCCGCGCTCCCGCCCGAGGCGCGCACCGTGGAAGACCTGATGACCGGCGAGGTGACCCTCGACGCCGACCGCGCGACGGCCCCGGCCTGGGTCACCCGGTGACGTCCGCGCTCGCCGTGCTCGCCGAGCTCGCGGGGTGGGTGTTCGGCACCCCGAACCGCACCGAGAGCTTCGCGTGGTTTCGCGTGCAGGCCCACCTCGGCCCGGGCGGCTTCGCGCTCGCCCTGCTCGTGGGGCTCGCGTGCGCCGCGGTCCGGCTCCGGCGGGTGCCGCCGCCGTGGCTCGGGGCGCTCCTCCTCCACACGTTGTGGCTCGACGTGGCGCAGGCCCAGCCGGACGCCGCCACGTGGTTCACGCTCGCTCAGCACGTCGC
>CAXNIN010000009.1:0-29298 GCA_964202365.1 Myxococcota bacterium | reverse complement strand
CGGAGCCGCCGAACTCCACCTCGGAGGCGCCCTCCATGCGCTGGATGCGCCGGGCGCGGCCGTAGAGGAAGTCGCGCAGGTAGCCCTGGTTCAAGGCCCACGGCTGGTCGGCGACACACGCGAGGAGCACCGGGGTCGCGCGCTGGGGCGAGGCGAGGTGGCGGTCGAGCTCCTGCACCACGCGGGGCTCGAGCACCTCGAGCGAGCGGTGCGCGAAGAACGGGCCGAGCGTGAGCGCGACGGGCGACTGCCGGGGGCGGGCGCGCTCGCCGGTGAGGCAGAACTCCAGCGAGATGTAGTCGTCTTCGTAGGCGGCGTAGCGCCCTTCCCACTGGCCGCTCTGCACCTGACCGAGCCAAAGGTCGATCGCGCGGCGCACGGGTTCGGGGTTGAAATCGTGCGGCAGCCAGCGGCGAATGAGCACCGCGAACCGCTGCCGGGACGTGACGCGGCCGAGCGACTCGAGGAGGCGACGGCGGGTCTCGTCTTCTCCGCCGGGGCGCGTCTGGTGCAGGAACGCGAGCACGGAGAGGAGCACCGGCCCTCCGCCGTCGCGCGTGAGCTCGATGCGCGGGCCCGGGCGGTGAAGCTCTCCCGCACGCCAGCCGGCGGGCGCCAGCGCCGCGATCGCCGCAACCTCGGCGAAGCCCTGGAAGAAGCGGCGGTTCTCAAGCGAGTTCAGGAGCTCACCGGCCCGGGCCCGCATCGGTTCCCCGAGGCGGTCAACGGCGTGCGCCAGCCCCGTACGGAGCGTAAAGCCATCGGGTTCGCACACCTGCTTCAGGTAGCTGTGCCCAGCCCCGGGCAACCGCTCGAGGTCAGAGATCAGCCGTTCCGGAAAGAGCTCCATGCTCCCTCGCGAGGACCCGCGCGTCTAACCCTCGGTAATCCGATCGACAAGGAGATTCCGGCGCTCGATGCCGCACCGAACGCGGGCTCGGCCCGTACGCCGCGCGTCCCGCGTCAGAACGCTTCGGGGTCCGCGGGGTCCGCGCCGAACGACCACGCTTCCACGGCGTAGCTGCGCACGACCTCGACGTCGATCTCGACGGGTCGCCACAACGTGGCAACTTCCCCGGGCGAAACCGTGTAGTAGCGCGGCGTGTCCTCGCCGAACCACACCTGGAGCGCGGCGCCGGAGTCGGCGAGCGCGGCGCTGTCGGCGTCCGAGCGGTTGTCGTCGTCGAACACGGAGAGGCGAACGTCTCCCCGGTCGGCGACGCTCTCGATCCACACGGTCTCGGGACCAACGCCGTCGGAATCCGTACGTTCCATGTACGCTTCCTGGTCGGTGGCCGCGGCGGTGTCGGGGTGCACCGGCGCCTCCGCCCACACGTGGTACTGCCCCGTGCCGTCCGCCCCGGCGATGCCGCCCTTCAGCGGGGCCGAGAGGTGCAGATCGAGGTTGAAGGGAGAGTCTCCCCACACGAGGCTCGCGCGCATCTGCCCCGCCGCCACCGGCGCCCCCACCACGCCCACCGCGCGGCCGCCGCTCGCGGCGAGGAACGCCGGGAACCGCGCGGCCCCGTGCGCGTCGGTCGACGCCGCGGTGACCGTGTACATCCCGGCCTTCGTCACCTCGAAGGTGTACTCTCCGTTCTCCCCGGTCTCGGTCGCGCCCACCGCGGCGTCGCCCACCGAGGCGTTCCAGCCGGCCTGAAGCGAGAGCGGCACATTGCTCACCGGGGCGCCCGTGACGGCGTCGAGCACGCGCCCGGTGACCGTGGCCACCGCGGCCTCCTCCGCGAGCCGAACGGTGGCGAGGCGGCGGGACGTCGCCTCCCACGTTTGCCCGGGCCCGGCGCGGAGCGTCACGACTTCTGGAGAGCGGAGCTCCACTTCGAAGGTGGCGCGCCCCTCGGCGTGGCCGTCCGCGCGCACCAGCGCCACGAGCACGTTCCCGGCGAGCTCCGTGCCGTACATCGGCGTGCGCCACGCGCCGTAGGCGTCCGTGCGCACCTCCGCCACCGCGGCGCCGTCGCCGCTCGCGAGGGTGACGAGCGCATTCTGGAGCGGGGCACCGTCCTCGCCGACGACGCGGCCGTGGACATCCACCCAGAAACCATCGAGTCCCTCCGGGGAGCACCCGGCGAGGAGCGAGAGGAGCACGAGACGTCGACCGATCACTTGCGCCTCCGCATAACGACGATGGCGAGCGCGCTGCCGACGGCTGCGGCGGCACCCGAAGCCGCGCCCGTCCCGCACGTGCAGTGCGCGCTCGGGAGCGCGTCCGCCCGCGCCAGGCCCGCCCCGGTCGCGAGATCCAGCCCCGGCGCGCCCACGTCGCGCGCGCCGAGCCGCGCCCACTGCACGAACCGCTCCGGCGCGTTGCGCGACCCCGTCGCGTCCACCCACAACGCCGCGAGGCCCGCCACGTGCGGCGCGGCCGCGCTCGACCCCTCGAAGCCGCCCGAGCCGTACGTCGCGGTGCTCACGCCGGTAGGGGCGACCAGATCGGGCTTCGCCCGCCCATCGTTCGTGGGGCCACGGCTCGAATAGTACGGCAAGGTGTCGTCACCGGTGTGCCACGCGCCCACGGAGAGCCCGCGCCGGGTGTCGCCCGGCAACGTGAGGTTCTCCGTGTTGGTCCAGTCGGCCTCCTCGATCGACCATGGCGCGTAGAGGTATCCTTCGAGGCCGGTAACATCGACGCCGTCCGCGGCTTCCACCACCGCGGAGACGAGGTCGGAGCAGCCGTTCGCGTACACGATCTCGTAGGGGTCACCGGTGCCGCCCTGGGGGTCGGCGGAGAGGCCGCACGGGGTGCCGTCTTCGTTGTAGAGGGCGAGATCGAGGTCGGTCGCCGCCTCGCCGAACGGCTCGGACCACCGGAGCGACACCTGGGCGTACCCCCCGGCGGTCCACACGTGCGTAGCGCCCGCCCCGGCCAGCGTGACGCCGCCGCCCGGCTCCCGGGCGAGCGCCCCCACCCGGTACTTGTCGTTCTCGTTGCCCGCGGCCGCGACGTAGATGAGCCCCTCGTCCACGGCGGCGTCCACCGCGCGGGTCACGTAGCTGTCGCCGTCGGCGTGCGCGACGTTGTCGAACCCCACGGAGGCGTTGACGACGTCGACGTCGTCTTCGACGAGCCACATCAGCACCTCGGCGAGGTCCACCTCGGTGGCGATGGTCGCGAGGTAGAACGTGGCCCCGGGCGCAAAGTCGTACACCACCTCGGTAACCGCGGTCCCGTGCGTGGTCGCCTCGAGGCGGCCGCGCGTGAAGTCGGTGGTGCGCGCGGCGGGCACCTCGGTGTCCCCCACGGCGTCCAGGCGATCGAAGCCGACGTCCACGATGGCCACGCGCACCCCGGTGCCGTCGAGGCCCGCGGCCTGCCAGTCCGTGAGGAGCGTGGCGGCGTACCCCTCGGTCACCCGCTTGGGGGCCGCGCCGCCCCCTTTCGATTGCGCGAGCCACGGTTCGCGCATCCGTCGAACACCAGGGAGGAGCGCCACTTCCCGCAGGCGACCATACGGGACGAAGGCCTGCACGCGGTCGCCTGCGGCGGCCTCCACCTCGATGCCCGCGGCGTCGAGCGCGGCGCGCAGCGCGGGCGCGTCCGACGTTTCGATGGACACCTGGACGCCGTCGAGCGGCGGCGGCTCGCGCATCGCGTCGCGGAAGACATCGATGGCGCCTCGCTCCGCGAGAGACGCGGCGCTCCGGAGCCGGCCGGAGAGGCGCGCCTCCGCCAGGTCGAGATCGGCCGGCGCGGCGAGGGCCGCGGAGACGAGGAGCGCGAGCATCGGCCGAACGTAGCCGGCGGCGGCGGCGGCCGGCGGCGCGGGCCGCGCCGACGCGGGCGGCGAGTATGCGATCCCGGGCCCACGCGGCTACGTCTCGCGCGTGTCTCCCCTCCCCCCGTCCTTCTACGATCGCGACGCCCTCGATGTCGCGCACGATCTGCTCGGCTGCGAGATCGGGCACGCCGGCGTGCGGCTACGCATCACCGAAGTGGAAGCCTACCGGTACCCCGGCGACACCGCGAACCACGCCCGGATGGGGCGGACGCCCCGCAACGCGCCGATGTGGGGGCCCGCCGCCCACGCCTACGTGTACCTCTGCTACGGGCTCCACCACCTCCTGAACTTCGTGACCGGGCCCGCGGGACACCCCGCGGTGGTGCTCATCCGCGCGGCCGAGCCCGTCGCCGGCCTCGCCACGATCCGCGCCCGGCGCAACGGGCTCGACGGCCCCGCGCTCCTCACCGGCCCGGGCAAAGTAGGCGCCGCGCTCGCGCTCGACACCTCGCTCTCCGGTACGCCCCTCGGCGAGCCCATCGCCGTCTACCCCCGCGCCGCGCCGCCCGGCCGGGTGCTGGTGGGGCCGCGGGTAGGCATCGACTACGCCGCGCCCGGCGACCGGGAAGCGCCGTGGCGGGTGGCCGTTAGCGACAGCCGATGGGTGAGTCATCGCAAGGGGTTACGACCACACCCTTGAGACTCGTCCGCGCGTCAGTCCGCGGGCATCGCTCCCGCCGCGCCGGCCGCCGGGGCGTCGGGGCGCCGGGTCGCCGGTAGCGGAGGGGCGACGCGCGGAGGGGCGACGCGCGGAGGGGCGACGCGCGGAGGCGCGTCAGCGCACGTCGGCCGCGATCACGTAGTCGGCACCCCACGTCACGTCGCCGAGCGCCAGCGCCCGCTCGCGGATGTCCGCGATCGTCGCGCGCATGGCGACGCGGAGGGCCTCGTCGCGGAACAACGCGGTCTTGCGCTCGGCCACGTCGAGCTGCCCGTTGATGAAGCGGGCGCCGACGCGGTTCGGGAAGTCCTGCGCGTCGATCACGCGGTACCCGGCCCGCTCGAGCCACCGCACGACGACGGCCCGCGGGTATTCGCGGTAGCACCGGTGGCCGGCGAGGAGGATGCATGCGTCGCGAACGCGGCACACCTCGTCGAGCACGGAGTTGTCGCGCGGCTGCGGCTCCAGCCCCACGAGGTAGAGCCGGCCGCGCACGTGGGGGCGCAGGCGCTCGAGGTACGCATACTGGAAGTAGGGCGCGTGGCCGTCGATGGCGCCGATCACGTAGTCGACGAGCACCTGATCGAAGGTCTCGCCGTACAGGAGCGCGGGATCGGTCCACTCCCCGAGGAGCACGCGGGCCCCGGGCGCGGTCTCGCGCAGGCCGGCCATGCGCCACGCCTCGACGGTCACGGCGGTGACCGACTTCGTCTTCAGCGACGCCACCCAGCCGAGGGAGTGGTCGCCGGTGCCCGCGTCGAGCACGTCGCCCCACACCGGGCCGTTGATTCGCTCGAACCACTGAAAGAGGGCGTCGGCCCGGCGCATCGGGGGCATCAGGACCGCCGGCGACGGCGCGCGAGCAGCCCGAGCGGCGCGAGCCACAGGAGCGCGGCCTTCTCGCCGCCTTCGCAGCAGCCGCCCGGCCCCTCGACGACGGCCGGCGGACCAGCCTGCTTCTCGAGCGGCGTCTCAAAGTTGCCGGTGTTCTGCGGATCGTGGTGGATGCCCGCCCAGCCGATGTCCTGGTCCGCGGGGCCGCGCGTGTGCCACGCGAAGATGCGCCCCTCGCGCGTGGTCACGACCACCTCGACGTACCCGTCGCCGTCGATGTCGCCGATCGCGGGGCTGCCGAGAATCCAGTTGCCGGTGAACTTCGGCCAGCCGTCGGGCTCGTTGCCGTCGGCGTCCCACGCGTGGAGCAGGTACCCGGCGCTGCCCATCACCGCTTCGGCGCGGCCGTCGCCGTTCAAATCGGCCACGGCGGGCGCGACGAGGAACTGGAGGTCCTCGATCTGGCGCGGCCACCCCGGCAACATCTCGCCGGTGGCGCCGTCCCACGCCGCCACCACGTTCTGCCAGTCGATCGCCGAGATCAGCGGAAGCGCGATCAGGTAGTAGGCGCCCGCGGCCCCGATGATGTAGTCGGGCACGCCGTCGCCCGTCATGTCGCCGAACGAGGGGTTGTTCGTCATCTGGGCGAAGCTGGGCTGATTGGTGTTCGTCCCGGGGCCGTACCCGCCGGAGATGTACGGGAGGTCGAGCGCCACGGTGCCGTCGTGGTGGTAGAGCGGGCTCTGCCCGAGCATGACGGGGCTGGCGATCTCGAGGTCGCCGTCGGCGTCGAGGTCGGCGAAGGCCATGGACGCGGGGTGCCCCTCGCCCACGATGGGGAGCAGCCCCGCCTGGTTGATGAGCCCGCCTTCCTCCACCGGCCACCCGTCTTCGAGCGTGCCGCTCACGGCGTCGAAGAGGTACGAGATCGACTTGTTGCCGTTGTTCACGGCCTCGTTCGTGCCGAGCCCGATCTCGATCGCGCCGTCGCCGTCGGTGTCGCCCACCGTCGGGCTCGTGATGATGCGCGTGCCCGCCTCGCCGCACAGCTCGGGCGCGCACACTTCGATAGGGTACGGGCCCCACGGCGCGCCCGCGGCGTCCCACACGTAGAGGCGCTGGTCCATCGCGGCCACGAGGATCTCGAGCGTGCCGTCGCCGTCGAGGTCGTAGAGGGTGGGCGCCCCGGCGATGCCGTTGTCGTAGGTGTGGGTGCGGTCGAACTCCTCGGGTTCGCGGCCATCGATCTCGACGGGGAAGCCGGCCACGCGGCTGCCGTCCGCGTGCCACGCGTACAGGAAGCCGCCGGACGTACCCGCGACCACCTCGGGGGCGCCGTCGCCGTCGAGGTCGCCCACGGCCACGGTGGCGATCGTGCCGTCGTGGAGGGGCGGGAGGTCGCCGCCGGCGAACGCGGGCGCGGATTCGTGGAAGAGCGGGTGGAGGTCGGTGCGGACAGGCCAGCCTGCGAGCGGCGTGCCGTCACCGGCGAGGGCGTGGACGTTGCCGGACGAGTCGGCGACCACGATCTCGAAGATGCCGTCGTCGTCGAGGTCGGTGAGCACCGGGGAGGACTCGCCGGACGAGCCCATGTCGAGCGGGAACCCGTCGACGCGGTCGGGGTCCGGGTAGACGAAGAAGGTCTTGCGGAACTCGCCGAGCAGGCCGTCGGCGTCGGTGGCCTGGATGCGCACGGTGACAGCCGGGGCGAACACGCGGTCGATCCGCTCGAGGATGGTCTCGTCCCGGTCCGCCTCGCCCATCGGCCCAACGTCGAGCGCGGCGAGGTCCAGGGTCGCGAGCGCGCCTTCGATGCGGCTGGTGGACGAGCCGCGCGCGAGCTCGGTCCACGCGCGGGGGTCGTCTCCCATGCCGTATTCGACGACGTAGTCGAAGGAGCCCGAGCGTTCCGCCGCGATGTAGCCCTCGATCGTGAGGCTGCCCGACGCGGGGTCGAAGGTCTCGAACCAGGAGGGGAAGGTTACGTCCATCGTGGGCGGGATTTCGCCGTCCCTCACCATCGCGACGGCGCGGCCCGCGTTGATCCGGCCGTAGCCGTAGAAGGGGTCCCAGCCCTCGCCCGAAGGGTAGGTCGACGCGATCGCCACCTCCTCCGCGGTGAGGTTCACGTCGTCCACCGAGCGCGTGAGGAGCTGGTAGACCTCGTCCGGCGTGAGCGTGACGCCGGCATCGCGCGCGGCGGAGTGCACGAGGCCGACGGTGCCGGTGGTGATCGCGGCGGCGCCGGTCGCGCAGGCGCCGGAGTCCGCCACGAGCGTCAGCCGCGGCCCATAGTTGTTGCAGTTGAAGAAGTTCAGGAAGCTGTACGCGCCGCCGTTCTCGTCTTCCGTGTTCGCGCGGATCGAGTGCACGTACAGGATGCCGTCCATGAGCGACGGGAAGTTGTGGTGATACGCGTTCTCGTCGCCGGCGGCGCCCACGAGGCTCACCCCCTGTTCGCGCGCGTACCGGGCCGCGGCATAGGCGAGGTCGGGGTTGCTCAACGCCCCGATCGACATGTTCACGCCCACCGCCCCGCGCGACACCGCGTACACGATGCCGAGCGCGGCGCGGTTGCCGTCGGTGACGAAGGTGTCGCCCACCCGCAGCGGCAGCACCGCGCAGTTTGGGCAAACGCCGATGCGGCCGTCCTCCTCGTCGCCGCCCTCCGCCGCCATGTCCTCCACGACGCCGTCGCCATGGGTGCCGAAGTCGTCGTCGTACTCGTGGTACGCGTCGTTGTCATCGGCGAAGAAGTCCCACCCGGCGATGTCGTCGATGTAGCCGTTGCCGTCGTCGTCGACGCCGTCGGAGAAGGTGGCGAGGAGATCGGAGGGGTCGAGGTGGAAGTCGGCGACGTCCCGGCCGGCGGTGATGTCGATCCGGGCGTCGTCCGCGTAGTCGCGCACGTTCACGATGCCGTTGCCGTCCACATCGTAGGCGGACGCCTCGCTCCCGTCGCCGAGCTGCGGGAGCGGCAGCTCGCCGGTGTGCAGGACGATCTTGTTGACATAGGAGCGTTCGGCCCAGTTGAACCCGGAGTCGAGCACCGCGAGGACGACGTCGGTGCGGCCGGTGGTGACGCGCCAGGCGCGGTCCACGTTGTTGCCCGAGCCCATCTCGAGCTCGGCGGGGCGCACGCTCTCCCGCGACCCGCGCGGGATGTAGCCGATGAGCCACCACTCCTCGTCCAGATCGGGCGGGCACAGGTCCGGGCGGTCCACCTCCCCGCACTCCGGGTACGCCGGCAGCGGCAGCACCGCGCTCGCGCCGTCGACGAGGGCGAGCAGGAGCATCAGGGAAGCGTTCATGGCGGTCTCCGGGGGCGGCCGCGCATTGTACCCCCGCGTGCGTTCGAGTCACACAACCTTGACACGACCGGCGTTGCCCGGACGGGCCGGGGGTTCTACCCTGCGTGCGCCATGCAGATCCGCATCGCCCACCACTTCGCGGTGTCCCCTCGGGCCTACTGGGACGGCACGCGCGCCCCCGATCTGGACGAGAAGATCGCCGAGGCCGGCGAGATCGACGTCACCGTGCTCGAACGCCGCCGGGCCGGCCCGCTGACGCACGACCGCCTCCGGGTGTCGCCGCGCGCGGAGCTGCCCGCGCTCGCCCAGCGCGCCCTCGGCTCCAAGCGCTTCTCGTACGTGCAGGTGGTCGACAGCGACGACGACACGATGACCACGCGGTGGAAGGTCCTCCCGGACGTTCTCCCCGACAAGCTGCAGTGCGAGGGCACCTCGCGCGTCGTGGCCACGGCCGACGGGTGCGAGCGCATCATCGAAGGCGAGATCCGGGTCGCGATCCCGCTCGTGGGCGGCTCCATCGAGAGGGCCGTCCTCGAGTCGCTGGAGAAGAGCTACGAACGCGCGGCGGACGTCATCCGCCGGCACCTCGCCGGAGGCGGATGATGGACCTGACGTCGCTCACGCTCCTCGCAACGGTGGGCGCCGGGTACGGCGTCCCGGTCGACGGCTTCCCCTCGCGCTCCGAGCGCGTGCTCCTCCTCTGGACCAACGCCGCGCGCGTGGCGCCCGAGGAGTTCGACCAGGAGTACCGGTCCGGCTACGAACCCTGCTCCTTCGACGACTTTCTGGCCGACGAGCAGGTGCCGAAGTCGCCGATGTACATCGACGTCGCCCTCACCGAAGCCTCCCGCTACCACTCCGCGACGATGGAAGAGAACAACTGCTTCCAGCACGAGAGTTGTGACGGCAGCGGCGAGGACTTCGGCACCCGCGTGTCCCACTACTACACGGAGTCCGGCTACATCGGCGAGAACATCGCCATGGGCACCGACTCCGCGCGGTACGCCGTGATGGGCATGTGGATGTGCTCCAGCGGCCACCGCTCGAACATCATGCTCGGCGACTACAACGAGATGGGCCCGGGCATCTCGGGCGTCTACCTCACGCAGGACTTCGCCGCGGGCTCGCTCACCGAAGGCGAGCCCCCCGTTCGGATGGGCGTCGACGACGGCGGCGTCTGGTACGCCGACTGGGAAGAAGACGAGGGTCCCGCCGGCATCTCGCTGGTGGTCGAAGGCGTCGAAGTGCCGATGGCGCTCACCTACGGCGCGCCGGAGCTCGGCATCTACAGCGTCACCCCCGACGTCGACGCCGACGACTGCCGCGACTGGTACATCTGGTGGAAGACCGCCGCCGGCGACGAAGGCACCTTCCCCGAAGAAGGCAGCTTCCAGTACGGTGGTGCGTGCGAGGCCGACTGGGTGGAGCTGCAGGCCCGCCGCGGCGGCCTCTTCGGCGACGTGCCGCCGGAAGAACTCCCCGGCGCCATGCTCGAAGATCTCACGCTCGTCGGCTGCAACGCCGCGCCGGGCGCCGGCGCCGCCGGCCTCCTGGGAATCGCGGGCGCAGCGCTCCTCGCCGTTCGTCGCCGCCGCCGCTGAACCGGGCGTGGCCGACACCGTCCTGCTGACGGGCGCCACCGGCCACCTCGGCACCGCCCTCGTCCCGCGCCTCCTGGCGCACCCCGACTGCGAAGTCGTGGCGCTGGTCCGCGCACGCGACGACGCCCACCTCGCCGAGCGCGCCGCGGCCCTGCGCGCGCTCGCGCCCGACGCCGCCGATCGGGTGCGCGTCGTGCGGGGCGACGTGACCGCCCCCGGCCTCGGCCTCTCCGCCGCCGACCGCGACCGCCTCGAGAACGAGCTCACCGCAACCGTGCACGCCGCGGCGTCCGTCCGGTTCGACATGCCGCGGGACAAGGCCGCCACCGAGAACCTCGCGAGCACCGAAGCCATGCTCGCCCTCGCGCGCACCCTCGCCGAACGCGGACGTTTGCGGCGGTACGATCACGTGAGCACCGCGTACGTCGCGGGCGACCGCACCGGCCGCGTGTACGAGCACGAAGCCGACGAGGGCCAGGGCTTCCGAAACAGCTACGAATGGTCGAAGTGCCAGGCCGAAACCCGGGTTCGCGCGGCCATCGCCGACGGGCTCCCGGCCGCCGTACACCGCCCGTCCATCATCGTCGGCGACAGCCGCACCGGGGAGACATCCTCCTTCAACGTGCTGTACTGGCCGCTCATGTTGTACGCGCGCGGCTGGTGGAGCCTCTTCCCGGGGCGGGCCGACACCCGCGTGGACATCGTGCCGGTCGACTTCGTCGCCGACGCCATCGCCACGCTACGCCGCGCCCCCGCCACGGTCGGCGGCTGCTTCCACCTCGCGGCGGGCGACGACGCCCCCCGCGTGGACGTCCTCGCCGCGCGTTTCGCCGAGCTCCTCGAACGCCCGCCGCTCCGGACGATCGACCCCGACTTCTACCTCACCTGGGTGCGGCCGGTGCTCCGCGTGCCGCTCTCGCTCACGCGGCGCGGTCGCCGCATCCTCCGCGGAGGTTCGGCGTACCTCCCCTACTTTCGGAGCAACCCGCTCTTCGACACGACGAACCTCCGGCGGCACCTCGGCCGGGAAGCGCCGCCCGTGCTCGCGTACGTCGACCGCATCGCGGCGTACGCCAAGGCGAAGGACTTCGGGGGGCGTTGACCTCCCGGTGCAGCTCGGCCGTCGCGAGCCCGTGCGAGCGGCGGTGCCCGCCGGGGTGCACACCCGCGTTCCCGCGGCTCGCGACGCCCCTCGCTCACCGAGAGGCCCGCGCCGTACGCCTACTGTTCGCTCGTCGTAGAGCGCGCCGGCACCGGCGCGGGGGCCACGACCTTCGGCGCGGGCTCGGCCTTCCACCAGCCGTCGCCTTCGTCCGGGCCGCTCACGAGCACCTGACCGGCGCGCAGGATGGCGGACTTCCCGGCGAACGCGACGCCGTCCTCTTCACCCCAGCGGTCCGCCGCGACCAGCGTGCCGTTCCAGCCGCGAAGCTGGTTGGCCCAATACTTCTGGATGTCGGTGCCCTCTTCCACCCAGTTGGTGGGGAAGCACACGATGTCCGGGCGGGTGCGGCGGATGTGGGTGATGAAGCGCGGGTCGTTGATGTCCATGCAGATACCCACGGTCGCCGAGCCGAACGGGGTCTGGAACGAGGGGTAGGGCAGGTCGCCCGGGCTCGCCCACGTGTGATCGTCCATGTACAACAGGCGCTTACGATAGAGCGCCTCGATCTTCCCGTCCGGGCTCATGACGAGCGCGGAGTTGAACAACCGCCCCTCGTGATCCTCGACGAACCCCACCACGATGTGCGCCTTGTACTGGCGCGCGAGCGGCTGGAAGGTCCGAAATGTCGGCCCCCGCGGCGGCTCGGACATCGGGCGGATGGCCTCGGGGTTCGGGAAGCGATAGCCGGTGGCCGCCATCTCCGGCAGCACAACGACCTTCGCGCCGCTCTCGAGCGCCTGTGTCGTGAGCGCGGCGAGCCCCGCGAGGTTGGCGTTGCGCGCGCCCCGGCGGGGCTTGAACTGGACGACTGCGAACATCGGCACGTAGCTTAACCGGTTTCTGCGTGCGGTCCGCGTGCGCCCACGCTAATGTGCGGACCCCCGCGGAGTCAGCGATGCGCACCGTCCTCGATGTGTCGGGCCAGAAGCCAGGAACGTGGCGGGTACTTTCGCTGGTCACCCCCCTCGCGATCCTCGTCGCGTGCCAGGACTACAACCTCAACCCGAAGTCGGACGGAACGGGCACGGACGCCGAAGAGACCGGCGCGGGCCCCGGAACCGACGAAGACTTCTCCGACATCTGCGAGGGCCTCGCCGGCGAGCGCGCCGCGGTGGCGCTCAACGAGGAGTGCGACGTCGAGCTGCAAACCGGCAGCTTCACGCCCGTCGTCGAATACCACTACGGCACCACCGCTTTCTGCGGTCCCCCCGCGGTCGGCCAGATCGTCGACTCCAACGGCAGCGGCGGCATCGACGACGACGACGTGCCCGCCGTCGTCATCTTCCAGAGTGGGCAGGTCGTCGCGGTCAAGGGCGACAACACCGGTGTCTACTGGGAGTCGCGCGGCGCCTCGCTCGGGCAGGACGGCGGCTTCTCCATCGGCGACCTCGACGGCGACGGCTGGCCCGAGGTCGTGGTCGCCGGCACGACGACCGTGTCCGCCCTCGACGGGCAGACCGGCCGCGTGCTCTGGACCTCGCCGAACCTCGCTTCGAGCATGGACAGCCTCGGGTACAACTACCCGGCGATCTCCGACATGGATCACGACGGCACCCCCGAAGTCACCGTCGGGAACGCCATCCTCAGCGGGGCGGACGGCACCATCCTCGGCCGCGGCCGCCAAGGCAAGGGCGCGGCGCCGTACGGCGGCGCGGGCTCGTCGTTCTACGGCACGCTCTCCATCCCGGCCGACCTCGACGGCGACGGCACCGAGGAGCTCGTCACCGGAAATGCCGCCTACAACCTCGACGGGTCGACGAAGTGGACGAACGGTTCCCTCGACGGCCTCATCGCCGTGGCGGACTTCGACGGCGACGGCGACGGCGAAATCGTGAAGACGAGCGGCATCTTCGTCACCGGCATGGAAACCGACGGCACCGAGCTCTGGTCGGTCACCTAGTCGGGCAACCTCGGCGCCCCCGCGGTGGACGACATCGACGCCGACGGCACGCCGGACATCGTGTTCGCCGCCCAGAATTCCCTGGTGGCGCTCGAGTGGGGCGGGAGCGTGAAGTGGACCGCCCGCATCAGCGACCAGTCCGGCGCGGCCGGCCCCATCCTGTTCGACTTCGAGAACGACGGGTACCCCGAGGTCCTCTACGCCGACGAAGCCTCGATCATGTTCGTCAACGGGCCGGACGGCTCTCTGAAGTTCCGCTCGACCGAGCACGGCAGTTACACGATCCTCGAGACCCCGATCGTCGCCGACGTCGACAACGACAACCAGGTCGAGATCGTGCTCGGGCACTGTAGCTGGAACCGCTCCTTCTCCGTCTACGGCGACGCCGACGAGAGTTGGCCGCCCGGCCGCAAGATCTGGAACCAGCACGGCTACCAGATCAGCAACGTCGACGACCTCGGCGGCATCCCCGATGTCGGCGGCCCCAACTGGCCCGAGTACAACAGCTTCCGCAGCGGCGACGCCGGCACCCCGCCCGGTGAATGGTACGACGCGAAGGTCGAGATCTTCGACGTGTGCGAGAAGGAGTGCGACGCCGACAAGGTGTTCGTCGGGGCGTGGGTCGGCAACGCCGGCAACCTCGAGATCCCGGCGGGCATCCCCGTGAGCATCACGGCGGGCTCCTCCGGCGCTGTTCTCGGCACGCTCACCACCACGCTCCCGATCGCGCCCGGCGAGCAGGGCGAAGCGCTCCTGTTCGAGGTGTCGGCGGCCGCGCTCGGCACCACGAAGCCGTTCGCCAAGGCCGACTTCGACGCCTCGGGCGCCGGAATCCTGTTCGAGTGCGACGAAGCCAACAACGTCGACGACTGGGGCGCCAAGGCCTGCGACTAAGGGCTCGCCGCTCAATAAACGGTGCATTCGGCCGCCCCGGGACTCGCGTGCGCGGCGTCGCTCATCGGTCACATGCCAGGGGCATGCTCCCTCTTCGCTCCTTGCGCCCGCGGCCCCGGGTCGACCTCGGTGCTACCGTTTATTTCACGGCGAACCCTAAGCGGCGGAGCGGCGTCCGCGCGCTCCGGTTCAGCCGAACCGGGTGTGGACGGCGCCGGTGACCCGCCACGCGGCGTCCACCCGCAGGATCACGGACCAGCGGTCAAAGGTCGTGCACGGGTGCGTGATGCCGAGAGCGACACGATCGCCGACGCGGAGCGTGCTCGTCTCCGTCACGACGAGATGCGCGTGCTGATCGTTCACCTCCACCACCGTCCCGGCGCACGGGAACGTCCCCTCCCCCGGCCGCGCCGCCCGTAGCGGCACCGGGGCGCCCGCGTCGATGCCGAGGTCGCGCTTGCCGGCCCCGAGCACCACGCGCGTCGGCTCCGGCCGGGAGAGCACGGTCGCCCACACTTCGAGCGCGGGGAGGAGACCGGCTCCCGCGAGGTCCGGCGCGCGCGTCGTGAGCCGGTCCATCGCTGCAGCGTAGATCCCGTGGTCCCCCGTGAGGTAACAGCCACTCCGCAGTATCGGCGTAAACCCGGCCAGGGCGCCGAAGCGCCGGGCGACGAGGTCGGGGAACGTGGTGCCGCCCGCCGTGAGCAGCGGCGACTCGCCGAGCAGCCCCTCCCCGTGGCACGCCTCCGCCACCACCACCACTTCGTCGAGGAACGCGCCCACGCGCGCCTCCCGCGCCGACGGGTCCGCCCCGGCAATCAGCCCTTCGTACGCCTCGATCCCCGCGAGTTCCACGCCCGGGGCCGCCCGCACCGCCCGCGCCACCGCGAGGGCGTCGGCCGCCGTCCGGCACCCGGCCCGCCCACCCGGGTACCCAACCTCCACGAGCACGCGAATCGACTTGTTCAACACTGAGAGTCGCGCCACGGCCGCCACGCTGTCCACCAGCGTGAAGATCTCCGCGCGCGTCGACGCCGTCGCGAGCCACGCCAGCTCGGGGCCCGAGATCACCTGGTTGGCAATCAGGATACGGGCCGCGCCCACCTCCAGCGCCACCGCCGCCTGGTGAACGTTGGCCACGGTGAGCCCCCACGCCCCGTCCTCGAGCTGGAGGCGCATGAGCTCCGGGCTCATCGTCGTCTTCGCGTGCGGCGCGAACGCCGCGCCGGTCTGGGCGAGAAAGCGCGCCATCCACAGGCAGTTGTGGGCCAGTGCATCGTCACGCAGAATCGCAACCGGGGTCGGGAGATCGTCCCCGAGGAGCGACCAGCCGAACGTCCGGAGCGCGGTGAGCGGCGTCGGAGGCAGCCCCGGGGGCAGCCCCTTGCACCCGCCGTCGACGACGCGGCCGCCCATCGCCTACCCGACGAGCCCGCGCAGCCGCGCCACGTCTTCCTTGCGGCCGCGCACGCTGAACCGCGTCCCGTCCGCCTCGTGCTCCTCCGCGAGCACCCGGACGCTCCCGTGAATCTCCCCGACGAGCGCGCCCTTTGCCCAGGGCACGAACAGCTCGGCGTCCGCCATGTCCCGCTCGAACCAGGAGACGAGGATGTCCCGCATCGCCCGAACGTCATCCGCGGCGTGAGCCGAGAGCTGGATGGCCTGCGGGTACTCCTCGGCGAGGGCCGCGCGCGCCTCGGCGTCGATGCGGTCCACCTTGTTGAGCACCAGCCGAGAAGGCACCTCGTCCGCCCCGATCTCGGAGAGCACGGTGCGCGTCACCTCGTACTGCTGGCGGAAGGTGGGGTCCGAGGCGTCCACCACGTGCAGCAGCAGCGACGCCTCGAGCGCCTCGTCGAGCGTGCTGCGGAAGCTCGCGACGAGATCGTGCGGGAGCTTCTTGATGAAGCCCACGGTGTCGGACACGAGGATGCGCGGGGTGGTCTCGGGGTGGAGCGCGCGCACGGTGGTGTCGAGCGTGGCGAAGAGCTTGTCGGCGACGTACACCTCGCTCCCGGTCAACGCCCGCATCAACGAGCTCTTTCCAGCGTTGGTGTAGCCCACGAGCGCCACGCGGAGCTGGTCGGCGCGCCGGGCGCGGCGCGTGCCCCGCTCGTCCTCGATGGTGGCGAGCTCGGCCCGCAACTGCGCGATTCGATCGCGTACTTTCCGGCGATCGAGCTCGAGCGCGCTCTCGCCCGCGCCCTTTCCGCCGATGCCGCCCCGCTGGCGCTCCGACCCGCCGGTCTCGCGCATCCGCGGAACCAGGTAGTTCAACCGGGCGATCTCCACCTGCAGGCGCGCTTCGCGGCTCTGCGCGTGCCGGTGGAAGATCTCGACGATGACACCGGTGCGGTCGAGCACCTCCACGCCGGTCGCCTGCTCGAGGTTCCGGGCCTGGCTCGGGCTCATCTCGTGGTCGACCACCACGATGTCGGCCTTGCGTGCCGACGCGGGCACCTCGCCCGGCACGTCCCCGTCGGCGTCGTCCTCAAACTCGGCGTCCTCGTCTTCGGCGGGCTCGTCGTAGAGTTCGTCGTCGGCTTCACCCTCCCACTTGGCCCGAGCTTTCGACGCCTTCTTCCTGGGCCCCTGGGGGATTACGCCCGACCCACCGGTCCACGCGGCGAGCTCCGCGAGCTTCCCCTCCCCGAGCACCGCGCCGGGCGCGAGGCCGTCGCGCCGCTGGCTCACCTCGCCGACCACGGTGTAGCCGAGCGTGTGCACGAGTCGGCCGAGCTCGGCGAGGGAGGCTGCGTGTTCCACGGCGTCCGAACCGGGGAGTTGCACACCGACGAGCACGACGCGCTGGCGAGGGGGGGTCATGCGGCCCTTCTATCCTTCTTCATGGGGCGGGGGGCCGGCCCCCCGCAACGCCCCCCGGATGCCGCCCGCGGATCACGTTAGCGGCCGCAGATGCGCTTCGTCCCCCGCCACGTCGTCCAGACCGCGCCGAACGCCCGCCCCGAGCGGTGGGCGTGGCTCCTCCACGGCATCCTCGGCTCCGGTCAGAACCTCCGCACGGTCGCCCGCCGTCTGTCGGCCGCCGCCCCGGAGTGGGGGTTCATCCTCCCCGATCTGCGCAACCACGGCGAGAGCCACGGCGCGCCGCCGCCGCACACCGTCGCCGCCTGCGCGGACGACCTCGACGCCCTCGCCGACGCGCTCGGGATTCACCCGAAGACCGCGATTGGCCACAGCTTCGGCGGAAAGGTAGCCCTCGTCTGGGGGGCGCGCACCGAAGCGCGCGGGGGCGAGGTCGACCGGGTGTGGGCGCTCGACGTGCCGCCCGGCGCGCCGGTCGTGCCGATCGAGCTCCACTCCGAGGTGGTGCAGGTGGTGCGCGCGCTCCGCGCGATCCCCGTGCCGCTCGCCCGCCGCGACGACGTGATCGCGCTCCTCACGGGGCTCCGGTTTTCGGCCGGGCTCGCCCAGTGGATGACCACGAACCTCCGCGCGTCCGACGCCGGCTACGTGTGGCGCTTCGACCTCGACGGGATCGAGGCGATGCTCCTCGACTACGCCACCGTGGACACGTGGGCGTGGCTCACCGCCCCGGCGCGCCGCGCGCGGGTAGACATCGTGAAGGCAGCGCGTTCGGACAGGTGGGCCGACGCCGAGCTCGCGCGCTTCTCGGCGCACCCGGCGGGCCTGCACCTCCACGAGCTCCCGGACGCCGGCCACTGGCTGCACGTCGACAACCCGGACGGCCTCCACGCGCTGCTGCTCGCGGAGGGGCTCGGGGACTGACGCCGCGTCTGCTACAACTGCGCTCGCAGACTGGAGCGCACATGTCGCCTCGCATCGGGATCGTCGGCGCCGGCCCGGGCGGCCTCTCCCTCGCCCGCCTCCTCACCGACAGCGGCTTCGCGGACATCACGGTGCTGGAGAAAAACCCGCGCGTAGGCGGGAAGTCGCTCACCGTCCACCACGAGGGGATCGGGCACGAGCTCGGCACCTGCTACGTCGCCGACGGGTACAAGACCTGCGAGAAGTGGATGAAGGAAGCGGGGATGGAGCAACACCCGCTCCGGCACCACTTCATCTACGACAACACCGGCGCGCTCATCGACTTCAAGGACTTCGTCGAGGGCCCGGTGGGGCTCCTCGGCACGGGCGCGCAGGCCATCAAGTACGCGCGCGCCTGGGAGAAGTTCCACGCGTGGGACATCCGCGGCGGCCCGCGCGAGGGCCGCGACGAGCGGGATCACCTCTTCCGGGAAGAGGTCGCCCGCCCGTTCGGCCACTGGCTCGCCGACCGCGGGCTCGACGCCATCGCGCGGTTCGCGATGCGCACGATGACCATCATGGGGTACGGCCCGCTGGACCGCGTGCCCGCGCTGTACGGCCTGCGCTGGAACGTACCGTCGCTCCTGCTCTCCGCGGTGAAGCTCACCGTCACCGAGCCCATCCCCGGCTGGCAACACCTGTGGACCTACCTCGCCAGCCACCTCGACGTGCGCCTCGGCCACGTCATCTCCAAGGTGGAACGGACGGATCGCCGGTATCGCGTGCACACCAACCACGGGGAGCTCGGCTTCGACCACGTCGTGCTCACCGGCCCGCTCGACGAGGCGGACGCGTGGTTCCCGTTCACCCCGGCGGAGCGCGGCGCGTGGGGGCTCGACGGCGGCGTGGAGTGGCGGGAGTACGTCACGACGCTCGTGGAGGCCGACTGGTTTCGGGACGGCGACACGCGTTCGTGGGAGCCGCACGCGCGCGACGCCGCGGCCACCGCCCAGGGCAATCTCCTCGTGGCGCGCCGCACGGGCGACAAGTCCGCCGTGGCGCGCGCGCGCAGCGCGTACCGGCCCAGCGTGTACGTCTGCTATCAGTACGGCGTCGCGGGCCGCACCGACGACGAGCAGATCGCCCGCCTCCACGAAAACCTCTCGGCCAACGGCGCGCGGAACATCAAGGTGCTGACGCACGCGCGCTGGAAGTACGCCCCGCAGCTCACGCCCGGCGCGATCCGGGCGGGCGGCATCGGCAAGATGGAGCTGCAGCAGGGGGTGGGGAACCTGTGGATCACCGGCGCGACGGCCTCGCACGAGGCGGTCGACAACATCGTCGACTACAACGAGCGCCTCGTGGAGCGCATGAGCGCCGCGTTCGCCGGCCGGAACCCGGCAGACCCCGAGCTGCTCGAGTCCATCGCCCGGAAGCGCGGCCTCACGTTCGTCGGCGACAAATAGCGCTCGTTCGGCGACTCAAATCCGGCCCTCGGCGCAGATCGCCGAGGTCTTGTCGTCCCAGTCGTGGAGCCCGCCGAGGATGAGGTCGACGGTGCCGTCGTTCTCGGTGTCGAGGTCGCCGAACGCGATGCTGCGCCACATCCCGAACGCGTGCACCATCCCGTCGCCCGAGGGGTAGAACGCCTCCATCTGGAAGTCGATCTCGAAGACGACGTTGTCCTGCACCGCGTCGGCCGGCCCGGTCATCGCGGTGCGCGAGAAGAGGTAGGGCCCGGTGTCACCGTCGGGCGTCCAGTGGGCGCCGCCGAGCACGTTCGCGGTGTAGGTCGCGAGGACCGGGATCTCGACCGTGTAGTCGGTCTCCCACGTCAGGTGGTGGGTGTCCCGCGCCGCGTAGGCGCCGCGGTCGGAGGTGTAGGTGCGCGTGTACGCGAGGTAATTGTCCGGGTACAGGGACATCTGATCCTCGGCGACGAGGATGTTCTCCATCTGCTCGGGCGTGCACGCCACAAAACCGACGCTGTACATGCCGCGCGCGGGCTCGGGGTCGGGGCCGTCCAGGCCCGCGGCCACCACCGCTTCGAGCGTGAGATCGTCGATGGTGCCCTCGAGCGGGAGCGCGTCGACGTCGACGAGCGCCGCCATCTCCCGAATCGCGTCGGCGAGGCCGGCGTCGTCCTTGGCGCCGTAGTGCGCCCAGGTGTCGTGGAAGAGCGCGTCGAGATCGCGCGGGGCCGGCTCCGGCGGCGCGCAGGCGAGTAGGAACGGCAGCATCCTTCGATCCTACCCCCATCCGCGCGCGAACGGCGCCCCGCACGGTCGCGGCCCTGCTTGACCGAGGGGCACACGGGACGACGTTCCCGGAGGCACGGCGGCGGCTCCGGCGAGCGCGCGCAGGGCCGAAACCACATGTCCGGGGGAACGAGATGCCGAAGGATCGCTCGGGGGAGAACAAGGAAAAAGGCTCAATGACCGTCGAGGAAGCCGGCCGGATGGGCGGCGAGAAGGTCCGGAACGAGCGGGGCCCGGAGTTCTACTCGGAGATCGGCCACAAGGGCGGTCAGCGCGTGAAGGAGCTGATCGAGGAAGGCAAGGAAGCCGAGCAGGGCGGGTCGCGCGAGAAGAAGTAGGCGGGCACCCGGGCGGGCCGCGCCGGAGCGCAGGCTCCGACGGGCCCGCTCTTCGCGTTTGCCGCCCTGGCGTCAGCGCAGCGTGGCCCGCAGCGCTTCGTCCGAGAGCGTCCACCCCACGATCACCGGCGCGCCGCCTCGTTCGACGACGGGCCGCTTGATGAGCATCGGGTCAGCGGCGAAGGCGGCGGCCCACGCGGCGTCGGTCCACGTGTCCTTCTCGGGGCCCAGCGCGCGGTAGGAGCCGCCGGAGGTGTTCCGTAGGGCCTTCGTGCCGAACCGCGCCACCCAGGCGTCCACCTGCTCGCGCGACGGCGGCGTTGCGCGAAGGTCGACGAACCGGTGCGCGAGACCCGCGGCGTCGAGCCACGCCCGCGCCTTCTTGACCGTGCCGCACGAAGGAATGCCGTAGACGAGGATGTCCATCCCGTCCGCCTATCGGACCGCCGTGCCGGCGTCGCGGTAGACTGGCGACGCGCCGGGTCAAGGGCGCGTACGGAGTCGCGATGCGGACGGAGGAAAAGGGCCGGTACGAGATGGTGTGGGACTGCCCGAGCTGCGGCACCGCGCGGCTCCTGGGGTTGACGCACCGCCACTGCCCCACCTGCGGCGCCCCGCAAGATGCCACGCGCCGCTACTTCCCGCCCGAGGACGAGGCGGTGGCGGTAGCGGACCACCCCTACCAGGGCGAGGACGTCGTGTGCGCGGCGTGCGACACGCCGAACGCCGCCAAGGCCGCGTTCTGCGTCGGCTGCGGGAGTGAGCTCGCCGGCGCGAAGACCGCGGCGAAACGCGCCGCCCAGACCGCGGCGGGCGGGTTCACCGCGGACTCGGCGGCCGACGCCGCGCGCGAGGCCGAAGAGGCCCGCAAAAAGGCGCGGGAAGCGGCGATGGCGGGACACGCGGCCGCCAGCGGCGCCGCGCCGCCGAAGAAGTCTCGCGGTGCCCTCACCGTGGTGGGAGGCCTCGGCTGCCTCGCGATCGTCGGCGCGGTGATCATCGCGATCGGCGCGTTTGTTTTCTGGAAGAAGGACGCCGCGGTGGTGGTCAACGGCCACACCTGGGAGCGCACGATCGCGGTCGAGACGCTGACGCCGACGCGCGACACGGCCTGGAAGGACGCCGTCCCGGGCGGGGCGTACAGCGTCGCCTGCGCGCCCGAGAAGCGGGACACCAAGAAGGTGCCGGACGGCGAGACCTGCGTAGACAAACGGCAGGACAAAGGCGACGGGACGTTCGCGGTCGTGCAGGAATGCGAGACGAAGTACCGGGAAGAGCCGGTCTACGCCGATCGCTGCCAGTTCATGGTGGACAGGTGGACGGTCTCCGCGACGGAGCGTGCGGGCGGGGACTCGCTCGCCGCGGCGCCCACCTGGCCGACCGTGCGGATCGCGAACCCGGGGAGCTGCGTCGGCTGTCAGCGGGAGGGGGCCCGAAAGGAGGCGTACACCGTTCGCTTCGTGGATGACGCCAGCAAGGCGGCGCACGCCTGCGAGCTCCCGGAAGTGCAGTGGCGCGGGATGGCCGTCGGGACCAGGTGGGCGTCGAAGGTGGGCGTCGTCTCCGGAGCGCTCGACTGCGCCACGATCCAGCCGCGCTGAACCGCCGATTGACGAAGGGCCGCGGCCGAGACACCTTGCTCGCGGAGGTCTCCATGCGCCTACTGCCCTTCTCCGTGGCCCTCGGCCTCGCCTTCGCGCTCGGCTGTGCCGGCGGTGAAGACGAGGAAGCTCCCACGGACACCGCGGAGGCCGACGCCGACACGGACGTCGACACCGACACCGACACCGACACGCGCGACACGAGCCCCATGGACGACACCATCGAGCTCCCGCCTACCCCGCTACCGATCACGGTCGACATCCGCGGCGAAGGCTCTGCCACGTTCGACACGATCGTGTGCTCCCACCCGCCCAACAACCAGCTCCAGCTCACGTACACCGACTCCTCGAACGCCTACGCCTGGTCGTTCCGGGTCTTCGTGCGCGAGACCTTCGTCGGGCGGGGCACGTACAACACGAACGTGCAGGTGCAGCTCATCGAGAACTTCAGCGGCGGCCGCTATTACGCCACGGACAGCACGAGCGGCAGCGCCGAGGTCGTCGTCGAGGACTTCGGCGTCAACGGGGCGTACGGCACGGTCACGTTCTCGGCGCTCACCGGAGACTCCGGGGACGCCGTGATCACCCCGCAGCCGGTCGACTTCTGGTGTGACGCAATCGACGACTGAACGGCGCCTGCTCGGCCGCGCGTAGGCCGGGCGAACTGCCGTTGGACGGCGTATGCTGGGGCGTCGCGGGGATTCGTATGTGGTCGTTCGGGCTCCTTGGCTTCCTCGCGGGGTGCATCGAGACGGGCGTGGAGCGCGTGAAGGAAGCGCCGCCCGAGGGCGATCGCGTGCTCTCCGCCGATCCGATCCTGGTGGACTTCGGCGTGCTGAGCACGTCTTCCGCCGTCACCGAGACAGTCACGGTCACCGCCGTCGGGGAGCTGCCGGTGACGGTGAGCGGCATCGATGTCACCGGCTCGTCCGCCTACACGCTCGCGTGGGCGTCCGACGGCACCGTCATCGAGCCGGGTGACGCCGTCGATCTCGTCGTCACCTACACGCCGTTGAGCATGGACGACGCCGGCGAGCTGCTCATCCACAGCGACGCGGTCGACCCCACCCTCGTCGTCCCGCTCCAGGGCGCCGGCACCTACCCCGCGCTCACCATCTCCCCCTCCGCCGTCACGTTCCTCTCCGAGTACGGCGAGACCGTCGAGACCGAGGTGGTGGTCACGAGCGTCGGCACCGCGGATCTGTACCTCTCCGACGTCTACGTCGAGGGTGCCTGGTTCTCCGCCGACAGCGCCATCCCCATCTCGCTGCCGCCCGGCGAGAGCACCACGCTCGACGTGCGCTACACCCCCGAGGTCGCGGGCGAACACGCGATCGGGAAGATCTGGCTCACGACGAACACCGCCGCCGGCTTCGCGATCGTGCCTCTGGACGCGTTCTGGGGCACGCCGTGCGTCGGCCTCGGCGAGGCCTGGGATCGCGGCCTGCTCACCGTCGAAACCCTGTTCAACGGGAGCACGCTCTCGGCCACGAACCTCTCGACCGACGAAGACCTCTGCATCGACGGGTGGTACGTCTTCCTCTCCGACGAGAGCCAGGACCTCGGCGCCGGCGACATGGACGGCGACTTCGCCGACGACTACCCGAACGGGTCGATGGAGATCCCGGTCGAGGAGGTCCTCGACTACCGCTCCGCCGCCACGAGCGACGCGGCGTGGTGGTGCATGGAGGAGACCCAGACCACCGACCGGAACAAGGACTACACCTTCACCGGCGGCTACGTCCCGGAGCCGCTCCTCAGCTACATGTACGCCGAGGACCAGGACGCCGTGTGGGCCTGGATGGCCGCGAACCCCGTGATGATCGCGGCGCGCGGCACGAACTACGTCGAGGTGCCCGCCGGGGGCGGCGCGGCGAGCGTCACCCTGCGCGTCGTGAACATGGGCGGCGTCGAGGGCACGTCCGTCGTGCGCGAATCCGTGCCGGCCGGCTGGTCGGCGAGCGACTTCTCTGTTGCGCCGGATCGCACGGAAGTCGGAAGCGAAGGCGCCACGGTGTACGTGTGGGATCTCACGCTCGACGCCCGCGTGGAGACCCCGCTCGACGAGCAGACGATCTACGATGAGGCGTCGGTCACCTACCAGCTCACCGTTCCGGCGTGCCGCGCGCGCCAGTACGTCGACGAGCTCACGTCCACCTGGGTGGACAGCGAGAGCGTGAGCCGCGTCGCGAGCGCAAACCCGCTTGTCGTGAACTGCGTCGAATAGTCTCGCGGGGGCTTGACGCGAACGGCCTGACACCAGGACGACGGACGTCCGCCGGTGACGTCCGTCACCCGCCGAGGTCCGCCACCCGGAATCCAAGAATTTCAATCTCTTCCGGCCTGGCACCCCGCGTGCATCGTGCCCGTGCGTACCTGACGGAGCGCACCGATGGCGAGCACCTCCCGCACGACGATGGCGAGCAGCACCCAAGCCGCGCTGGCGCCGGCCACCGCGCCCGCGGTCACCGCCGCGGCCCCCCAGCTCGCCGGCAACGAGGCGGCGCAGACGCGCGCGGGCACGCTCGGCGCCACCCCGGCCCCGGCGGACACGCTCGGGGGCGCCCTCGACGCCCTCGGCGACATGGCGGCAGTCGTGCTCGACGCCCTCCCCCTCGCCGAGGCCGCCCCCCTCGCGATCGCGCACCGTGCGCGCCCCTGGGCCAGCCGCTGGCTCGCCGCACAGGCAGGCCCCGCGCTGTTCGCCGCGGCGGGCGAGCTCGCCTCTTTCGCCTTCGACACGCTCTGGCCGGTAGGGTTCGGCATCACGCTCGACGGCATGGCCGGCGTCGACATCGGCGTCGACGCCGAGCTGTCCGGCGCCGTGGGCGTCGAGCGCACCGTCGACGGCTTCTCGGTGCGCGTGTCCGGCATGGCGACCGGGGCCCTCGCGGCGGGGCTCGGCGCGAAGACCACGGGTGCTGAGGGCGCCATCGAGGACGGCGCCCAGGTGGAAGCGAAGCTTGGCGCAACCTACGGCGTCGAGGCGGTTTGGGACATCGACCCCGACACGCTGCTCCGCGCCCTCGTCGACGTCGGCCCCACGAACATCAACGACCTCCTCCTCGGCCGCGTCAGCTCGAACTTCGTGGTGGAGCGCGTGCTCGTCCCCCTGATCGCCGCCCTGCCCCCGAGCGAGCTCCGGTGCTCCGCCGAAAGTGCCCTCACCGGCACGGCGGAAGCGGAAATGCCGAGCGCCCTGGGCGGAGCTGGCTTCGAGGCGATCGGCGAAGGCGGCCACGGCGCTGCGCTCGGCATGGACGCCGACGGCGCCTACCTCGAGATGGGGGCGCGGATCGGCCAGGAGGTCGCGCTGCACGCGCTGTTCACCCGCCTCCACGTCTTCGGCCTCCCGTCCGAGCTCGGCGCGGTCGACGCGGACGACCTGAGCGTGCGCGTGCGCGGCGCCGCGGACGCCGTGCGCGCGCTCGATCTCGCGCGCCTCTCCTTCGAGGTCACCCGCGGCGACCGCGTCAACGACGTTCGCCGCGCGGACACCGTCGCGCTCGACACCGTCTACGCGCTCGTGGACTACCTCGTCACGATGGTCGACCCGACGGACGCGCTGTTCGGCGCCGAGGGGGCTCCGGTGGCGGCCGAGGCCCTCCCGGAGCGCACCCTCGCGCGCAGCGTCGAACACACGCCCACCGACGTGAACGCGCTCATCGACGTACACCCCGCCGTCGAAGGCCCCGCGGCCGAGGTGCAGCGCCTCATCGCCGCCCAGGTTGCCGGCGACGAGATCGACGGCGATCTCGAGATCGACCTCGACGCCACCGTGTCGGGCCAGGTGGCGGTGCCCACCGAGGCCGTTCGGGCCGCGCTCGGGGGCGCCCCGCTCACGCCGGGCCCGGAGGGGATCGAGGCCCGTGTGCTCGACGTGGAGCGCGCCATCGCCGCGGACATGGTGGGCGGGTCGATGTACGAGGGCGTGCCGGCCGATCTCGACTACGCGGCCGCCGCCGAGGAGGTGGAGACGCGGCAGGTGGAGATCCTCTTCGAGCGGGCGCTCCGCGCGGGCGCCGGGATCGAGGGCGACGTGGGGCTCGGGCTCGGCGGGAAGGGCTTTGGCAACCTCACCTTCTCGATGCGCCACCGCGTCGACGGCCTCGGCGCTTCCGAGCGCCGGGCGCTCCTCGGCGACGACGCCGTGCGGGCTCGCGGATGACGCCGCCGCGCTACGTACCCCCCGTGTCCACGGAACAGCCGTCCCGCGACGCCCTCCGCCGCGCGCTCCGGATCGCCCGGCGGGAGCTCCCCGCGGACGAGCGCGACCGTCGTATCGCGCATCTACTCGCGAACCTCGCCGATCTCCCGTGGATGCGCGAGGCGAGGGTTGTGGCGGGCTACCTCGGGGTGGGCGGCGAGCCCGAGCTCGGGCCCATGCTCGATCCGGCCCGGCACGTGCTCGCGCTCCCGCGCACCGAACACGAACGCATGACGTTGCACCGCTGGGCCGGCGAGACGCTCGTCCCCGGCGCGTTCCGCATCCCGGAGCCCCCGGCCGACCTCCCCCTGGTGTCGCCCGACGAGGTCGACCTCTGGCTCATCCCGGGCCTCGCGTTCGACCGACGCGGGAATCGCCTGGGGCGCGGCGCCGGACACTACGACCGGGTGCTCGCCGGAACGCGCGGCCGAAAGGTGGGCATTGCGTGGGACTTCCAGGTGGTCGAGGACATTCCCGCCGAAGTCCACGACGTCCCGATGGACGCCCTGGTCACGGACGCCGGGTGGTTCCGCGTGGGTCCGGTCGACAAGCACTGATCCCCGGCGCCACCCGCGCCCGCCCGACGCGCCGCCGCGGGTTAGCCGACGGCATGCTCGGACGTATGCGGCTCACCTACGGGGTCCTCCGGCGCGTGTTTCGCGTACGGGTGATCCCGCTCGTCATCGTGTGGCTCTACGCGGGCCTGCGCCTCGGGGTGTGGGCGCTCATGGCGCTCGACAACGTGTTCTTCCCGAAGCTCGCGCAGACGCGGGTGGAGCGCCCGATCGTGATCGTGGGCAACCCGCGCACGGGAACCACGTTCCTCCACCGCTTCCTGGTCGAGAACCGGTTCGGGTCGGGCATGCAGCTCTACCGCAGCCTCTACCCGTCCATCCTCCTCCAGAAGATCATCCGCCCCTTCCTGCCGCTGCTCGAGAAGGTGAGCCCCGCGCGGTTCCACGTCTCCGCGGCGCACGAGACGAACCTCTCGTCGGTCGAGACCGACGACGTGATGGTGTTCTTCCGCTACTTCGACGGGTTCTTCCTCTTCGGGTTCCTGCTCGCCTGGGACGACGAGGATCGGACGTCCATGTTCGACCCGAGCGTGCGCGACACCAGCGCGCGCGACTTCGACTGGATCGAGGCGGTGTGGCGCCGCAGCCTCGTGGCGCAGGACTCGACGCGCCTCGTCGCGAAGCTATTCTCCACGGGTCCGCGAACCCCGGCGTTTCTGAATCGCTTTCCGGATGCGCACATCCTGTACATGGTGCGCGACCCCGTCGACGTCATCCCGTCGACGTTCAGCCTCGTGACCGGCGTGCTCGACAACGCGTTCGGGTACTGGTCCCTGCCCGAAGCCACGCGGGCCCGCTACAACGAGCGGCTGTACAAGGCCCTGGTCCAACTCCTGTCGTGGTTCCACGACGATTGGACGAACGGCCGCATCGACCGCTCGCGCGTGATGGTGGTCTCGTACGACCGGATGATGCGCGACTTCGACGGCTTGATGGCCGAGATGATCCCGTTCTTCGGCATCACGGCATCGGCCGAGCAGCTCGCGGCGATCCGGAAGACCGCCGAAGAGCAGCGCGCCTACAAGAGCAAGCACACGTACAACCTCGCGAAGTACGGCCTCGACGCCGACCGCATCCGTCGGGACTGCGCGTTCGTGTACGAGACCTGGCTCGACAAGGAGCCCGCCGCGAGCTGATCGTTCAGTCGATCGTCAGGTAGTAGGTGCCCGTCGCGCCTGCGTACCCGCCGATGACGATCACCACGTCGTCCCCCGCCGCGACGTAGGCCGAGGTCTCCGAGGGGCCGGGCTCGGTGCCCGAGTCGTCGTTGCAGGCGAGCTCGTCGCCGTCGCAGGCGCCGTCGAACACGGCGATGACCGTGTCGAAGTCCGATCCGGCCGTCGAAAACGTCCACGTGCCGCTCGACGGCGCGATCCAGCGCAGCGCGATCGCGTTGCCGACGTCCTGGCAGGTGGCGGCGTAGTCCGTCGTGAACGACGAGGTGCTCCCGTACAGGTCGAGCACCTCGCCCACCATGTAGTCGGGGCAGTCCCCTTCCCAGGCGTTGAGCACCCAGGAGCCGGCCGCCTCGACGCCGACGACGAGCACATCGCCGCTGCTGACGCTCACCGTGAGCTGGGAGTAGGTGCCGAACCAGTCGTCGTTGCACGCGAGCTCGTCGCCGTCGCACTCCTCGGAGGCCACCCAGAGCGTCGTGTCCACGGCGCTCCCGACGGTGTCGAACGTGTACGACCCGCTGGACGGGGCCACCCACCGCACCATCGTGTCGGCGGTGCTGCTCCCGCCGCAGGAGCCCGAACCGTCGTTGCCGGTCGCCGAACCACTCGCGATCTCGGCGCCGAGGGCGTCGTCGAGGTCGTCGTCCCAGCAGGTCGCGCAGGCGGGATCACCGGCGCAGTCGGCGTCGTCGCAGTCGGCGTCGCCGTCGCCGTCGTCGTCGCGCCCGTTGTCGCAGTCTTCGTCGACATCGGTGTCGGTGTCGGTGTCGGTGTCGGTGTCGGTGTCCGTATCGGTGTCGGTATCGGTGTCCGAGTCGGTGTCCGTGTCGGCGTCGCCCTCTTCGCAGCCACGGGCGTCCCGGCAGTCGGGGTCCGCGCAGTCGACGTCGCCGTCGCCATCGTCGTCTTCCCCGTCGCCGCAGCGCGCCTCCACGAGGATCGCCCCGCCGGAGTCCCCCGCGTCGGTGGTCTCGTCGGGGTCGAGGCGGGGAAAACAGGCGGACAGGAGGAGCAGGGCGAGCATGCGCGCCCCCTACCTCCGCTTCGCACCGGACGCACGTCCTCGTGACGGACCCGTGCCGCGTTCAGCGGCCAGAGCCGCCTTTCAGTAGAAACGGCCGCTCTTCACCGGCCCCATGAACCACAACGGGTCGCGCTTGCCGGTGCTCTTGCGCCACGCGGCGGCGGAGATGTCGCCGGTTTGCGCGAGGGCGTCGAGCGCCGCCTGCTCCGGGAGATCCTCGAC